>NZ_JAIEPN010000057.1 GCF_019748365.1 Novosphingobium sp.
CATGGGGCTTTTTATTCAACCCAACTGGCCCCTTTTTAAACCGGTGCCTGGCCCGTTTTTATCCCGGTGTTGACACTACATCGCGCCGGGCGATGATCGCCACTTCTCGGTCGGCGGCCGCAGCGGGCACCTCTACCAGCGCCTGCGCCGGGGCGAGCCCGTGTCCGGCCACCTGCCCAGCGTCGACGTGCTGTTCCACTCGGTCGCCGAAGTGGTCGGCGCCGGCGCGGTCGGCATTCTCCTCACCGGCATGGGCACCGATGGCGCGGAAGGTCTCCTCGCGCTCGCCCAGACCGGCGCGCGCACCATCGCGCAGGACGAGGCGACCTGCACCGTCTTCGGCATGCCGCGCGCGGCCATCGCGCTTGGCGCTGCCGGCGTCGTCGCGCCGATTGGCACGATTGCCCGCCACGCCTTCAGCAAGGCGGCCTGATCCGATGTTCGAACGCCGTATCCTCGGATCCCTTGAACGCCCGATCGAGCGCGTGACCGTGATGCAGGGTCAGGCGCTGGTCAGCTGCGATATGCAGGTCGAATTCTCGACCGTGCTCGGCAGCTGCGTTGCCTCCTGCCTCTATGATCCCGAGGCCCGGGTAGGCGGCATGAACCATTTCCTCCTCGCCGAACCCCCCGCGGGCCTCTGCGGCACGACCGCTGTCGACGAGCATTACGGCGTCTATCTCATGGAATTGCTGGTCAACCAGATGCTGGGCATCGGTGCACGCAAATCGCGCCTGCGCGCCCACCTCTATGGCGGGGCCAACGTCAACCGCAACATGATGCGCATCGGCACCGCCAATGCCGAATTCGCGCAAGGTTTCCTTCAGCGCGAAGGCATCATGGTCATGCGCGAGGACCTTGGCGGCACCAATGCCCGCCGCGTCGATTTCCGCCCGGCATCGGGCCAGATCCGCTGCCGCACGGTCGAGGACCGCCTTGCCCCGCCGGTCCAACCCACCACTCGTCCGGAACGCGCGTCCGGCGATGTCGAACTGTTCTGACCCCGTTTTCTTTGGTTGCAACAAGCGAGCCCTACGATGACCCAGACCACCCGAATCCTGACTGTAGACGACAGCCCGAGCATGCGGGCACTCCTCAACCATGCCCTCTCGACGCAAGGCTTCGAGGTGGCGCAGGCCGAAGACGGCCTCGCCGCGCTCGATTGGCTCGCGCTCAACGAGGTTGATGTCGTGATCACCGATATCAACATGCCGCGGCTCGATGGCTTCGGCCTGATCGAGCGCCTTCGCGAGGGCACCCGCCACCGCGACCGGCCGATCCTCGTGCTCACCACCGAAAGCTCGGACGAGAAGAAGGCCCGCGCCCGCGAAGCCGGCGCGACCGGCTGGATCGTCAAGCCTTTCGACGCCGCCAAGCTTGTCGCCGCCGTCCGCCGCGTCGCGCACTGATCCCTTTCGCTTCCAAGGAACCCCCACGATGATCCGCGAACTCATCACTTTCGAGGTCGAGGGCCAGGTCTTCGGGCTCGACATCATGTCGATCCGCGAGATCCGCGCATGGACCCCGACGACCCGCCTGCCGCGCGTGCCGCACTATGTCGCGGGCGTCGTCAACTTGCGCGGCACCGTGCTGCCGGTGGTCGATCTCGCCGCCCGCCTTGGCTGGCGCGCGACCGAGCCGACCCCGCGCCATGCGATCATCGTCACGCAGCTGGGCCAGCAGGTCGGCGGTTGGATCGTCGATTCGGTGAGCGACATCGTCACCGTGCCCGATCAGACGCTGCAGGCCCCGCCCCCGGGCGTCGGCAACGATAGCGTGGTGCCCTTCCTCGAAGGGCTTGCCGCGATCGAGGACAAGATGGTGATGGTGCTCAACCTCTTCGCACTCAGCGACGGGGCCCAGCTCGCCGCTGCCGCCTGATCCGCCTGCCCGCCTGACTGTTCAAGGAAACCGTGCCGATGGTCCCGACGGCTCCAGTGGCCCCCGCAAACACTGCCTCGCATCGCCAGATCGCGCTGGTGCTCGAGGAACTGTCGCAGGAAGTCGAGTCCCTCGGCGCGTCGCTCTGCGGCGATATGGACGTGGCCATGCGGCACATGGACAGCCTGCAGGCGATCGACCTGATCGCCCAGAAGCAGCGCAGCCTCGCCAAGCTTCTCCACGCCGATTGCCTTGAGAGCGAAGTCGAGCGGATCGGCCTCGATATCCTGCGCGAACGGATGCGCCTGCTGCGCTGAAAGAGGGGGACTGTCCTCATTTTCGCTGTCCCGTCGCGAGACGAGGCCGCGCTGCGGCATAATTGCATTTGCGATTCCTGCGCGCTCGCTCACAATGAGCAAGGTCGCAAGGGAAACGCAGCAAAAATGGCGGTCATCGCAGTCTACAGCGTGAAGGGCGGGGTCGGCAAAACCACTCTCGCCGTCGACATGGCCTGGCGCTCGGCCGTTCTTTCCGGCCATTCCACGCTGCTCTGGGATCTCGATCCGCAGGGCGGCGCCGGCTGGCTGCTCGGCTTGCCCGATCGCACCGAGAGCGAGGCCGCTGCGGTCTTCCGCAAGGACGTGAAGCCCGCCGATCTGATCGTGCCCAGCCGCTATCCCGGCCTTTGCGTGCTGCAAGCCGATGAGAGCATGCGCAGCCTCCCTGCCACGCTGGCCCGCATCGGCAAGCGCAAGCGCATGGCACGCACCGCCGCGCTGCTATCCGCCGATTATGCCCGCATCATCATCGATTGCCCGCCGGTGCTGAACGAGATCAGCGAACAGGTCTTCGCCGCCGCCGATCTCCTCATCGTGCCGCTGCCCCCCTCGCCGCTTTCGGCGCGCGCGCTGCCGATGATCCAGGCCGAGATTCTGGCGCACCATCCGCGCCATCCGCCGATCCTGCCGGTGCTTTCGATGTACGACGGGCGGCGCAAGCTCCACCGTGATGTGCTTTCCGGCTTTGCTGCAGGCTGGCCGGTGATTCCCATGTCCAGCGCCATCGAGCAGACCGCCGCCCGCCGCGCGCCCATCGGCACGTTCGCCGCATCGGGCGACGTCAACGCCCGCCTCCAACGCCTGTGGGACGGGATCGAGGCCAAGCTCGCGATGCAGGCCTCGCTCAGTTCATGAAAGCGTCCAGCGCCTCGCCCGCCTCGATCCAGCGCGCTTCCGCCGCCGCCAGCTGATCCGCCACCTCGCGCCGCTGGCGCCCCAGCTCGGCCATGCCCAGGCCCGCAAGATCCGCCGCCGGTTTTCCGCTGCCTGCCAGCGCCGCATCGATCGCCGCCAGCCGCGCCTCGGCCTTGGCTACCGCGCTTTCCGCCTCGCTGACGGCCTTCTGCAGCGCCTTCATCTCCTCGCGGTTCTTCGCCCCGCCCTTCGGCTTGGCGCCGCCCGAGCCGCCCTTGCCCGCATCGCCCTTCGGCTGGTTCCGCCCCAGCACGAAGTCGATGTAGTCCTCGATGCTCCCCGGATAGTCCTTCGCCGTGCCGCCATCGACGAGCACCAGCCGGTCGGCGGTCAGCTCCACCATGTGCCGGTCGTGGCTGATCAGGATCACCGCCCCCGCATAGTCGTTCAGCGCCTGCACCAGCGCCTCGCGCGCATCGACATCGAGGTGGTTGGTCGGCTCGTCGAGGATGAGGAGGTGCGGCGCATCGCGCGTCACCAGCGCCAAGGCAAGCCGCGCCCGCTCGCCGCCCGATAGCGTCGCCGTCTGCGATTCGGCGCGCGGGCCCGAAAAGCCGAACCGCCCCAGCTGCGCGCGCACCGCCGCCGGGGTCTTGCCCGGCATTGCCCGCGTCATCAGCTCGAGCGGGGTCGAATCCGCGGGCAGTTCCTCCACCTGATACTGCGTGAAATAGCCGATCTTCAGCTTGCCCGAAGCGGTCATCCCGCCCTCGCTCGCTGCCAGCTGCCCCGCCAGCAGCCGCGCCAGCGTCGTCTTGCCGTTGCCGTTGCGCCCCAGCATCGCGATGCGGTCATCGGGATCGATGCGCAAGTTCAGCCGCCGCAGGATCGGCTTCTCCGCCACATACCCGGTCGCCGCCAGATCGAGCGTGATCAACGGCGGCCGCAGTTCGTCCGGGTCCGGGAAATCAAAGCTCAGCGAAGGGTCTTCCAGCATCGCCGTCACCGGCTGCATCTTCGCCAGCATCTTCGCGCGCGATTGCGCCTGCTTGGCCGTGGAGGCCCGCGCCGAATTGCGCGCCACATAGTCCGCCAGCTTCTTCCTCTGCGCATCCTGCGCGGCCCTTGCCGCGGCAATCTGCGCCGCCCGCTCGGCCCGTTGCCGCTCGAACGCATCGTATCCGCCCGCATAGAGCGCGATCTTGCCGCCCTGCAGGTGGAGGATCGTATCAACCACATTGTTGAGCAGATCGCGCTCGTGGCTGATCACCACGATCGTGCCGGGATAGCTTTGCAGGAAGCTCTCCAGCCACAAGGTCGCTTCCAGATCGAGGTGGTTCGAAGGCTCGTCGAGCAGTAGCAGATCGGGCGCCGAAAACAGCAGCGAGGCCAGCGCCACGCGCATCTTCCACCCGCCCGAAAAGCTGTCGAGCGGCATCGCCTGCATCGCCTCGTCGAAGCCCAGCCCGATCAGGATGCGCGCCGCCCGCGCGTCCGCCGTATAGGCATCGATCGCGATCAGCCGGTCATAGAGCGCCCCCAGCCGGTCCGGGTCCTCGCAGGTCTCCGCTTCCGCCATCAGCGCCGCGCGCTCGGTATCGGCGGCCAGCACCGTCTCGAACGGTGTCGCCGCGCCCGCCGGGGCCGACTGCGCGATATAGCCCAGCCGCATGCGCTTGGGCATCTCGATCCCGCCCTCGTCGGGCTCCAGCTCGCCGATGATCGCCTTCATCAGCGTCGATTTGCCCGCGCCGTTGCGGCCGATCAGCCCCACCTTGGAGCCCGGCTGGATCGTCGCACTGGCGCGGTCAAGAATGGTGCGCCCGCCCAGCCGCACGGTGAGGCCCTGAATTGTAAGCATGCGCGCGCCCCTAGCAGGGGTGTGCGCGGCGGGAAAGAAGAAGGGTGTTTCACGCAGAGACGCGCAAGAAGAAGCTGAGGCGCAGGGATGTCCCCCTTGCGGCGAAGCCGCCTTCCCGCACATTTGCCGCGATTGGCACGCCGCCAAAGTTAACAAAGCGGCTTTGCCGCAGGACCAACCCCTCCGCGTCTCCACTTCTTCTCCGCGCCTCCGCGTGAACCCAACAATCCTCCGAAAAATCAGCCCCTCCGCGCCCGCCCGCACTGGACTTCACACCGTCCCCTCGTCCATTGGAGCGGATCATGTGGCAGATTTATCAATTCCCCCTGTGCCCGTTCAGCCGCAAGGTGCGCCTGCTCCTCGCTGAAAAGGGCGTGGCCTACGAACTCATCCGCGAAAATCCGTGGGAGCACCGCGACGAGTTCGGCAAGCTCAACCCGGCCGGCCGCACCCCCGTGCTGCACAACCCCGAAAAGCAGATCACCCTGATCGACAGCCGGGCCATCTGCGAATACTTCGAGGAAACGGTCGACAAGGCTCCGATGATCAACGGCACCGCGACGGGCCGCGCCGAAATCCGCCGTCTCGTCGCGATGTTCGATGAAAACTTCTTCGCCGCCGTCACCCAGCCCCTGCTGGAAGAGCGCATGAAGAAGCGCCTCGTCTACCGCCAATCACCCGATAGCCGCGTGCTGCGCGATGCGATGCGCCTCGCCAATGATCACCTCTACTACATCGACTACCTCATCGATAACCGCCCCTGGCTCGCCGGCTCCACCATGAGCCTCGCCGATCTCACCGCCGCCGCGCAGATTTCGGTCGCCGATTACCTCGGCGGGATCGACTGGTCGCTCCACGAACAGGCCGCCAGCTGGTACTCTGTCTTCAAGAGCCGCCCCAGCTTCCGCCCGCTCCTCACCGAACGCATGGACGTGATCCAGCCCCCCGCCCACTACGCCGACGTGAACGCCTGAGGCCTGCAGGAGAGTCCCGGACCATGACGATTTCCCGCCGCAACGCGCTCGGCCTGATCGGCGCGGGCCTGCCGCTCACCGGCGCCGCAACGCGCGCCCTTGCGGTCACGCCCAACACCCATGAACCCGCCGCCCCGCCGATGCCGGCAGGCCCCGCGCCGAAGATCTATGATCAGGTCGGGCTCGAATGGGTGATGAACATCCTGCCCTTCTGCACCGAGCCCGAGGCCATGGGCGATCTCGCCGATCAGACTTCGGCCGATGGCGACCGCGATGTGCTCTGGCCGATTGTCGGCGGCACGTTCCACGGGCGCGGGATCAAGGGCACGGTCATCCCCGGCGGCGGCGATTTCCCCGTCACCCGCCCGGACGGCGTCCAGATCGTCGACGCGCTCTACCGCCTGAAGACCGACGACGGCGTGCAGATCATCATCCACAACGTCGGCCCGCGCTACACCGACAGCAAGTTCCGCCTGCTGCCCAGCTTCAACGTGCCGGGCAAGAAGTATGCGTGGCTGCGCGAATCCGTCTTTGTCGCGACCCTCACTTATCCGATCCCGCCCGAAATCCCGGCCCCCGATTTCGGCCCCAAGGCCAACGGCCGGTTGATCCAGGTGTTCAGGCTGACCTGACGGACGCTGCCCTCATACCACAAGCCCATCACCCGAAAAGTGCCTCCGGCAGGCAAGGGCCAAATGGCCGACCGGCGCCCCTTGCATCCCCAGATCCTCTCCATTTTTCCCGCAGGGACAAATGGGGATGTGGCCTGCCGCAGGTAGGTCGGAGGGGTCTTTCACGCCCCGCCCGCACCGCGCTTGTCATGGTGCGCAGCCGTTCAGAGCCCTGACCGCATGCTCGCTCCCTGTCCGGACCATGGGTGCAACCGGCGGCTGCAGCCGCCAAGCCGACGCGCAACTCCGCCGCTGCGAACACCGTTCCCCGCGCCCCACCACGATCCCGGTGCAGGCCCCATAAATAACAGACGCGTCTGTTATTTATAAACCACTGTCCTACAGGCGCCGCCTTGCGGCATGGTCCGCCCATGTCGCGCAGATCCATCCCCAACAGGCCGTGTCTCGCGGTTTTCTGCCGCCCCTGCGTCCTGAATGGCAACGCTGCAATCGCCTCAGTCGATCAAAATTCCGCGACTGATCGAATGCAATTATTCCTCAGGACAGTGTCAACTGTGTCAACCGCAAGGAGTTCCGGCAGGTCCCGCAGGCCGGATCAGGCCGCCTTGGTCCGCGCCCCGAATCGCCCGTGCTTGCGGAAGCGCACCATCCAGCGATCGAGGAACAGGCCGAGCGGCCGTGCCTGCACGCCAAGCTCGGCAAGGCCGGGCAGCGTGCCGCTCACCACATTGCCCTGGCGCAGCAGGGTCCACTGGTCCTTGCTCATCGGCGCACCGGGGAGCCAGCCCGTCAGCGTGGCGAAGGCGGCCGAGATGCCGTCGGGCAGCTCGAGGAAGCGCGGCGAACGGACCGCCGCCTTGGCGATGCGGCGGTTGAGATCGCCGATGGTGATCTGCTCGGGCCCGCCAAGTTCGAAGGTCTTGCCCGCAAAGTCCGCCGGCGCGGCCAGCACATTGGCGATGGCATCGGCAACATCGTCGACGAAAACGGGCTGGAAGCGCGAATCGGCGGCGAACACCGGCATGACCGGCGCGCTGGCGATCAGCCCGGCAAACAGGTTGATGAAGGCATCATCCTCGCCGAACACAACCGAGGGACGCAGCACGACCGCTTCGGGGAACGCGGCCAGCACCGCCGTCTCGCCCGCCGCCTTGGTGCTGGCATAGGCCACGGAGGACCCCGCATCGGCGCCGATCGCGGAGACATGGACGAAGGCCCTGGCACCCTTGGCCCGCGCAATGCCCGCCAGCGTGCCGGCGCCCGAACCCTGCACCGCATCGAGCTTGCCGGTGAAGGCGCCGACAAGGTTCACCACCGCGTCGCAGCCCGTCAGCGCCTTTTCGAGCGTGTGCGGCTTGGTGACGTCGACCGCGACAAGCTGGATCTTGCCGAGCCCGCCCAGCGTCTTCAGCCGGAACCCGCGCTCGGGATGGCGACTGCACACACGCAGCCGCGCGCCGCGCGCCAGCAGCGCCTGCGCCACATGCGTGCCGATGAACCCGCTGCCGCCCACCAGTGCGATCAGCTGCCCTTCGAGATCGTGCGCCATGTCCTTGCTCATGCGTCGGGCTCCATTTCCAGTCCGCGCGCCCCTTGCCACACCCGCGCCCTCCGGTTCAATGGTTTAGGCCGCCTGATCGGTGCAAATGCAGACCGCGGTTGACAAGGGGGCAGACCGTGCCCTATCGGCGCGCTCCTACCCGGCGGTTGGCAGCTTCGCCCATCGCTCCCGTGCCCAGATGGCGGAATTGGTAGACGCACCGTCTTCAGGTGGCGGCGCTGGAAACGGCGTGGAGGTTCGAGTCCTCTTCTGGGCACCATTTTCTCAGAGCAGGTCCGCAGCCGCTCCGCGCCAGAGCGTGCTCAGTCGCGCTGAAGTCTGGCGATCCGGTGCAGGTTTGTCACCACGGCCCCGAATGCCGCGACGATTGCCGCGAGTCCGGCTTCAGCATCCACATCCTGTCCGCACACGAAAAGGTCCACCGCGGCCACCCCGGTTTCGGGCCAAGTGTGGATCGAAATGTGCGATTCGGCGAGCAGGGCCACCCCCGTCACCCCCAATCCCTCGCCAAAGCCATAGACCGTCACACTCAGCAGCCGCGCGCCCGCCGCCGCAGCGGCATTGCGCAGGGCCGCCTCGACCCGCGCTGTGTTGTCGAACCCGGAGCCGCCATGCAGATCGGCGATCAGGTGGATGCTGGTGCCGGGCAGGTGCGCCATTCAGGCAAGGCTTTCGAAGGGGTGGCCGAGGTGGGCAAGCGCCGCTTCCGCCGCCACCACGCCGCGATAGTGCGCTTCCTCGAACAGCGACAGGCCGGAGAGATCGGAATGCGCAAAGAGCACCGGCGGTTTGGCCGCGATCGCCGCGAGCCGCGCCGGATCGCTGAGGAAGCCGGGTGCCGGGCTCACCATCGCATGGCCCCACCGCCACACGTCGATGCGCTCGATTGCACCGGCCAGATCGGGGTTCATCGTCAGCAGATCATCCGCCACGATCCGCTGCCACTCCGCCAGCGGCCGCGTCATCATCAGCTTGCGCGCCGCCACCGGGTCTTCGCGTGAGAGGGCCATGTACCAGGTGAGCACCGTCGGCCCCTCGCCTGCGCTCGCGCTCTGGTGCGTCGCGACGACGTAGCCCAGGCTTTCGCTGCCGGTGGAGACGTTGTCCCACGCCAGTGCCGATCCGCGCCCGCGCGGCTGGCGATTGACCGTCACGTTGGCGACAACCCAGGGGGCATAGCGCAGCGCGCCCTTGACGGTCTCCGCCGGTGCGATGCGTGCCGCCACGAAATGTGGCATCGCCATGATCACGGTGCGCCCGCGCCATTGCCGGGTGACGCCCGCAGCGTGGTCGAACGCGGAAACCAGCGCGCCGGCCTCCCCCTCGCGCGCCACCGCAAACACGCTGTGGCCGGAGCGGACATGCGGCGCGACCGCCTTGCCCATCAGCGCGCCAAGGCGGCCATTGCCCTCGGGCCAGGTCAGTTCACGGTCCCCGTCACCGCGCGCCGCCCACCCGCGCCGACCGGCGAAGTAGTGCACCCCGGCCCAGGCCGAGATGTGCTCCGGCTCGGTCCCGTAGTCGTCGCGGCAGCAATAGCGCAGATAGGCGCGCAGGACCGGCGAGGTGAAGCTGCGCGCCTCAAGCCAGCGTGCAAACGACAGGCCGTCGAGCGCGGTGAAGCGGGGGTCCGTGCTTGATCCGGCGCGCGGGATTGCGAAGGCGGGCTTGCCGTCCGCCCCGACCGCATCGCGATAGCCTGCCATCTCGCGAAAGAAGCGGTCGCGCTGTGCGATGTCTTCAGTGCTCAGGCCGCTGGCGGGATAGAGCCCTTCCTGCCAGTTGCCCCGCCACAGCAGGCGCTCCTCGAGGTCGGCGCAAAGCTGGTAGGGATCGTAGACCGGGGCGCCGTCCTCTTCGCCCACGATCATGCCGAAGCCATGCAGCATGTGGCGCAGCGCTCTCGCCTCGCGGTTGGGCACGGGGAGGTAGTGCGCACCGAGCGGGTAAGCGCTCACCGCATTGCGGCCCGAGCGCGCGTTGCCGCCCACCGCATCCTCAAGCTCGAGCAGCACGAAATCCTCGAACCCCGCGTCCTTCAGCCGCCATGCCGCCGCGAGCCCCGCAGCGCCGCCGCCGGCAATCACGACCGCAGCTTCCTCCGCCCTGCCCTGCGGCGCGGGGAATCGGCCGTCGCGCACCCGGTGTCCGCGCTGCCAGTCCGCTCCGCCGAGCGTGCCGGGAAAGGGCTGCGCTGCACAGCCGGGCAGCGCCAGCGCACCGGCCCCGGCAGCGGCGGCTCCCTTCAGCACTTCGCGCCGGGTGGACTCAACCATCGTAGCGGCCCCATTCCTCGGCAAAGCTGCGCACCAGCGCCTGATTGTCGAGCCGGTTCACCGGCGCCGGCCGCCGCGCCATGTCGGGCGGGAAGTCGAACATCGCCCGCTCGCTTGCCTGGCTGAGGAAGCGCAGGCCCGCCGGCAGCCGCACCGCATCGCCCGGCGGCTGATGCCCGGCCATGGTGAAGCCCCATTCGCCGAAGCTCGGCACATAGGCGTGGTAGCCGCGCGCCTTGAGCCCTGCCGCCTCCAATGTGCTCGCCACCGTCCAGTAGGAGCGCGGCGCGACCAGCGGCGAAGTGCTCTGCACGGTCAGAACGCCCGCCGGACCCAGCAGACGCGCGACTTCGCGGTAGAAGCTTTCGGTATAGAGCTTGCCGAGCGAGAACTCGGTGGGATCGGGAAAATCGATCAGGATCGCATCATAGCGTCCGCGCGCCTGCCGCACCCAGCGGAAGGCATCGCCGTTGACCACCGTCGTCCGTCGCGCGGCAAGCGAGCCGCCGTTCAGCCGGGCAAGCGTGGGCTCATCGCGGAACAGATGCGTCATCTCCGGATCGAGATCGACGAGGGTGACATGCGCGACGCGCGGGTCCTTCAGCACTTCGCGCGCGGCAAGCCCATCGCCGCCGCCCAGGATCAGCACCTCGCGCGGGTTCGCCACCCGGCCCAGCACCGGCCAGACCAGCGCCTCGTGATAGCGGTACTCGTCGCGTGTCGAGAACTGGAGGTTGCCGTTGAGATAGAGGCGCAAGTCCTCGCCGCGCCGGGTAATCACGATGCGCTGGTAAGGGGTGGAGCGCGCGTAGATCACCGGCTCTCCATAGAAGGCGACTTCGGACCAGCGCTGGATACGGTCCGCCCCGGCAAGCCCGGCGACGAGCGAAAGCAGCACGATCAGCGCGGCGGCAAGATCAGCGCTCACCTTCTGCCGCCCGCGCAGCACCAGCAGCAGCGCGATGGCGACGGCAACGTTGGCAAGGCCAAAAGCGAAGCCGGTGCGGATCATGCCCAGCTGCGGCACGAGCACCAGCGGGAACAGCAGCGAGGCGATCAGCGCGCCGATATAGTCATAGGTGAGGACGTTCGAGACGAGATCGCGGAAGGCAAAGCGGTAGCGCAGGATGCGGATCAGCAGCGGGATTTCCAGCCCCACCAGCACGCCGATGGCGACTACAAGGCCATAGAGCGCGATGCGGAAATCCTCGACCAGCGGGAACAGCAGGAACAGCCCGGCAGCCGACCACCCGCCCAGCGCCGCGATGAGGATTTCCACCCGCACGAAGACGCCGATCTCGTTCGAACGCACGTGGCGCGAGAGATAGCTGCCCACCCCCATCGCGAAGAGATAAGTGCCGATAACGGTCGAGAACTGGGTGACGCTGTCGCCAAGGAGATAGCTGGCAAGCGTTCCGGCCAGCAGTTCGTAGACCAGCCCGCAGGTGGCGACGACCAGCACCGAAACCAGCAGGATCACCGCCAGTGATGCGGGCGCGCCGTCTTCAGCCCCGCCGGTCGGGGCTTCCGGTTCAACCATGCACGGCAGCGGCGATGATATTGGAAATCCCGATCGCAACTGCGCCCGCCAGCAGCGCCACCGCCATGTTCTTGCGCTCGATGATCTCGCGCCATAGCTGGCCCGGGGTCAGCTTGTCGACCAGCACGAAGCTCACGATGAAGATGACGATGCCCAAGGCTGCATAGAGCACGGTGGCGAGAAACACATCGAGGCTGATCATGGGCAAAGCTCCTGTTCGCAGAGGCTATTTGTGGGTGGGGCCGCGCGCCCCGCCGGATGAGGAGGAGGTGCTGGCGCTGTCGGCAAACAGACTCCAGCCATAATAGGATGCCACGCCGGATGTCGCGACAAGGAAGAGGCACCAGGCAGTGAAGAGCTTAAGCCGCAGGGTCATGTCAGTCGTCCTCCCGGTGGCGCCACCACAGCATGGCGCCGGGCACGGCGAAAAGGAGGAAGCCGATCAGCCAGAACATGCCCCACGAAAAGCCGCCGGTGCAGGCGGTGAACCAGACCGTGACCTTCTCCGGCGGGGCCCAGGGGTTCTCGGCATCGGCAGACGTCTGCACGGTCCACTCGTCAGGCTTGACCTGCTTCACGGTGACCGAAGGATCGTTGGGCCAACCGTGGGCCCCGCCATCGAGGTAGATGTCGTAAGTGCCGCGCGGAACGCTGGCAATCAAGGTTTCAGCGCCGGTGCTGCCTTCAGTCCATGGCCCGTCGCTATCGGTGCCGGTGTAGTATTCGATCAGGCCGTAGGCATCGATCGATTGTTGCGTCTGGCGATTCACGAGGCTGTAATCGAGATCGATCCAGCGGTTGTTGATGTTGCTGCTGACGGCTGAGATCGTGACGAACTGATAGGCGCGGCGCACTTCGAGCGTGCCTATGCGGGTGGTGAAGGATGGCGCGCCGACGATGATTTCGCTCGTGCTTTCGGTGCAGACGCGCGGGCGGCTGACCAGTTCCTGCACGAGCCCGACAGCGAGCAACGCGATCAGTGCGAACAGGAACATCATCGGCAGATCGTCGGTATCGTTCCGCCGGGCACGACGCTGCGGGGCACCGACGAACTTGCGTTCAACCGCGAAGGCAGCGGAAACTGCGCTGTCGTCCAAGGGGATAAGCTGGGTCCAGTTCGTCTCGTCCGCCGTGCTTTCGCAGCTCAGGACTTCTGCGCCGCGCGTGTATGCGGTGGCGCGCGCTTCATCGCCGCGCGCGATCTTCCAATAGAATTCGCCGAGAACGGTGACAGTCGTCGCGGTCTCGCTATCGCCGCGTAAGTAGTCCCCCCCGCGCCAACTTACCGAACGGGGCCCGTTTTCCGGCCGATCGAGCAGCATGGTGCCGAATTGCCATTCGGCGCCCGCCAGCACGAGCCAGCGGTAGCCGGAGTAGGGGTTGAACAGCAGGAATTCCTGCCAATCGCCACTTTCGGCGCTGCGGCGCCTGAGCGCGCCGATCACTTCCCACTCCACATCGAACAGAGTGCCGCGCGCGCCGGGCGCAATCGCGAAGTTCTTCACGGCGCGGCGATAGGCCTTGATCAGCCGCACATCCTCGTGCGCGACATCGAGGACCGAGCCGCAATATCGGCACCCCAGCGTCACCGTATAGCCTGCCGCGCGGATCTCGATCGATCCGCCGCAGGATGGGCAGATCACCGCGCGCGGCTGCGTCACGCGAGCGCCCTTGGCATCGTCCAGCCTTCGATCTGCCGCAGGTTACCGGGCGCGAGGCCGGCGAGATCGCTCCACGCGCCAAGCCACGCCGTGGTCCCTTGCGCATCGCGCTGGACGGACAGCGCATCGCCCGCCGCATTGCGGAAATCGACGTTGGTCATCGTCCATCCGGGGAGCGTGGGGAACGGCAGATCACCCTCGCTGCCAAGGCAGGCGGCGTCCTTGATGTCGGTCGCCGTGAACCATTTCCCGCCAGCCTTCACGGTGCAGTCCCGCGCCATCGGATTGCCTTCGGCAAAGTTGCGGATGCCCGGCACGTCCAGCACCGCCGGGTATTCGCAGGTGAGCATGTACATGCCCATCGCTTCGCCCAGCCAGAAAACCCGACCATCCGCCGCGCGCAGGAACCATTCGTTCCACGACCCGTCAGACCAGCCCCAGCGGACCCGCCCGACCACCGTTGCGGCAATGCCGTCTCGGTTCACCGTGGTGCTGATCTGGATGGGCGAGACGTCGGCGGGCAGCACCGCAACCGTCCCCACAGCCTCGACCGTGCCTTCCGCGCGCCGCACCAAAGTCTGACAATAGGCGCAAGTCGAATAGGGCAGCCCCGGATCGCGCACGGGCAGCGCAGCCCCGCAGGAAGGACACGTCAGGCTTTCCATTCCCCCCGGCCCCGAGTGCGCTCAGCGGATCCGGCCGAGCAATTCGGCTTTCTTGGCGTCGAACTCTTCCTGACTGAGCGCGCCCAACGTCACCAGCTTGTGCAGCTTCTCGATCATCGCCACCGGATCCTCGACGGGTGCAGCCGGTGCGGGAGCAGCCCCCAAACCTTGCGCCCCCAAACCTTGCGCCATCGCGCCGCCAAGGGCCGTCGCTGCAGCCATACCCGCGCCAAGCCCCGCCATGCCACTTTCGTTGCCTGCCGCCTGCTCGATCGCCTCGGCGGTCTGAAAACGGGTGTAGGTGCCAAGATCGCCCAGCACGCGCATCGAACTCGCCTTGTCGAGGTGCGCCTGCACTTCATCCGGCAGCGACACGCTCTCGACATAGAAGGACAGGCAGCTGAGCCCCCACTGCGCGAAGGCCTTGTCGACCTCCATCTTGATGCGGTCCGACAGCGCCTGCTGGTTGGCCGCCAGATCAAGGAAGGCGATCCCGCTGCTGCCCAGCGCCGTCGCCAGCGCGGTCTGGATCGCGGCGCGCAGTTGCGGCTCCAGCGACGCCGCCGTCACACCCGGCATGGTGCCCAGCACCCGCGAGACGAAGGGCGCCACTTCGTTCAGGCGATACGAGCACGAGCCGAACGCCCGCAGCCGCAGCGCGCCGAACTCGGCATCGCGCACCGTGACCGGCTGCGCGGTGCCCCACTTCAGCCCCGGCTGCTCCTTGAGCGAAAAGAACACGACATCCGACTTGAAGGGCGATTTGAAGCCCTTGTCCCAGTTCATCAGGTTGGTCAGCAGCGGCAGGTTCGCCGTCTCGATGGTGTGGAGACCGGGCCCGAAGTAATCCGCCAGCGTTCCTTCATTGAGGAACGCCGCGATCTGCCCATCCCGCACAGTAAGCTGCGCGCCGTGCTGAATCTCGTGATCGGCAAACGGCACCCGCCACGCGATCTCGCCCGGCTGTTCGAGCCATTCGATGACATCGACGAACTGCTTCCTCAGAAAATCGAACATCGCGGTCGGCCTCCAGATGCTGGCAAGCACACTACAACAATCGCCGCTGGCAACAACGATTTGCAGCCGATCCAGCCAGAATGGATCAAGGGTCTGACGGGATCAGGGTGAGGCTGGTCTGGCGTCCATCGATGTAGCGCACGGTCTTGCCATCGAAGAAGGCGTTCTCCTCCGCCCGGAAGTCCACGCGCTGGCCGCCCCATTCGGGAACGGCGGTGTAGGACGTCAGCTCGATCGACCACGCGGTATTCGCATGGATCGGCGCGTCGCCGCGCGGGTCTGCGTTCTGGTTGTCCCAAAAGCCGATCGACGGCCCCGCGCCGTGGCCGTGAAGCCCGATGGGGTGCGAGTAGATGGAAGGATCGAGCCCCGCCGCCTTGGCCTCCGCCCGTGCCCGGGCCAACGCTTCATTGCCGCTGCGCCCCACCGCGAACTGGCGCAGGAGGATGTCCTGCACGCGGTTGGTGTTTGCAAGGCCCAGCCTGAGGCCCGCCGGTGCCTCGGTCTCCCCCGGCTTCAGCACATAGGCGAGGTGCTGCGTATCGGTGTTGAGCCTGAGGTACGTGATCCCGAAATCGGTCCACAGCAGATCGCCGGGCCGGATCACCTCGGCGCCCTCGAGCATGCCCTTCACGCCTGCGCGCTGGATGGCGATCGAGGGGTGAAACCACGCGTCGAGGCCAAGCTGCAGCAGCCGGTCGCGGTACCACCACTGCACCTCCTCGGCGGTCGTGACGCCGGGGGTGATGACCTTGCGCGAGAAGGCCTCCGCGATCACCGCATGCGCGGTGCGCTCGATCGCGGGATAGAGCGCCATCTCGGCGGGCGTGCGCGTCTCCAGCCAGCGGATGGCAAGGCCCTCGCCGCTGACGATGCGCGGGCGCAACGCAGCCGGCAGTGCGGCGGTGAACTTGTCGTACTGGCTCACCGTCATGCCATCGGCGAACTGGTGGAGATCGGACACGTTGACCGCGATCTTCGCCGGGTTTCTGGCCGCCACGATATCCGCCGCCGCCTGCCACTGATCGGGTTGTTTTGCTGGATCCCAGGCGGGCGCAAACAGGCCGCCGAGGCCATAGCGGCTGACAGTGAGCCGCTCGACCGGCTTGCCCTCGCCCGGATCGTGGAAAATGAGGATCGTCCGCCGCCGCGCATGCATGCTTTCGGCATCGAGCATGGAGGCGACCACCGGTTCCTCGAAATACTCGCGCGCCACCAGCAGCCAGAGGTCGATGCCTTCCGCGCGCATGATCGCGGGGATCACCGTATCGAGCCGCTCGGCGAGGATGCGGTTCTCGGTATCCGCCCGCTCGCGCGCCGAAAGGATCGGCGGGACGGCGGGCGCCGCCTGCTCGGTCTCGCTCATCCCGATCGGGGCCGGTGCCGCGATGGCCGGAGCCGCAAGCAGTACCGCCGCAGCGGCCAGCAGTTGCCTCACCCGGCGCGTTCCAGTGCGGCGCGGATCGTCTCCGCAATGCGGCCGATATGGTCGGGTTCGATGATCAGCGGCGGGGAGAGCGCGATGATGTCGCCCGTCACACGGATCAGCAGCCCGGCGCGGAAGCAATCGGTGAACACGTCATAGGCCCGCGCGCCCGGCGCGCCATCGCGCGAGGCCAGCTCGATCCCGCCGACAAGGCCGATCGTGCGCACGTCGATCACATGCGGCGCATCGCGCAAGGCATGGAGCGTATCAGCCCAGAGCGGCGCGAGTTCGGCACCGCGCGTCAGCAGACCTTCGCGGGCGTAGATGTCAAGCGTGGCGAGGCCCGCCGCGCAGGCGACGGGATGGCCGGAATAGGTATAGCCGTGGAACAGCTCGATGAGGTTTTCCGGGCCCTGCACGATCCCGTCATGCACCGCGCGGCTGGCGAAGACGGCGCCCATCGGCAAGGTGCCGTTGGTGATGCCCTTGGCGGTGGTGATGAGATCGGGCGTCACGCCGAAGTAGTCCGCGCCGAACGGCGTACCGAGGCGGCCGAAGCCGGTGATCACTTCGTCGAAGATGAGCAGGATGCCATGCCGCGTCGCGATTTCGCGCAGGCGTTCGAGGTAGCCCTTGGGCGGCGGCAGCACGCCGGTGGAGCCCGCGACCGGCTCGACGATCACCGCCGCGATGGTCTCCGCGCCGTGGAGCTGGACCAGCCGTTCGAGATCGTCGGCCAATTCCGCGCCGTACTCCGGCATGTCGCGGGTGAAGCGGTTGCGCGACAGGTCGTGGGTGTGGCGCATGTGATCGGTGCCGGGCAGGCTGGTGAACACCCGCCGGTTGTTGAGGATGCCGCCGACCGAAACCCCGCCGAAGCCGACGCCGTGATAGCCCCGCTCGCGCCCGATGAAGCGGGTGCGCGTGCCCTGACCGATGGCGCGCTGGTAGGCGAGCGCGATCTTGAGTGCGGTGTCGACCGATTCCGAACCGGAGCCGGTGAAGAACACCCGGTCAAGCCCGGCGGGCGCGATCTCGGCAAGGCGGGTGGCGAAATCGAAGCCGATGGGATGGCCCATCTGGAAGGCGGGCGCGAAATCCATCGTGCGGATCTGGTGCGAGACCGCGTCCGCGATTTCCTCGCGCCCGTGCCCGGCGTTGACGCACCACAGGCCCGCGGTGCCGTCAAGGATCTCGCGGTCGTCTGCCGAGCGGTAGAACATGCCGCGCGCTTCGGCGAGGAGGCGGGGCTGCGACTTGAACTGGCGGTTGGCGGTGAAGGGCATCCACCAGGCGGCAAGATCGGGCGTGTTCATCGGGCAGGGCTTTCCGGACGCGGTAAAACAAACTTGTGCAGCGTGGCACGTTCCGCTGCGGTGGGGAAGCCTCAGACCAGCTTGAAGATCGAGAGGTGGACGGACGGCACCTTGCCATCACCCGGAGCGACGGTGCCGGCGAAGATGAACTGGTTGAGCCAGCCATACTTGCCCATCGGCGCCTCGAACTTCGGCGTGGTCATCACATAGCTGGCCGGACCGCCCGGCACGGGGATGTGCAGCAGGCCGCGGTTGGTGAGCTGGATGCGGACGCCGTCGTCGGTTTCCATGAAGTAGTCGGCGACGAGTTCGAGGAAGCCGTCGCCGCGTTTCAGCTGCCAGTCGAACCCGCCGGGGAGGATGCGGCCCTTGAGCTCCGGCCCTTCAAAGGTGCCGCCGATGATGGGGACGCGGAAGCGCTCGCCATAAGGCGTGGTGCCGTGGGGGACGGTTTCCTCGAGCAAGGCGACGGCATCGTAGACATGGACCGCACGCGGCGTGGGACCCTCTGCCGCCCGGGCAGCGCCCGCCGCTCCGAAGGAAAGCGCCGTGCCGCCTGCCGCCAGCGCGCCGAGCAAGCCGCGCCGGTCCAACTCCATCCTCTCGTCACCCATTCCGAACCCTCCGTTTGCCCGCCACTCTAGAGGCGGAGCGGCGGAAGGCCAACGCTTCAGGCAACCTCGCGCAAGGCGGGCAGCGCGCAGACCGCATCAAGGCCGAGCACATGGGCGACGCGCCCCAGCCCCATCCACACCGCGACGCAGAAGGCGAGGTCGACAATCTCGTCATCGCTGAGCGCGGCCTTGTAGCGCGCCCAGAAATCCTCGTCGCTGGCGAGGGCCTTGGGATCGAGGCCGACTTTCTCGGCATATTCGATGGCGAGCTTCTCGCGCTCCGACAGGACGGGCGACGTGCGCCATTCGTGGACGGCGGCATAGAACGCCTCGTCCGGCGCGGGACCGTTCACGCGCTCGATATCGGGACGATCACGCAGCACGCGGAAGTTCTGGCAGAGCTGGCACCCATTGATCAGCGCCGTGCGCATCCGCGCGCCTTCGAACAGGCGGGTGGGCAGCTTCGACATGCGGTAGGTGACATCGGAAAAGCCGAACGCGGCGTTCACGATCTCGGGCGCATAATGCTCGGACAAGTGGCCGAGCGGGTTCATATGATGGGCTTCGGGCAGAGCAACACGCATGGCATTCTCCCTAACTTATGCCGCGCATGAAACGCGCGAGGGGGCGGCTTGCCCACTCCTCAATTGGAGAGGCGGAGCGCCGGCTGCCGGGCACAGGTTGACACGGTTGACACAGTCCTGAGGAGTAATTGCATTCGATCAGTTCGGCGATTTTGATTGATTGGGGCGATCAGCGCGTTTCCGCCGAGGGCGCAATCGCCAAGGAAAGCCGGGAGAAACGGCATGCTGGGGGAGGCTCTGCAGCGCATGGGCGGATCATGCCCCAGGCGGGCGGCTGTAGGACAGCGGTTTATAAATAACAGACGCGTCTGTTATTTATTCTGGTCTGGGCGGCGGGACGCTTGAAGACCGCAATAAACGGGGGCTTCGGATGGCGTTGGAGTGTGGCAGGATTAACCGAGGATGCTGGGCTCGCATTCTGGCACAACATCGCCATAACCAAAGGGTCTCTGTGATCGCCCCGCGAAAGGTTAAGATGAATGCCGCTGGCATCGTTTCCTTGATCACAATCCTCAATATGACAGTAATTTAACCCAATAACCAAACCATCTGCTTCGCGGTCGACCTTGTTTGCTTTCGGTTTCCGCCAAAGGTTGAGCCGGTATCAGGCCTTGCTGAGGATGTTTGCAATACTCATGCCCTCACAATAGGATTGAGCCTTTCCCAGTCCGACTCGCACTTTGGAGTTTATGATGGCTCATTTCGCGAACGCAGACCCGCAGCTCTCTTGCCGATACAAGAACAAGGCAACCCATGGCGGCAATCACGCGCCTTCCGTCGCCGACTGGTTCAAGAATGACGATACACTCGATCGGCAAGGTGTTTCCCAAGGAAAGCCGAACGGCCATGGCATATGCAAAGGAACGGCGTCCTCTTGGGTCATTGCCTTTCTGAATGGCGTCAGGGACTCTTATACTGCAAACACGTATGAAGAATTCTATACGAACTTCTTACGTTATCAGGCAACGATGGTGAAAGATTTCGGCAAGCACATCGACAGCCATGTTGCCCAATTCAAGAAGCTGGGTGTCGAAACGAACATCAAAGAGTACAAATCAATTAAGGTCGTAAATCTTACCAAAAGCGACATACCGGACGGGCGATGGGGAGCATATATTTCGTGTTGGCATCACGATATTGCCTGTGGCGGCACGTGGGGCACGACTGGGAACAGTTATATTTGTCAACCCAACACAGGGCTGCTCGGCTACACCAACTACCTCACCATGCTGTCCGACCTCGGCACGTACCTCGACAGTCGCAGAAGCAGCAAGAGCAAGCCGGCCACGGAACCTGCAGGGTTCTGGATCTACCGGCCGGGGTGAGCCGATTTTTTCGGATTGCGGTGAGCAGTTCGTCGAGTGAGTATCCTGCTGCAGTATTACGAGATCCTCAAATGGCATCATGATGCAGCTATGGTGGTATCATGGCGACATCTCATCGCACTCCTGAGTTCCCGGACGGGCTGATCGGATAATGCCAGAGAATGAGCGCACCGGCGCTGCCGAGGACGAGGGTGTTGCCGCTGTAGGCGAGCGCCAAGTGATCGAGCACCGCCATCGGCATGTTGCCGGGCTGGGCGCCGGTGGGAAAGCCAACGTCCGTAATCAGCATGCCGGTGAGGAAGATGCCCATGCCCCCGGCGCAATTGAGAACGTCGAAACTGCCGGCAAAGAACACACCTTCGCTGCGCCTGCCGGTGCGGGCCCCGTCTTCCTCGACCACGTCTGACAGCATCGATCCGAGCAAGATCGGCAACAGCAACGCAGACGTTTTGGCTGGGAACAGGCCCAGCACGCGCGCCATGACGGGAATGGTGGCTAGCGAGAGATAGCAGACGACAAGCGCCAGAGCAGCGGCCGTTTGCCGAAAGCCACCACCCCCAACCCCTCCTCTGAAGAGGAGGGGCTTTTGTTTGGGGCAGCGAGATGAGCCCCGGAAACGCTTTCTTAACCATACCTTCATGACATTCCTCTAGCGCCGCTGCGGCAGGATACGCGGCGGTCGGAGGCTGGGCGTGGTGAGTGAAATGAAGTCCGTGGGCGCTCCGCAAAGCACCGGCCCTGCCGCTGCGGGTTGGCCCCTGCGCGTGTTTGCCGTGTGGCTGGTGGTGGCGGTTCTGCTGGTGATCGTCAGTCTGGACGCCATCGCGGCGGGACGGTTTTCCGATCCGGATGATGCCTTGCGGCTGGTGCAGGTGCGCGACTGGCTGGGCGGGCAGAGCTGGTTCGATGTGCGCCAGTATCGCATTGCCGCACCCGAAGGAGTGCTGATGCACTGGTCGCGGCTGGTCGATGTGCCGCTGGCGGCGATGATCGTGCTGCTGCGCCCGATCCTGGGCACGGCGCAGGCCGAGATGATCACGATGATCGCGGTCCCCTTGCTCACCCTGCTGATCACCCTGCTGCTGGCCGGGCGGCTGACGGTGAAGTTCTTCAATGGCGAGACGGTCGTGCTGGTCTGCCTCGTCACCTGCTTCGGGCTGCAGCTGCTGTTTCAGATGACGCCGCTGCGCATCGATCATCATGGCTGGCAAGTGGTGATGGCGCTGGTCGCGATGAACGGGATGGCCGCGCGCGATGCGGTTCGCGGCGGGCTGGTGATCGGGGCGGCGCTGGCGGTGCTGCTGGCGATCTCGATCGAGGGGCTGCCGATCACCGCGGTGATCCTGGGTGTGCTGGCCTTGCGCGGGCTGATCGACCGGGGGCCGCGCCCGTTCGCCGGGTTTGCCGCGGCGACGGCGGCGCTGGTGCTGGGCAGTGGCGCGATCTTCCTTGGCACGCGCGGGACGGGCGACCTCATCACCCATTGCGATCAGATTTCGCCGGTGCATCTGGCCTTGCTCGCAATCATTGCGCTGGGCAGCGCGGGGCTGGCGCTGAAGCCGCCGCAGCGCTGGCCGGTGGCGCTGGGGGCACTGGCGGCGATCGGCGGGGTGACGCTGGCGAGCGCATGGCTCAGCATTCCGCAGTGCCGCGGCGGGGCGTTTTCGATGCTCGATCCGCTGGTCTACAAGCTGTGGTATGCGCATGTGACCGAGGGCCTGCCGGTGTGGGAACTGCCGCTGCCGATGGGGCTGGAAACCGTGGGCCTGCCGCTGGTGGGCCTGATTGCCTCGGCACTGCTGTGGCGCGATGCGGGCAGCGCCGCCGAGAAGGCGTGGTGGCGCGATCATGCGCTGGTGGTGGCCGGGACACTGGTTATCGCGACGCTGTTTCAACGGTCATCGGCCACGGCTTCGGGCATTGCGGCGCTATCGACCGGGGTGCTGATCATGCGCTGGCTGATCGCCTTGCGCGCCCGGAAGCCGCTGCGCCGGACTGCGGGCTATCTCGTCATCCTGACCATGGTGCTGCCCCCGGCGCCGCTGCTGGCGTGGACGCTGCTTTCAGCGCCCTTTGCTCCAGCTGCCAAGGGACCTGAACCAGAGGTGCCTGCGGGCCGATGCGACTTTGCCAAGGCGGCGCGCGCGCTTGGCACCCTGCCCGCGACCGATGTGCTGACGCCGCTCGACATCGGCACGTTCATTCTGGTCGGCTCGCACCAGCGCGTGGTGGCCACCGATCACCACCGCGGCGCGGCCGCGATGAACGATGTCGTCAGCGCCTTTGTCGGCACGGCGGACGAAGCCCATGCGATCATTGGCCGCCGCCACGTGACGCTGATCGCGGTCTGCCCCCATGTGGGCGAACCGGCGACCTACCGGCGCTACGCTCCACACGGCTTCATGGCGCAATTGCTGGACGGCCAGACGCCGGGCTGGCTGGAGAAGATCGATCTGGCGCCGGAGAGCCGCCTGTTGTTCTGGAAAGTGCGCGGCTGACGGATCGGGCGGAGGACTTCCCCGTCAGGCGCGGGTCTTGAGGCGGAGGCTGTCCCAGCTGATATCGCCGGTCCAGCCGCCATCGACGGGGAGCGATACGCCGTTGATGAAGGAGGCTGCGTCGGAGGCGAGGAAGGCGATCGCTTCGGCGACGTCTTCGGGCTGGGCGAAGCGGGCCATGGGCACGCGGTTGACGATATCGGTATCGTCGTAGGCGCCCGAGCCCATGTCCTTCACGTCCATCTCGGTCTTGATCCAGCCGGGGCAGACGGCATTCACGCGCACACCGCGGCCGCCCCATTCGCCCGCGAGCGTGCGGGTGAGGCCGACGAGGCCGTGCTTGGAGGTGTTGTAGGCCGAGCGGTGGATCACGCCGCCAAGGCCCGCGACCGAAGCGACGTTGACGATCGAGCCCTTGCCTGCCGAGAGCATCTGGCGGCCGAATGCGCGGCAGAGGAGGAAAGGCCCTTGCAGGTTGACCGCCATCATCTTCTGCCACTGATCGAGCGTGGTTTCCTCGGCGGGCTGGATCAGGCTGATCCCGGCATTGTTGACGAGGACCTGCGCGCCGCCGAAATCGGTGGCGATGCGCGCGGCCATGTCTTCGACGAAGGCCTCGCTGGCGACGTCTCCGCTGATGCCGATGGCCTGCGCGCCGATTGCGGCGACCTGCTCGTTGACATCCTGCAGATCGGTGAGGACGACGCGGTAGCCGGCGGCGGCAAGGCGGCGGGCGGTGACGAGGCCGAGGCCCTGCGCGGCGCCGGTGACGATGGCGGTGTTCATTGGGGGTCCTTTGCCATGAAGAAGGCCGGATACTCGGCTTTCCAGAAATCGCACTGGTATTCTGACCAGAGATCGCGCGGGCGGACGTTACGGATGTCGAACCGCATCACCGTGGTGCTCGGCCAATCCTTGCCGAGCGAGGTGCCGCGGATGAAGGCGGACCAGGTGGAGACGATCAGGTCTGCGAGGTCCTGCGAGGACGGGCCGAGATCGGGCGCGGTCATCGCGGCGGTGTTGGAGAAGTTGGGGAACAGGGCGTTGAGTTCGGCGGAGTGGACCGCGCCGAGATTGAAGCCCGGTTCGGGGGTGATGGGGATCGAGACACCGCGCACGGGGGCGGTGCGGTCGGCATATTCCCACTGGTATGCACCGAGGAGACGGCCGCTTTCGAGCATCAGGCAGTGCGTGATGCCGAGGCCGGGCATGAAATCGGTCATCAGCGAGCCGAGCGTTTCGGCGGGGTGCTCGCCGGGTTTGAGGGGGTAGCGGGCGAGGACCTTGTCCGCCTTGTCGCCATAGATGGCGCGGACGGCGGCGGGGTAGGTTTCGGGCGTGATCTTCGCGCCGCCCTGAACATCATAGCCGACGTAGAGGCGCATTTCATCGCGGGTGAAGCCGTTGAGGACGGGGACGCGGAGGAAGTCGCCCGCCTTGAGCGCCTCAAGCGTGGGGCGCGGGACGGTGGGGTTGCCGGTGAAGGGCGCGAAGGCGAGGAGTTCGCCCTTGGAGGCGCGGGTGCCTGCGGCGATGAGGGCTTGCGGGTCGATGGCCTTGAGGCAAGCCAGATCGCTGCAACCGGCTTCCTTGGCGACCTTGGCGGCGAACATTTCGGCCTGCGGGAGCGTGCGCAGGGGCGTGCCGCAAGCGCCGCTCTGGATGATCGCGCGGTGGAACAGGCCCTTGTTCGCCTCGGGGGCCATGAGCTGCATGCAGACCGAGGCGGCTCCGGCGGATTCGCCTGCGAGGGTGATGTTTTCGGGATCGCCGCCGAAGGCTGCCGCGTTGGCCTTGATCCACCGGAGGGCGAGGCGCTGGTCTTCGAGGCCGAGGACATGGCCTGCGCCGGAGGTGCCGGCGGGCGGGGCCATGAAGCCGAACACGCCGAGGCGGTAGTTCACGCTGACGACGACGGCATCCATGCCCCTGGCGAGCCGGTCCAGCCGGTAGAGCGAGGCCGCGCCGCCGACGAAGGCGCCGCCGTGGAGCCAGACGAGGACGGGGCGCTTGGCGGCCTTGGCGGTGGGCAGGCTTACGTTCAGCGTGAGGCAGTTTTCCTCGTCGCTCCGTTCGGTGAGGCCGTAGCGCGCGGCCTGCGGGCAGGCGCCGCCGAAGTGCATCGCGGGGAGCACGCCGGTCCACGGCGCGGCGGGTTGCGGCAGGCTCCAGCGCGCATCGCCTGCGACGGGGGCGGCATAGGGAATGCCGCGAAATTCGAGCGCGCCATTGCGGATGAAGCCTTCGACCTTGCCGGAGGTGGTGGTGACGACTTCACCCTGCGGTGCGGATTGTGCGGCAAGCGGCGCGGCCAGCAGGAGCGCAGCGGCGGCGATCAGGGCATTCCAGCATGTGCGGATCATCAGCGGCCAATCCATTCCGGCGGAGCGTGCGCCTCTTGGTACGCACCGGGCCGCCAGTTGCAAGGACCGGATCGCTCACCCGCCGGAACGTGCGCCGCACGGGTGGGCCGTGCGGCGGCCGCCGGATCTCAGGAACCGGTGCTGCGGGGCTGGGCCTGCGAGGCGCGTTCCAGGGCCCGGGCAATCAGCTTTTGATTGCGATTGACCGAGGCCGCGATGGCGGTGCGGACCGCGTTGTCCGCATCCGAACCGGCGGGCACTTCGCGCAGGAGTTCCAGCCATTCGCCGATGGCGGCATCGTGCTGGCCGATGAAGTCCTTCTCCATGGCGAAGTAGAAGCGCGCCCGCGGATCGCGCGGTGCGAGCGCCAGCGTGCGGCGGAAGGCTTCGGCCGCACCCGACGGCATGCGCGCGCCATCGGCATTCTGGAACTGGATGCGCGCCTCGCCCAGCGCCGACCACGTTTCGGCATGATCGGGCGCGATGGCCAAGGCCTTGACGTAGGACTGCTCCGCATCGCGGAACTTGCGCGCTTTCAACTGGGCATTGCCCAGATCGCGCCAGGCCGTCGCATCGCTCGGGGCTGACCGGACACGCGCAAGCCCCTGTTCGACGGTGAGCGCGGTGGGCTCGTACGGCGATACGAACCGGGCCTGAGCCGGTGCTGCCGGCTCGGCTTCTGCGGGTGCCTGCCATGCCCACGCCGCGATGGCCCCTGTTCCAAGCACAGCCGCGAGGACGATAGCGAGAGGTTTGAGGGCTTTCATGATACGAGGCTCTCTCTGGGGGCACGCGGACGTGCCCGGTTTACGTTTCCGGCGCGGCGCATGGCGCCGACCGGGCAGCGTTCAGGCAGGAAGCGGGGCTCTGGAGGCGATTGCGCGGCGGCGGCGCAGCAGGACGACCGCGGTGGCCGAGCCAAACAGCAGCGCAACGCCGGGTTCGGGCACCGGGACAGGGCCGCTGGCCGGGATGAACGCGAAGTTGTCGGTCTCGAACGCGATGCTGGTCGATTTCAGACGCACCTTGCTGATGCTCTGCCCGGCGGCTGTATCAGCAAAGAACGTGACATAGCGATTGGTCCGATCCGCCTTCCAATCGCCGTTGACCGGCGCACTGGCCACTTGCGATCCGGTGAGGCTGCCGAGCAGCTTGCCGGCCTGATCAAAGAATTCGGCCGTGTTGTATGTGTCGATCGAACCCCACAGGAAGTTGACCGCGCCATAGCCCTTGTCGGCCCTGATCGTGGCTGTCCCGATGTCGGTGGTCAGGTACTTTCCGGTGGAGCCCTTGGGCTGGGCCTGAACACCGACAATGCTGCCCGTGGTGACCCGACCGCCATTCAAGGAAAACCCGCTGGGCAGTGGCGAATCGAATGTAATCCGAACAGCATCGGTGCCAGTATAGCCACTTGTAGTGGAGGTAAATGACTGCGCCATTGCTGGCGAAACGCCAACAGTGACGAGAGACAGAAACAGAATTGCGTGCCTTACCATGATTTACACCATATGTTTTTGACCCACTGTTCGGATACTGCAAAAATCTCCGCGATGTCCACTGCAAATCCGGGCAGAGACCGCGCCGTTTCATCTTGGTACATTGTTGATATCGCATATTTATTTCAGATTATTTCTTCATTGTAGCGCTATTATTCTGAGGGGCACCGGGCCTGATACGAAGGGGGTGTTCATGCAGGCGAGCCGGGCGGCGTTGCCGAGCAAAAGTGTCAGTTGCCGCAGACGTCAGGCGGCGCGACAAGCATGGCAATTCGCGCGGAATCGAACCGAAGGGCCTGCCATGTCACGTGAACAGCTGATCGAAATGACCCGTTCGCTTATCGCTCACGGCGATGCCGGGACGATGGAACTGGCGGACGAAGTGGTGCGCATTCCGGCCTCGACCTATACCGACGAGGCGCTGTTCGAGCGCGAGAAGAAGCAGATTTTCCGCCGCCTGCCGCTGATGGTCGCGCCTTCGTGCGAGATCCCCGAGCCGGGCGACTACAAGGCGATGGACATTGCCGGCGTGCCGCTGCTGCTCACCCGCCAGCGTGATGGCAGCGTCGGCGCGTTCCTCAACATGTGCTCGCACCGCGGCAACCCTGTCGCCTCGGGCAGCGGCAATGCCAGCCGCTTTACTTGCGGCTATCACGGCTGGACGTTCAAGAACGACGGCGACCTGATCGGCGTGGCGAGCCCGCAGGATTTCGGCGCGGTGGACAAGGCGGCGCTCTGCCTGACCCGCTTCCCGGTCTATGAAAGCGCAGGGCTGATCTGGGCGACGCTCGATCCCAAGTCCAAGCTTTCGATCGCGGATTACCTGTGCGGCTATGACAGCCTGCTGGAGGCCTTCGGGTTCAAGGACTGGTATCTCTTCAGCCAGCGCACGCTTTCCGGGCCGAACTGGAAGACGGCCTACGACGGCTATCTCGATTTCTACCACCTGCCGGTGCTCCACGCGAACACGTTCGGTTCGGATTTCTACAACCGCGCTAACTATTTCGAGTTCGGGCCGCACCAGCGCCTCTCGACCCCTTCCAGGTATGCGATCAAGGTGCAGTCCGATGATGACGGCCAGATCGACCTGACCCAGCTTTCCGACGCGGAAATCCCCGACGAAGTGCTGGTGCAGGGCGTGTGGACGATCTTCCCGCACATCTCGATCGCCAGCTTCTATGGCGGCGGCCTGCGCGGGGCGATGATCAGCCAGCTGTTCCCCGGCAACAAGGTGGGCGAAAGCTTCACCACCCAGTTCTATGTGATGGAGAAGAAGCCCTCGGACGAAGCGGCGATCAAGGCCGCGCACGAGCAGTTCGACTTCCTCGAGATCGTGGTGCGCGACGAGGACTACAAGAC
>NZ_JAIEPN010000120.1 GCF_019748365.1 Novosphingobium sp.
GTCTAGCAGGACTGGCCCATTTTTAATCCGGTGCTACCGGCCGATCCGTGGCCCCTTTTATTCCCGGTGTTCTCACTCCGGCGGGACATCGACCGTTTCCATGCGCATGGGCAGCCCCAAGCTGGCGAATCGGGCGTTGAAGAGCGCGGGAGACTTAACCCCGGCGACGGGATGACCGATCATGGCAATCCGATCAGACATCCCGCCGGGCCCGATCAGAACCTGGTGCGAGCCTGAACGTAAAGGAACCGGCCGCGCACATCGTAGAGGCCGCCTGCCGTGATGCCGCCACTGCCGATCAGCCCCGAGTTCGAGAATTCAGTGATGATCGGCGGATCCTTGTCGGTGAGGTTCTTCACGCCGAGGTCGAGGGTGAACCGCTTGCCCGCCTGGAACGAGATCTGCAGATCATGGTACCAGTAGATCGGGATGCGGTTATTGGGATCGGCGAGATTGGCTGGGCTGTTGCCCTTGAGCGTCGCGCCCAGAATGCGCGCCGAATAGGCCAGATTGACCGGACCGAGCGAGAAGGCGGTCGTCGCATTGGCCTGATCGGCGATCGCGTCGATACGTCCGGTCAGATCGAGCGGCGTCGCGCCGGCAAAATCGGTGCGCGAGCGCTTGAACAAGTGCGCATAGTTCACGTTGAAGGCGATCTTCAGCGCACCGATCGAGGTGGCGGCGCGGGCCTGCACGTCGATGCCGCTCACTTCCTCGCGCGAGATGTTGAACAGCTGCGTGGTGATCGCCTGCAATTGCCCGCCGGATGCCCGCGTGATGAAGGGGCAGAACTGCGCCGCATCGGGATTGGTGCCATAGCACTGCGAGACGACGATGTTCGGCACCAGCGAGCCGATCACGTTGGACAGGCGGATGCGGTAATAGTCGACCGAGAGATTGAGCCCCAGCGCCGACGGCACCGAGAAGATCGTGCCGACCGTGAACGTCTTGGCGGTTTCAGGCTGCAGCGCGTTGTTGCCGCCGCGGCGGAGGCGGATGACCGAACCCGTCGATGGGTCCTCGGTGATCACATAGCTGCTGCCAAGCAGCGTGGTGCACGCAGACGGCACGACGAGCCCGGCATCGGCAATGCCGTTGTTGTTGAAATCATTGGCGCAAGGATCGCGCAGCGTGCCGGTCGTATCGCTGACGGCCGAGAACAGTTCGTTGACATTGGGCGCGCGGATGGCGACCCCGTAGGACGCGCGCAGACGCATGAAGGGGACGGGTTGGAACGAGCCGTTGACACCCCAGGTGAACTGGCCGCCCACTGTGTTGTAATCGGAATAGCGCGCCGATCCGCCGAGCTCGAGCTTGTCGTCGAGCAGCGGCAGGCGCAACTCGCCGAACACTTCCGCCACCTCGGTGCTGCCCTGCGTCGCGGTGATCTGCCGGATGCCGTTCGAGCGGTCCCGCAACGAGGGATGGACGTTCGTGGACGTGCTTTCGCGCCGATATTCGCCGCCCAGCACCGCCTTGAGATTTGATCCGAACAGCGGGAAAAGATTGCCGGAGAGATATCCGGACACGACATGCTGTTCGTTGGTGGTGGTCGACTTGACGTTGGGAATGAGCGTGTAGTTGATGAACTGCTGGCTGAGATTGCCATTGCCGAACGGATTGAACGGAGTGCAGCCGAGCGCCTGGTAATCCACTCCGGCAAGGCCGTAGACGCCGTCGCCCAAAGCGCAATTGTTGAGCGCGGCCGCGATGCGATTGCGATCGATCGAAGGCCCGTCCTCCTGCGTCGCCTTGACCCGGCCATACTGATAATAGGCCTCGAAATCGAACCGCCCGAGCGTGCCGTTGATCCCGATGGCGGTGCGATAGAGGTCGCGATCGACTTTGGCGTAGCGCGTGCCGTATTGCGTCACGCGCCGGGTCGTGCCGGTGCCGCCGATCAGCGCTGTCGCGCCGACCGAGTTCAGGAACGGCGCCAAGAACGGATTGGTGGTCGGCACGGGCGGCAAATCGAACTGCGCCGCATTGACCGAGCGGAAGAAGAAGAACTGCGGTTCGAAGTTCACTTCCGCCTTGGTGTTGGCATAGCTGCCTTCCCAGAACACGTTGAGGCTGCTCGACACTTCGTAATCAAGCTTGCCCGAGGCGACAAAGCGGCGGTTGGCCGTTTGCAGGTTGCGATCGAACACGCGCTGATAGCGATAGGCCGGTCCGGTCGCGCCGGTCGTCCAGGGGATCGTGCCGGTTGGGGTGATCACGAACGCGCCAACATTGGTGGTGAACGGACCGCTTTCGACAGCGGCCGAGCCAGTGGAGAAGCCGAACCGGTTGGTCGCCCCGTCGCCTTCCACCCAGGATCGATCGCGCCCGAAGATCGGCCCGCGATCCGAATACTCGACGGCCGCGAGATAGCGCAGCCGATCGCCGAGCTTGCCGCCGTGGACGATCCCGCCGCTCAGCTCCCGCCCGTCGCCTTCACTCGTAATGCCGGCGCGAACGTTGGCCTCGGTGCCGTCGAACTTGCGGCGGAGGATGATATTGACGACACCCGAGACCGCGTCGGCACCATAGACCGCCGAGTTCGCGCCGGTCACCACGTCGACACGGTCGATCATGCCGGCAGGAATCGAATTGAGGTCGACCGCGCTCGTGCCCGGATCGCCCGCAACATGCCGGCGCCCGTTAACCAGCACCAGCGTCCGCTGCGGGCCGAGATTGCGCAGGTTGATGAGCTCCGTGCCGATGTTGAAGCCGGCATTGGCGCTGTTGATGTCCTGATTCTGGCCGCCGAAGGCGTTGCCGAACTGGGGCAGTTCGTTGACCGCATCCGACACGGTGATGACGCCCCGGCTCTGGATGTCCGCGCCAGTTATGGCGCTGACCGGCTGGGTCGAAGTGTCGTTGGGGCTCCTGATGCGGGTGCCCGTCACGACGATGCCTACGCTGTCCTTATCAGCATCGGGCGCAGTCGTTTCTGCAGGCGGATTGGTCTGGGCGCGGGCGGGCTGCGCTGTGGCCGCCATGATCGCGATCACTGCCGACGCGAGTGCCATGGCAGTTTCGGTGCGCTTTCTCATAACCCCCTCCTGATGCAACGACCCGTTTTGCGGTCATTTCAGGAAGCCTAGTTCGCCAGATATGTAGCACGAAATACATTGATTACGCCGTTTGATAACCTGAAGGTATCACACGAGCGAACATGGTATTGGCGGGCGTTTGCCATCGCTGCTTCCAATAATGTGATGGAACGCTTGCTGCGACAGACCGCGATGGGGGACGACGGGGGCGCCGACAAGGCCGCGCCCACTGCCACCTTGCCGCGTCCCGGCCTGAACTGCCGCGCAATCAGCCGGACCGATCAGCATCCCCGCTCCTTTGCCTGCGCCATCCTCCTGCACGGATGGGGAAGTTCATCGCGATTCTGGACCCGCTTCGCGCCATTGCTCGACGCGGATTTCATCATCAGCCCGGACTTGCGGGGCTTCGGGGCGTCGCAAGGCGAAGGCGAACTGGCCGATTTCGCGCAGCATGTTGCCGATGTCCGGCTGCTTGTCGATCGGATCGCGGGGCGCGGGGGGCTGGTGATCATCGGCCATTCCTATGGCGGCCTGATCGCGCAGGAAGTGGCCGTGACGCGCCCGTCCGGCGTGGCGGCGATGGTGCTGTTGAGCACCCAGTCGCGCGCGGAGACCTTCACGCTGACCGAAGCCACGAGGGCGCTGATCGGGTCGATCCGGGATGCAGCTTCACGGGCGGCGGCGCTGCGCCGGTTGATACCGCGCTATTATCGCCCCGGCAGCTTGAGCGATGCGGAAATCGCCGCGCTGGTTGAGGATGGCTGCCGGGCGAGCCCGGACGCGCTGCGAAGCAGCCTGCTGTCCGCGGCCGCGGCGAAGCCGCTTGGCGAGCAGGCCTTGCGCGCGGCCGACATGCCGGTTCTGGCGCTTGGCGGGGAATTCGACATTCTGCCGGAAGGCGCGGCGGCAAGGGTCGCCGCGGCGTTTCCCGGCGGCACGGCCGCAGCCGTCGCCGGGGCAGCGCACTGCGCGGCCTATGATCAGCCGGAACGGCTCGCGGCCCTGATCAATCCCTTTCTGAACCGAGCCCGAGCGTCGCAATAGAACGGCGCAAGGCGCCCTCGAACGTGCGCAGCGCGACCGAGGACGCGACGGTGCTGTTTGTATTCAGATAGATCTTCATGCCGGCGGAGATATCGAGCGGACGTACGACCAGACGCGGGTAGACATCGCCCGTGGTGGTGAACTGATCCACCACCGAGACGCCAAGGCCGAACTCGACCAGCGCACAGGCCGTTTCCGCAAAGCGGATGATGGTGCGCGGGCGATAGGTCGTCCCCGCTTTCTCGAACGATTGCGCGATGATGCTGCCGTGCGGTGTGCTGGTTTCAAACCCGATCAGATCGAACGGGGCAAGATCGCGCGGGTTGATGGTGGCCTGTTCGGCCAGCACATGATCGCACGGCAGGATCGCGACCAGTCCGCCGCTGCCGACGATCGTCGAGGTCACCATCGGGTGTTCGACGGGAAAGATCGTGACGACCGCCTCACCATAGCGCCAGGTGAGATAATCGACGACCTGATCGGTCGAGAGCACATCGAACTGCGCCGGCATCAGCGGCTTGTCGGCAGCCATCGTGGCAAGCACGTGCGGGATGATGTAGCGTCCTAGACTCGGCGAGGCGGCGATCTTGAGCGTGTGGCCCTCACCTTTACCGATGCGATCGGTCGCGGACTTCATCTGCTCGATCTGGCGATAGATCGGCTCGATTTCGGCAAACAGGGTCTGCGCCTCGGCCGTGGGGACGAGCCGCCCCTTGCGCCGATCAAACAGCGCCACACCCAGCTTGTCCTCGACATGGCGAATCAGACGGCTGAGGCCGGGCTGCGACACATGCAGGATGCCGGCCGCGCCATGGAGGGTGCCCGCGACCATCACCGCACGGAACACCTCGATCTGGCGAAGGCTCATCATATCGATAACCTATCATTATCTTTGACCGCATCAATCGTATTCGACAGCATCGACTTGTGCCGCCACTTTGGACCGCGACAGGGCAAACATCCGCCAGGCAGCACAGGATCATGGCCATTCACGCAGCATCCGCCACGACACGGGAAGTGCCCCGGATTGCGCCCTATCCGCTCCCCGGCGCGGAAATGCTCAAGTTCAACCGCGTCGATTGGGCGATCGACCCGCGCCGCGCCGCCTTGTTCATCCACGATGCACAGAATTACTGGATCCGCCGCTTCGAAGATCCGGGCCCGATGATCGCCAATATCCTGCGGCTGCGGTCAGCCGCGCGGCGCGCAGGCATACCCGCGATCTTCTCTGGCGGGCGCTATGGCGACACGCGCGAAATGCGCGGCCTTGCCTATGACATGTGGGGGCCGGGCATTGGCGGCTATTCCGGCAACCGCCCGGACGATGCCGCGATCATACCGGAACTGGAGATGGACGAGCGCGATCTCTACATCGAGAAGGCCCGCTACAGCGCCTTTTTCAAGACCGGGCTGGCGGCACGGCTTGCCGAACGGGGGATCGACCAGTTGATCTTGTGCGGGGTTTACTGCCACCATGGCTGCCTGCTGACTGCGGCGGATGCCTATATGCGCGATATCAAGGTGTTTTTCGTGGCCGACGGATCGGCCGACCATAACCGCGCCTATCACGAAATGGCGCTGTCGATCATGGCCGATCTGTGCGTCAAGAACGTGCTGACCGACGAGGTCTGCACGGCGCTTGGCGAAGGGGTCGGCGCTTGACGGCCATTGCGGGCGATGCGGGTGAGGAAGGATCCGGCTCGCTCTTGCTCGATGCGCCGCTGACCGCGCGGCAGGCCATCGCCATCGCCATGTGCGTGCTGCTCAACGCGCTCGACGGGTTCGATGTGCTGTCGATGAGCTTTGCCGGGCCAGGCATCGCGGCGGAATGGGGGCTGGACAACGCCGTGCTCGGCTGGGTTCTCTCGATGGAACTGATCGGGATGGCGGCGGGCTCGATCCTGCTGGGCCAGGTGGCGGACCGCATCGGGCGGCGCCCGATGGTGCTTGTCTGCCTTGCCATCATGGCAATCGGCATGGCGGCGACCACGCAAGCCGGAACAGTGACCGCGCTGGCGCTGACCCGGCTGGCGACGGGGTTCGGAATCGGCGGCATGCTTTCGACCAGCAACGCGCTGGTTTCCGAATATGCCAACCGCCGTGCACGCGGCACCGCCGTCGCGCTGATGGCGGCGGGCTTTCCGCTGGGCGGCATCATCGGCGGCACGATCATCATGCCGATGCTGGCCGGCGGCGGGTGGCGCATGATCTTTCTGTTCGGGGCCAGCGTGACGGCGCTGAGCTTGCCGCTGGTCCTCGCGCTCTTGCCGGAATCGCCCGATTTCCTGCTCGCGGCACGTGCGCCCGATGCATTGGCGCGGGTGAACCGCGCGCTGGCGCGGCTCGGCCATGCCGCGCTGGACTGCCTTCCCGCCGCGAGAGCCAAGGCCAGCAGGGTGGCCATCGCCAGACTGTTCGAGGGCAAGATGGCGTTCGTCACACTCGCGCTGACAGCGGCCTATTTCCTGCACATTCTCGCGGTCTATTTCCTGCTGAAATGGCTGCCCAAGATCGTGGTCGACATGGGCTATCCGGCGACGACCGGCAGCGCCGCGCTGATCGCGGTCAACATCGGCGGACTGATCGGCGGCCTTGTGTTCAGCCTCATCCTGCTCCGTGCGCAGCCACGCCTGCTGCTCATCGTGTTCCTGCTCGGTTCTGGCTGCGGCTATGTCGTGTTCGGCCTGCAGAGCGGTTCGCTCGATCTGATGCGCTATGCCTCGGTCGCTGCAAGCTTCTGGGCGAATGGCGCAATGGTGGGTATCTACGCGCTTGCGGCGATCTCCTTCCCGCCCGAAATCCGCAGCGGCGGGGTCGGCTTCGTCATCGGGGTAGGCCGCTTCGGCGCGGCGCTGGGCCCGGTGATCGGCGGCGCGCTGTTCGCGATGGGAGTTTCGCTTGTCCTGGTCGCAGCGTTGATGGGTCTTGCCAGCATTTCCGCGGCAGCCATCGTGGCAGCGCTCCCCTCGACCAGGTCGTGCACTCATAAGTCGCCAGCCATGCGGGGTGAGGTTTGATTCAAGCTCCCGGAAAGGGAGTTGAGGATGAGCTAGCGTCGCTACGAGTTGTCGGATTTCGAGTGGCCGGTGATCGCTCCGTTGTTGCCGAACAAGCCGCGCGGGCTGCCGATCACGCTCAAGCTAAAGCCCGGCCAGCGCATGACGGTCGCAGCGCCGCAGACATGCTTGCGACCCTCGGCAATGGAGATGTGCTGCTTGCCGAACGCGGCTATGACAGCGACGCGCCTCTACCGCTATCGCAACATGGTCGAGCGCTTCTTCAACAAGCTCAAACACTTCCGCGCCATCGCCACCCGCTTCGAACAGCACGCTGTCACCTACCTTGCGCTCGTCAAACTCGCCGCGTCAAAAATCTGGATGCGCTTCATGCGCCGGTGACCAAGAGTCAGGACCGCGCGATTTCCTTCCGGGGCGCAGCAGAAAAATTTCGCTGCAAAGCCACCCCTCCACAACCCGTGACCGTTCATGCCGCCGACAGGGGGCTGTGGCACCGGGATCGGCCCGGTTCGGCGCATTCTCTCGCGCGCGAAATGGCACGCCGGAAGGATCGCCCATTGCGATTTGGTGCGCCGCTTGCGACATCCAGACCATGACCGAAGAAGAAATCGCTCACGAGCTCTCCCACCGCAAATTCTACAAGGCCGAGCAGGAAGCCGGCTTTGTCGAGGCGCACCAATACGTCACTCCGCAGCAGCAGGATCCGGCCTACCGGCTCGCGTTCCGCGACACGGACTTCCTGCTGCGGGAGGAACTGCGGCCGATCCGCTTCCAGCTGGAGCTGCTGAAGCCGGAGATGCTGCTGGATGAAGCGGGGATCGGCTCGACCCTCGTGATGTACGGCTCAGCGCGCATCCCGGCACCGGAAGAAGCGGATGCGGTGCTGGCGGCGGCGACGACGCCTGAGAAGCGGCTGGTCGCCGAGCGGCTGATCGCCAAGGCCCGCTATTACGAGGAAGCGCGCCGGCTGGCACAGATCGCCAGCCGCAGCGCGGTGGTGGAGGACGGCAAGCGCCACTTCGTGATCTGCTCGGGCGGCGGCCCTTCGATCATGGAAGCGGCCAATCGCGGCGCGGCGGATGTCGGCGCCGAATCGATCGGGCTCAACATCACGCTGCGGCACGAACACACGCCCAATGCCTATGTGACGCCGCACCTCTCGTTCCAGTTCCATTACTTCGCACTGCGCAAGATGCATTTCCTGCTGCGCGCGCGGGCGGTGGCGGCGTTTCCGGGCGGCTTCGGCACCTTCGACGAGCTGTTCGAGCTGCTGACCCTGATCCAGACCGGCAAGATGCAGCCGATCCCGATCCTGCTGTTCGGTGCGGATTTCTGGGGCCGGGTGGTGAACTTTGCCGCGCTGGCCGAGGAAGGGGTAATCAGCCCGGCGGACCTTGGCCTGTTCCACGTGGTCGAGACGGCGGAGGAAGCCTGGGGCCATATCACCGCCTTCTACGGGCTCGATCTGGACTAATCGCCTTGGTGGAGATCCGGACGGAGCGTCTGCTGCTAAGACCGGCCCGGGCCGATGACCTTGACGCCTTGCACGCCATCATGCGCCAGCCGCGCGCGATGGCCTACTGGTCGACCCCGCCGCATGATACGCTCGCGGCGACGGCGGACTTCCTCGATGGCATGATGACGATCCCGGCGGGGGACGGCGAGGACTTCGCGCTGGAGCATGAGGGCCGCCTGATCGGCAAGGCGGGGCTCTATCGCTTTCCGGAGATCGGCTACCTGCTCGATCCCGCCTGCTGGGGCCGCGGGCTGATGCGCGAGGCTTTGACGGCGGTGATCGCGCGGGCCTTTGCCGTCCATCACCTGCCGCGCATTCAGGCCGATGTCGATCCGCGCAATGCGGCCTCGCTGGGGTTGCTGGCGCGGCTGGGCTTTCGCGAGACGCACCGGCAGGCGCACACCTGGCTGGTGGGCGAGCAGTGGTGCGACAGCGTCTATCTCGTGCTGGACGCGGCGGACTGGGATCAGGACCGCAGCACGGCATAGTGCCCGAGCGGCCCGTGCCCGGCGCCGAAGCCGGGGGCGGCGGTGAGGGCGGCGCGGACGAACTGGCGGGCCTGCGCCACCGCATCGGCGAGGGACAGCCCGCGGGCGAGGTGGGTGGCGATTGCGCTCGAAAGCGTGCAGCCGGTACCGTGTGTGTGGCGCGTTTCGATGCGCGGCGCGGTCCACACCACGTCCTCAGTGCCGGGCACGGCAAGCCGGTCGGTCACTTCGGGTCCTTCGGCATCGCCGCCCTTGCCGAGCCAGGCAATGCCGCGCGCACGCAGCGCCGCTTCACCGCCCAGCGCGGCCAGTTCGGGCACGTTGGGCGTCGTCAGTGTGGCGAGCGCCATGAGCCGTTCGAACGCGGCGATGGTGGCGTCATCCGCCAGCGCGGCACCGCTGGTGGCGATCATCACTGGATCGAACACGATAGGGACTTTGAGCTGCTCCAGCCGTTCCGCGACCAACACAGCAATCTCGGGCGAGCCGAGCATCCCGATCTTGACCGCATCGACGCCGAGATCGCCCGTACAGGCATCGATCTGCGCGGCAACCATCGCGGGGCTGGCGGCCTCGATCAGGCGCACGCCGGTCGTGTTCTGCGCGGTGAGGGCCGTCACGGCGGTCATCGCATAGCCGCCGAGCATGGTGATCGTCTTGATGTCGGCCTGGATGCCGGCGCCGCCACCTGAATCCGAACCGGCGATGGACAGGACGCGGGGCGCGCTCATCCCTTGAATTTTCGCACCGTCGATGGCGGATACTTGGTGTGCAGGGGCTTGGCGCGGCTGGGGCGGTCCATCAGTTCGCCGCCGCAGTTGGGGCAGCGATCATCGAGCGCTTCGGCGCATTCGGCGCAGAAAGTGCATTCGAACGAACAGATGAACGCGCCAGGGGCCTCGGCCGGAAGGTCGGTGCCGCAGCGTTCGCAATCGGGGCGCATTTCGAGCATGCAGGTTCTCCTCAGGCGGCCTTGCGCACCGCATCGCAAATCGCATCAACCACTTGCGCCACCTCGCGCGCGTCGTCACCTTCGGCCATGACGCGGATCACGGGCTCAGTGCCCGAGGGGCGGATGACAAGGCGGCCACGCCCGGCAAGCTGGGCTTCGGCCTCGGCAATCGCGGCCTTCACGCTCTCCGCCTCCAGCGGCTTGCCCCCGGCGAAGCGCACATTCTTGAGCAGTTGCGGGACAGGATCGAACAGGTGCAGCGTTTCGCTGGCGGGCTTGCCCGAAGCGACCAGCGCGGCGAGGACCTGCAGCGCCGCCACGGTGCCATCGCCGGTCGTGCCGTGGTCGGTCAGGATCATGTGGCCCGATTGCTCGCCGCCGACGTTGTAGCCGCCTTCGCGCATCTTCTCGAGCACGTAGCGGTCGCCGACCGCGGTGCGTGCGAGTTCGAGGCCGAGACCGTTCAGATAGCGCTCCAGCCCAAGGTTCGACATGACAGTCGCGACCACGCCGCCGCCCCGCAGCTTGCCCTGCGCGTGGAGGCGCCCGCCGATCAGCGCCATGATCTGGTCGCCGTCGACGCTCGCGCCCTTCTCGTCGACCACGATCAGCCGGTCCGCATCGCCATCGAGCGCGATGCCGATATCGGCGCGCACTTCGCGCACGCGGGCCTTCAGCGCATCGAGGTGCGTCGAGCCGACCCCGGCGTTGATGTTCTTGCCGTTGGGCTCGACGCCGATGGCGATCACTTCGGCGCCAAGTTCCCAAAGCGCCGAGGGGGCCACGTGGTAGGCCGCGCCATTCGCGCAATCGACCACGATGCGCAGGCCATCGAGCCGGACGTTGTGCGGGAGCGAGCCCTTCACCGCGTGAATATAGCGGCCGCGCGCATCCTCGATGCGGCGGGCGCGGCCGACGTCGTTCGCATCGGCGAGCGGCAGCTCTTGCTCAAGCATCGCCTCGATGGCGAGCTCGTCCTCGTCCGAAAGCTTGAAGCCGTCGGGGCCGAACAGCTTGATGCCATTATCCTCGAACGGATTGTGGCTGGCCGAGATCATCACGCCGACATCGGCGCGCATCTCGCGCGTCAGCAGCGCGACGGCGGGCGTGGGCATCGGCCCCAGGAGCACGACGTCCATGCCGACGCTGGTGAAGCCCGCGGTCATCGCGTTTTCCAGCATGTAGCCCGAAAGGCGGGTGTCCTTGCCGATCACCACGCGGTGGCGGTGATCGCCGCGCAGGAAGTAGGTGCCGGCGGCCTGGCCGACTTTCATCGCGGTTGCCGCTGTCATGACCCCGGCGTTGGTCCGGCCCCGGATCCCGTCAGTACCGAAGAACTTGCGTGCCATTGGCTGAAACTATTCCCTGTCAGAAGCGCCTGTGCGGCGCGGATTGCCATATGCCCCTACACGCTTAATGTCACCGACCCATGAACCAAGCGATTAACGATACGTCATCCGCCGGCGCAGCGGGTTCCTCCAGTACCCTCCCCGAGATCACCCGTGTGCCCACTTTGTGGACCTTCGTGGGGCTGATCGCGGGCCTGGGCCTGGGTCTTCTGCTCACCATGCGCGCGCCGGGTGCGCTGGCGCCGGTGCTGGCGGTGGCGGAACCGCTGGGCGACATGTGGCTGCGCGCGCTCAGGGCAACGATCATCCCGCTCGTTGTCTCGCTGCTGTTCATGGGCATGGTGCAAACCGTGGCAGCGGCGCGAGCGGGCGCGATGGCGCGGCGGGCGCTGGGCTGGTTCTATCTTGTCCTTGCGGGCGGCTCGGCGATGGCCGCTTTCGTGGTGCCCGCGCTGCTCGCGCTGATCCCGAGCCCGCCGGGCGCGGCAGAAGCTCTGCGGTCGAGCATGTCTGCGGCCATTTCGCAGGAGGCCGGACCCCTGCCGGGCGCGGGCGATTTCGTCGCTTCGTTCGTGCCGGCCAATGTCTTTGCCGCGGCGGCGAACGACGCGATCCTGCCGCTGCTGCTGTTCACCGCGGCCTTCGCCGTCGCGGCAGCGCGGCTCGGGCTGCGCCAGCGTGACAGCTTGCTGACGTTCTTCGAAGGCGTAGGCGGGGCGACGCTGATCGTGGTCGGCTGGATCCTGTGGACCGCCCCGGTCGGCGTGTTCGCCCTGAGCTTCGCGGTGGCGGCGCACACCGGCGCGGCGGCCATCGGGGCGCTGGCGCATTATGTGCTGATCGTGACGCTGACCGGGACGGTAATGTTCCTCAGCGCCTATCCCATTGCCGTGCTGTTCGGCCGCCAGCCGCTGGGCGCCTTTGCCCGCGCGGTGATCCCGGCGCAGGCGCTGGCGCTATCGACGCAGTCCTCGCTCGCCTCGCTTCCCGCCATGCTCGGCGCCTGCCGCCAGCTCGGCATCCGCGACCGCGCCGCCGAGTTCACCCTGCCGCTCGCGGTTGCGCTGTTTCGCGGGACGGGCCCGGCGATGAACTTCGCCGTCGCGATCTACCTCGCGCACTGGCTCGGCGTGCCGGTCGATACCTGGCACATGGTGGCGGGCTTCGCGGTCGCCTCGGTGATGAGCTTCGGCGCGGTCAGCCTGCCCGGCGCGATCAGCCTCGTCACCTCATGCGGGCCGATTGCTTTGGCGATGGGCGTGCCGGTCGGGCCGCTGGCGCTGCTGGTGGCGGTGGAAGTGCTGCCCGATCTCATGCGCACGCTAGGCAATGTGACGCTTGACGTCGCGGTGACTGCGGTTGTCGATGCGATGCCTGGCCTTGAGGACGAGCAGGCTAGCGATTGATCGCCGGCGCGGGCCGGAACAGCGGTTCGCCCAGCAGGAAGCCGATCACGTTGGGGCGGCCGAGATTGTCGAGCAAGGCTTCGATGATCAGCAGGATCGGCACCGAAAGCAGCGCGCCGGGCACGCCCCAGATCCACGAGAAATAGCTGATCGCGACGAGGATCGAGACCGGACTCACCGTCAACCGCGCGCCGAGGATCGCGGGGGTCACGAAGTTCGCTTCGATCGCATGGAGCGCGAGGAAGGCGAGCACAGGCACAATGCCCACCGCCATGGAACTCGCCGTGCCGAGGCCGACAAGTCCCAGCAGTGCCATCATCGCCAGCGGGCCGAGATAAGGCAGAAAATTGAACACGAAGGCAAGGCCGCCCCACATGATCGGCGCGCTCAGGCCGAAGGCATAGGCGCCCCCCGCAACGATCACGCCGACGCCGAGATTGATCAGCGCGACGGTGAGCAGATAGCCCGCCACGCGGTCCTGCACATCGCGCATCACGCGGGCAATGCGGACCGAGGCGTTCACGCTGTCGCCATCGCGGGCGAGGCGGCGGCGCACCCGCAGGCGCGTTTCGATCATGAAAAAGCTCATCAGCAGGGTGACCAGCGTCTCGAGCACCACGCTCGGCGTAGCGAAAGCGACCTGCTCGATCACCGAGGGACTGGCGAGCACGACCTCGCGCGGGCTGTGGCCCATGAGGCGCGCGAGCTGACGGTTGAAATCGTTGATCCACGCCAGATTGCCGCGCCATTCGGCAAAGCGGCGGCTGACCACCGTCAGCATGTCGGGCACCTGATCGACCATGGCGAAGGCGGGCTGGAGGATCAGCGCGAGCGCCAGCACGATGACGCCCGCCATCGTCAGCATCGCGAGCAGCGAGGTCAGCATGTCGGGCAGGCCGAGGCGGCACAGCCGGTCAGCCATGGGGGCGAGAATGATGGTGATGACAACTGCAGTAACCGGCGGCAGGAACACCACCGCGCCGATCGAGAGCACGAAGGGCAGCGCGAGAAACAGCCCCGCCATCAGCAGCAGCACGATCGCCGATTGCAGCCGCGCGCGCGCATCGCCCGCCCATTCGTCGGGCAGGCGGGGCACGGCGGTGCCGGTGTCCGGTTCGGGATCGGGCATGTCAGCCATCTCGGGCTGGTATCTGGACCCCGCATGTGGCGGGATCAAGGCGTCTCTTTGGCGAAGCGCGCGAAAGAGCGCGCTTAGGGCCGGTGCCGCAACCGAACCGGCAGGTTCGCCTAAAGCCCCTTGCCGTAGATCACGTATTCCTTGTTGACCTTGCTATCGATGGCGTCGGCGATGGCGACCATCCCCTGATTGTCATCGAGGATCCAGCCGATCTCGCCGCGCGTCGAACCATACCGCGCAACCGAATTGCGGCGGATATATTCGATCATCATGAAGGCGAGCTGGCTGGCAAGGCGCGAGGCCTGAAGCTTCTTGCGCACACCCATCAGCGGCACGCGCATGGTGCGCACGCGCGGATTGCGCAGCCACAGCAGCAGCTTGGCCCAATTGAACGGGAACAGCGAGCCGCCCATGGGTTTGAGCACTTCGTTGAGATCGGGCAGTGTCATCATGAAGGCCACCGGCTCGCCATCGTATTCGGCGATCATGATGAGATCCTCGCGCACGATCGGTTTGAACTTCTTGCCGGCGTAGGCGATCTCGGTGTCGGTGAAGGGGACGAAGCCCCAGTTGTCCGACCAGGCATCGTTGAGGATGTCGAGGATCAGCTTGGCCTCGGAATCGAACTTGCTCTTGTCCACGCCGCGGATGCGGATGCGCGGGTTCTTTTCGCCCGAGGTGACAATGCGCTGGATCAGCGGCGGGAATTCCTTGGTGATATCGAGCTCGTAAGTAAGCAGCGACTTGGCATGGGTATAGCCCAGCGCCTCGATATAGGCCGGGTAGCGCTTGCTCTGGTGACCCATCATCACGGTGGGCGATTGCTCGAAACCGCGCACGAGCTGGCCCGGCTCTTCCCAGATCGACATGGAGATGGGCGCGAGCACGCGGTTCATGCCCTTCTCGCGCAGCCAGTCCTCGGCGCGGGTGATCAGTGCGCGGGCCGTCGCCTCGTCCTCCGCCTCGAGCAGGCCCCAGTTGCCTGTGCCGGGGCCCATGCCCTGCACAGGGTCCATGGCGACGGCGAGATGATCGATATGCGCCGAGATGCGCCCCACCACTTTGCCTTCGCGGCGCGCGAGGAACAGCTGGACATCGGCATGCTCGAAGAACGGGTTCTTGCCCGGCGTGATGAGCTCGATCGCTTCCATGCGCAGCGGCGGGACCCAGGCGGGATCGCTTGCGTTGATGCGATAGGCCAGGTCCACAAAGGCAGTCCGGTCGGCCTTGCCCGAAACCGGTGTGATGCTTACTTCGCCTGTGGTGTCTGCGGTGCCGGCCACGATATTGCCTTTGTTTGTAGCTATCGGAAAATTCTAAGGGCTTGCCTGCGTTGGCCCGGGCCGGATTGTCAAGCCGGACGCAGCGCTGGCAGGTCTCGGGTCAATCAGGAATGAACGAATGCTCGCCTCCCCGTCCCTCGATACCGCGCCTGTGCCGGAGCCCCAGCCTGCCGCTGCCGTGCTCGGAGACGCCGCGATCCTCGCGCGCACGCCGGACGACAAGGCGATGCTGCGCGCGGCGGTAGAGCTTACGCGCGATCTGGGCGAGGCGAAGCCGGCGATCTTCTGGCCGGACATGCTGGCTTCGGCGCTGACGGGCTATGCCGCACTGGCCGGGGCGATCCTTGCCACCAACGGTTGGCTCGCAGCGGCGTGCGGCGTGCTGTCCGCGCTCGCGTTCTACCGCGCACTTCTGTTCATCCACGAACTTTCGCACATCCACCGCAATGCGCTGCCGGGCTTCCGCTTCGTGTGGAACCTGATCGTCGGCATTCCGATGCTCACGCCTTCGTTCATGTACGAAGGCGTCCACCCGCTGCACCACGCGCGCACGCGCTATGGCACGGTGGAGGACCCCGAGTATCTGCCGCTTGCGCTGATGAAGCCGTGGTCGCTGCCGGTGTTCCTTTTGACCGCGCTGCTGCTGCCGGTGGCGCTGCTGGTGCGTTCGGCGCTGCTGGTGCCGTTGGGAGCGGTGATCCCGCCGCTCCGCCGGCTGGTCTGGGCGCGCGCGTCGGCGCTCGCGATCAATCCGGCCTTCCGCCGCCGCCCGCCGGAGGGTGATTTCGCGCGGATGGTATTCTGGCAGGAACTCGGCGCTTCGGCATGGGCGTGGTTCCTGCTTGGCTGGTCGGCCACGCATGGCTGGCAGCCGCTGCTGATCGGCATTGCCGTGATCGCGCTCGGTGCCGTGCTCAATCAGGCGCGCACGCTCGTTGCGCATCTGTGGGAGAACGAGGGCGAGACAATGACGGTGACCGGGCAGTACCTCGATTCGGTCAATGTGCCGCCGCCAGGCTGGCTGACGGTGCTGTGGGCCCCGGTCGGCCTGCGCTATCACGCGCTGCACCACTTGCTGCCGAGTGTGCCCTATCACGCGCTGGGCGAGGCGCATCGCCGGCTGACGGCGGAACTCGGCCCGGGTTCGACTTATCCCCGTTCGAGCTATGCCGGGCTGTTTCCGCTGCTTGGCCGGCTGGTGCGCAGCACGATGACCGCGCGCTGAGCCTGGCGTTTACCCTGACCTCGGGAGGGCGCACCGCAATGGCTCCAGAGCTGCCAATCGCCCCGGCGCGCGATGCAGGCGGCGATGCCGTGCTGATCCGCACCCTTGCCCGCGCCTTTCAGGACGATCCGGCGCTTTCGTGGATCTTGCCAGACCCCGAATTGCGACGTTTGCGGTTGCCACGGCTATTTGCAGTGATGATCAAAGCCGATCGCCGCGCCGGCATGATCCTCTCAGCCCCGAACGGCGAGGTCGTGACGCTGTGGCGCGCGCCTGGGCAGACCAAGGCCGGCCTTGTCGAGACGCTAGCCGAGGGCTGGCCCATGCTGCGCACCTTTGGCCGGGCGCTCGGCCGCGCGATCATGGTGAGCGAGGCGATGGCGGCTCATCATCCTGCACCGGACGATTACTGGTACCTGCAGTATGCCGGGGTCGATCCGGCTGCGCAGGGCAAGGGTTGGGGCGGCGCCGCGATCCGCGCAGGGCTTGCCCATGCGGAAGCGGCAGGCAAGCCGGCGCTGCTGGAGACGGCCAAGGAAGCCAACCTCGCGATCTATCTGCGGCTCGGCTTCGAAGTCCTCGAGGAATGGCAGGTGCCGAAGGGCGGGCCGCGCTTCTGGACTATGGTTCGGCCACGCTGAGCCTGGGATGGCGCAGACTATCCCTGCATTGCGACGTAAATCCCGACCGCGATAACGAGCAGGGCAAAGCCGCGCTCGATAAGGCCGCGCCGCTCGGCGAGAAGGCGCGTTCCCGCCAGACCAAGCACGGCGCCGCCAAGGCCGCCGATGACAAGCACCATGACGAGCGGCCAGTCGACATAGCCAGAGAGCGCATAGGACGTGGCCGTCGTCGCGCCGAGGGCAGCAACGATGACCAGCGAGGTACCCGAGGCGAAGCGCATTGGCATAGCAGTTGCCGCGATCAGGCCGGGCACGATCAGAAAGCCGCCGCCGATCCCGAAGAACCCGGCTAGCAGGCCCGTGCCGAGGCCGATGGGAATGAGACGCGGCAGCAGATAGCCAGCACTTGAAGCTGTCAGGCGCACGTCGGCACGTCCCTCGCTGCGGCGCGGCCTGAGCATTGCCATACCGACTCCGATCATCAGCAGGCCGAACAACATCAGCAGTCGCTTGCCATCGAGTGCCTTGCCAAGCTCAGCACCAAGGGTGGCTCCCATCACGCCAGCCGCCGCAAAGACCCCGGCGCAACGCCACTTCACTGTGCCCGCGCGCGCGTGGCCGGCAAGCCCGACCAGCGCATTGAGCGTGACCGCGACCGCACTGGTTCCCACCGCCGCATGAGCGGAAGGAACGCCAACCGCATAGACCAGCAACGGCGTCATCAGGATCGACCCGCCTGCCCCGAGCCCGGCGAGGATCAGGCCGATCGCTGCGCCAGATGCCAAGGCGGTCAGGATCATGACCAGCGGCATGGCATCAGGCCGCCGAGCGCCGGTTCCACGGCATCACGGCGAGCAGCCGCGCCATACCGCACCAGCCTGTGGTGCCGGCAAACATCAGGCCTGCGCCGACAAAGGCGGAAAGGCCAAGGAAGGCGGGGCTGAACAGGAAGCCCAACACCACGCCCAGCACGACGAGTGCTCCGGCGGTGATCTGCACCTGCCGCATGATCTCGAGCGGGGCCTTGCGGTTCTCCGCCAACGGCAGCCCGGCCGCGCGCCAGGCATCGAGCCCGCCTTCAAGCAGGTAGGCCGGGCAGTCGCTGGCTGCGGCAAGGCGCGTGGCATTGGCGGACGTGCGCATGCCGCTGCGGCAGTGATAGACCACTGCCGGTGCATCGCCGACGCGGCCGATGGCGTCGATGGGCCGGTTTTCGGAGCCGGGAATGCGCGCACGGGCATGTTCGTCCGCTGAGCGGATGTCGATCAGGCGCGCGCCGCCGGCGACCAGCTTACGCGCTTCAGCGGGGGAGATTACGGGCAAGGTCATGGCTTCAATCCTCAGCACAATAGAGTTGGTAGAGCGTGGCGAGCAGCGCCTCGATCCGGGCATCGGCAATCCGGTAGCGCAGCACTTGCGCCTCGCGCGTGAAGGCGACGAGGCCCTCTTCCCGCAGGCGGGCGAGGTGCTGCGAAAGCGCGGACTGCGAGAGGCCAACGCGCTCGGCGATATCGCCCACTTTCATCTCGCCCGCTTCGGCGAGCGAGCACAGCACCATCAGTCGGTGCGGATTGGCAAGCTCCCGCAGGATGGCCGCGACCATGGTGGCGTTGGCTTCGAACGTGGCGCTGTCGAGAGGCGGGTGAATCGTCATGGATCCCATATATCAGTACTTGCTAATTTAGCAATGCCTAATATAAAGAACCTCGAAAGGACACGACCATGAATGCCAAGCCCGAAATCCTCGCTTTCTTCGACGAGCCGACCTTCACCGTGACCTACCTTGTGGCCGACCCGGAAACCGGTGCCGCCGCTGTGATCGATCCCGTGCTGGACTATGATCAAGCTTCGGCGCGGATTGGCTCGGCCTCGGTCGAGGCGGTGCTTGCGGCGGCGGCCGAGCGGGGCTGGCGCATCGAAATGGTGCTTGAAACCCATGCCCATGCCGATCACCTGAGCGGGGCGAAGCTGATCGCCGCGCGCACCGGGGCCTGGATCGGGATCGGCGCGCTGATCACCGAGGTGCAGGCCGTCTTCAAGCCGATGTTCGGTGCCGCAGATCTGCTGCCTGAAGGCGGCGACTTCGACCGGCTGCTCCACGATGGCGAGGTGCTGCCGCTCGGCAAGCTGGCCTTCACGGTGCTGCACACGCCGGGGCACACGGCCGCCTGCATCAGTTTCCAGATCGCCGATGCCGTGTTCATCGGCGATACGTTGTTCATGCCCGACTATGGTACTGCACGGTGTGATTTTCCGGGCGGCGATGCGCATGCGCTCTATCGCTCGATCCGCCGCCTGCTGGCGCTGCCGGATGAGACGCGGTTGTTCCTCTGCCACGATTACAAGGGGCCGGGGCGCAGCGAATATGTGTGGGAAACGACGGTTGCAGAGCAGCGGCGCGCGAATGTCCAGGCGCATGATGGCATCAACGAGGCGGCCTTTGTCGCGGCGCGACAGGCCCGCGATGCGACGCTTGCGCCGCCGCGCCTGCTTCTGCCCTCGATTCAGGTAAACATCCGCGCCGGGCGGATGCCGCCGGTCGATGCGCAAGGGGTGCAGGCGCTGCGGCTGCCGCTGCGCGCGGGCGACGAGGGTGTGGCTACTCTTCTGTCCTAACGAGCACTGTCTCGCCGATCAGCAGGAACAGGAAGAACGGCGCCCAGGCCGCGAGCAGCGGTGGGTAGCCGCCGAAGTTGCCCATCGCGAGCGCGGCGTTGTCGACCACGAAGTAGGCAAAGCCCAGGGCCATGCCGATCACCGCGCGCACGAACAGCATGCCCGAGCGCGCAAGGCCGAACGCGGCGACTGCGCCCAGCAGTGGCATGAGCAGCGCCGAAAGCGGGCCGGAGAGCTTGTGCCACCATTTGCCCTCGAGCTCGCTGGTGCGATAACCGGCGCTGCGGATCGCAGCGATCGATTGCGAAAGCTGGCCGATCGACTCGCCATCGGCATCGGCCTTGCGGATCACCACTTGCGCCGGATCGACGCTCTTGGCGAAGATCTGCCCGGCCGGATAGGTCAGGCGGCGCGCGCTTTGCACATCGAAGCCGCTGGGCTTGCTGAAGTTCCAGCCGGGCCGCGCATACGTCGCCTCGGGCGAGCGGACGATCTCGGTCACCATGCCGGCCGGATCGCGGCGATACCAGCTGACGTCCGACATGCGGGTCTGCCGGCCAAGGCCGGTGACCGAACGGGCGAACAGCAGGTTGTTGCCATCCTGCAGCCAGACGTTGGTCTTGACCGCACTGTCACGCGGGATCGCCTTGTAATCGACCGCCTGCCACGCCTTGAGCGTCGCCGAGGAGCGCACAACCACGCGCTCGTTGAAAGCGAAGGTCACCAGCGAGGTCAGCGCGGCGACAAGGAACAGCGGCGCCAGCACCTGATGGGCAGAGAGGCCCGCAGCCTTGAGCGCAATGACTTCGCTGTTCTGGTTGAGCGTCATCAGCGTGATGATCGTGGCGAGCAGCACCGAATAGGGCAGGAACCGGCTGATCAACTGCGGCACACGCAAGCCGACATACGTCAGCAGTTCGCCCTGCCCGTTGCCCGGGGCGGCGAGGATCCGGCCGCTCTCGCTCAGAAGATCGAGCATCTGCAGCACGAGCACCAGCATCAGCAGCACGGCAATGATCCGCACCGCGAACATGCGGCCGATGTAGAGCGTGATCGTGCGCGAGGGGAAGAACTCAAGCTGCATCGACAGCTCCCGAGACATCGGCCCGGCGCGGCTTGCGCGCGGCGAACAGCTTCATCACCGAGCGGGTGATCTTGGCAAAGCCGGTTTCGAGTGCACCGATCGGCTGGCCGCCGGGCACATAGGCGAGGCGCCAGTACATCGACACGATGAGCGCCGCGAACAGCATGAACGGTCCCCACAGCGCGAGCGTGGGATCGACGCGGCCGAGGCTGGAGACGTCCTGCCCGTATTCGTTGACCTTGTGGTAGGCGACCACCATCACGATCGAGACGAACACGCCGAGCGCCGAGCTCGACCGCTTGGGCGGCACGGCGAGCGAGACCGCGAGCAGTGGCAGCAGGAACATCATCGCCACTTCGACAAGGCGGTAGTTGAGGCTGGCGATGCTCTGATAGCGCGCCGCCTGGCTTGAATCCTTGCTCCAGCCGATGCGCAGCAGTTCGGGCAGGAAATACTCGCGGTCGCGCTCGCCGCGGCCGCGGAACTGCTCGATCTTGGGCAGATCGATCGGCAGGTCATGCGTCGCGAACGTGAGCACGCGCGGTGAGGTGATGCCCGGCCCGTCCTGCACGATCTGCCCCTCGGACAGGCGCAGGATCACCGTATCGGGGTTTTCCTTGTTGGCGAAGAACTGGCCCTCGCGCGCCGAGATCACGAGGACCTGCCCGTCCTTCGCGGCGATCCGCGCGAAAATGCCGCGCAGGTCGCGGCCCTCGTCACGGCTCGAATCGACGCGCAGCGCGGTGCGGTCCTGCAAAGTGTTGAACTCGCCCACCTTGATCGAGGCGCCGAGCGCGCCCGAGCGCAGATCGAACTGGAGCTGTTCGTAGTAGTAGCGCGAGAGCGGCTGGAGATAGCCGACGATGAGCAGGTTGAGCGCGGCGAGCACCACCGTGAAGAGATAGGGCACGCGCAGCAGCCGGGTGTAGGACAGGCCCACCGCGCGCATCACGTCGAGCTCCGACGAAGTGGCGAGGCGGCGGAAGGCGAGCAGGATGCCGAGCATGAGCCCGAGCGGAATCGCAAGGCTGGCATATTCGGGCAGGAGGTTCGCCAGCATCTTGAACACGACGCTGACCGGCCCGCCCTCGGTCGCGACGAAATCGAACAGCTTGAGCATCTTGTCGAGCACGAGCAGCGATGCCGCGATCACGAACACCGCGCACATCGGCACGAAAACGAGCCGGGCAATGTATCGGTCAGTGGCGGTGAGTAAAGGCAAGGGCGGGGCGGCTCACTGGACCGGAAGGACGGCTTGAACAGCCTCGGGGTTAGCCCGGTTCAAAGCCTTGCGGAAGGTGAAAATGCGGGGCGCGCCATGCACCTCGTCGACGCTGGCCCTCGTTCAGGCGCGAATCACGCCTTCTCGAGCGTGCATTGCAGCGGGTGCTGGTTCTGGCGGGCGAAATCCATCACCTGGTTCACCTTGGTTTCGGCGATCTCGTAAGGGAAGATGCCGCAGACGCCGACGCCCTTCTGATGCACGTGGAGCATGACGCGCGTCGCCTGCTCAAGGTCCATGTGGAAGAAGCGCTTGAGCACCATCACGACGAATTCCATCGGCGTGTAATCGTCGTTGAGCATCAGCACCTTGAACATGCTGGGCTTCTTCGGGCGGGTGCGTGTCTTGGTGGCGATGCCGATCTGGTCGTCGCCATCCCCGCCACCGGGGCCCTTGGGTTCGTCGTCGCCGGCGGCGCGCGCGGGCGTGCACATCGCGTAAGCGGCAGGGCCCTTGGGGGCGCCGAGGTGGGCTTTCATGCTCATGGGTCGAGGAGAATATCGCATTGCAGGCCCCCGCGTACAAGAGGCGGGTGAACACTTGGCCTCAAAGACCAGCTTCAGGACCGCATTTTCCGCGTCGAAACGAGAACGGGCCGGAGGGAGATCCCATCCGGCCCGCTTTCGTGTTCAGGCTCCGCCAGCACCGCAGCGCGGGCGGAATGCGCCGATCAGGCGGCCTGCTTCATCTTCTCGACCGCGAGGCTGACGCGGTTGGAGATCGGCTGGAACGCCTCGCTGGCGAGCTTGAGCATCGCTTCGCTGTTCTTCGAAGTCGCGGCAACCGCGGCGTCGAACTGCTTGCGCATCATGGCGTTCTGCTTCTCGAAGAATTCGGCGGGCGACTTCACCGCGGCGAGTTCCTTGATCTCGGCCTGCATCGTCTCGACCACGGTCTTGGTCTCGGCGGCGTAGCTCTTGGTCATTTCCTGGAGGCCGGTGGCGAGGATCTTGGTCGATTCGACGACGGCTTCCACGTTGCCCTTGGTGAAGGCGCCCATATCGCCCAGCGCGGCCTGGCTCTTTTCGAGCGCGGCCTTCGCCTTCTCGGCAGCTTCCTTCATCGCGGTCTGGATGGTCTCGGTCATTTCGGTGGGAATGGCGTTCATGATGCTGAAATCCTTCTGCTTGGCAGCCGCGCTCTTCACGGAGGCGGCTTCTTTCTTGTTGGTCTTGACGAGGGTCGTGCTGATTTTCGCGGCGGGCGTCGGCGCGGGCTTGGCAGCCTTGACCTTGGCCTTCCGGACCGGCTTCACAGCCGGTGCCACCGGTGCTTCGACAGCCGTTTCGGGGGCAGGTGCGGCAGCCTTGCGAGGACGGCCGGCCTTGCCCTTGGGCTTGGCAGCAGCGGCCGGTGCGGCCACTGCGACAAGCTCTTCCGACTGCGCGGGCAGTTCGGCCGGGGCGATCTCAGCCTCGACAGCCGGCGCCGCGATTGCTGCGTCTGCGATGTCCTTGACTTCGTCTTCCATAACCTGACTGCTCCTGCACCGGACACGCCCCATTGTCATAATCCAAGGAGTTGGATCAGCATTGGACCGTGTTGCACTGCACAAAATAGGTGCGCATTGCCCCTTGGTCAAGGGGTATTGTGCACTGCACCATGACAAGATGTTGCCAGAATGGCTGGTATCGCGAACATTCGGCGAAGATGCGTCAGCGGGTCATCACATAGCGGCCGGGTGCGTCCTCGATCACCGCGTCGCCGCGCCCGCCGGGCACGCGCTTGCCCTTGGCGGGCACGGTGGCAGCGTCCGACTCGCGGATCCACTCGATCCAGTCGGGCCACCAGCTGCCCTTGGTCTCGCGCGCGCCGGCGACGAATTCCGCGAGCGTCGTCGGCGCGCCGTCATTGCGCCAGAACTGGTACTTGCCGGCATCCGGCGGATTGACCACGCCGGCGATGTGGCCCGAGCCGGCCAGCAGGAAGCGCCATGGGCCTGAAAGCAGGCGGGTGAGCTTCCACACGCTTTCCGGCGGCGCGATATGATCCTCGCGGCCGGCCTGGATGTAGCAGGGGGTCGCGATCAGCCTGAGGTCGATCGGCGTGCCATCGATCTCCAGCGAATCGGGCATGACCAGCCGGTTGTCGCGGTAGAGGTCTTCCAGATAGGCCTTGTGCCACTTGGCCGGCAGGTTGGTGGTGTCGCCATTCCAGTGCAGCAGGTCGAACGCCGGGTAGTCTTCGCCGAGCAGGTAGTTGCTGACGACGTAGTTCCAGATGAGGTCCGTCCCGCGCAGCAGGTTGAACGTGGCCGCCATGTAGCGCCCGTCGAGGTAGCCGTCGGTCGAAAGGCTCTCGAGCAGCTTGATCTGGCTGTCATCGATGAACGATTTGAGGTCGCCCGCCTTCTCGAAATCGACCTGCGCGGTGAAGAACGTGGCGGAGCGCACCTTGTCCGCCTCGCCCCGCCTCGCCATCAAGGCCAGCGTTGCCGCCAGCGTGGTGCCCGCAACGCAATAGCCGATGGCGTGGACCTGCGGCACATCAAGCCGCTCGCGCACCACGTCGATCGCCTCGACTTGCGCCATGACGTAATCGTCCCACACGATATCGGCCATCGAGGCATCGGCCGATTTCCACGAGACGACAAAGACCGTCAGCCCCTGTTCGACCGCCCAGCGGATGAAACTCTTCTTCGGGTTGAGGTCGAGGATATAGAAGCGGTTGATCCACGGCGGGAAGATCAGCAGTGGCACCGCCAGCACGTCGGGCGTCGCCGGGCTGTACTGGATCAGCTGGTAAAGCGGCGTTTCGTAGACCACCTTGCCCGGCGTCACCGCGATGTTGCGGCCCAGTTCGAAGGCCTGCGGGTCGGTGTGGGTGAGCTGGCCCTTGCGCACGTCGGCCAGCATGTGCTCGACGCCCTTGACCAGATTTTCGCCGTGCGTCTCCAGCGTGCGCTCGATCACGATGGGATTGGTCATCGGGAAATTGGCCGGGCTCAGCGCATCGACCACCAGCTTGGTGAAGAACTGCACCTGATGCTGGCGCTCGGGCGGCAGGCCCTTCACGTCGGCGGCCATCGCGGTGAGCTTTTCGGCGAGCAGCAGGTAAGTCTGGTGGAGCAGCGCAAACCACGGCTGATCGGCCCAGCGCGGATCGGCAAAGCGCCGGTCCTTGCGCGGCAGGGGCGCGGCCTCGTCCTTGCTTGCGGCAGGGCCGATGCCATAGCGGCCAAGCACATTTGTCCAGAGCTCGAGCCCGTCTTCCCAGAGCTTGGCCTGCGTTTCGGCCTGCGAGAGCGGCAGCGCGGTGTACCAGTCGCTGAACAGCGAGGTCCACCGCACGGGATCGGCCATGCGCGCCATTGCCGGCTCGATGTGTCCGGCCTGCTCGGCGCCGAAATCGAGCCACATCTTCTGGAGCTTGGCGGCTGACATCGCCCAGTGCTGCATCGCCGCCGGATCGGGAGGCGGGGTCGATGCCGTCGGGAGGAACGGCGCGAACAGGGCCTGCACCGCCTCGCCCTGCTGGCGCATGAGATCCTCGATCACGCCGGCATCCATTGGCGTATCGATCGGCTTTTCCGGCGGCGTTGCGGCGTCGGCCATAAGTGGTCCCAATCTCTGTTGCGCTTGGGCAGCCTTATAGCGCCCTTCGCGCCGCTTGTGATCCCTTCCGGTTTCATTGAACCGGCGATTGTCGTAAGGGGCCTGATGGCGCGGCGCTTTTGCTGTGTCAAAGGAGTGCGAGAAACCACCGTGACCGAAGAATTCTACCGCATGAAGCGCCTGCCGCCCTACGTCATCGCTGAAGTGAATGCGATGCGGGCCGCCGCTCGCGCCCGCGGGCAGGACATCATCGATCTCGGCATGGGCAATCCCGATCTCCCCCCGCCCGCGCATGTCATCGAAAAGCTGTGCGAAGTGGCGATGAAGCCAGATGCGCATGGCTATTCCGCGTCGAAGGGCATCCCCGGCGTGCGCAAGGCGCAGGCCAATTACTATGCGCGCCGCTTCAACGTGGAGCTCGATCCCGAGAACGAGGTCGTGATGACCATGGGCTCGAAGGAAGGGCTTGCCAGCCTCGCCACCGCGATCACCGCGCCGGGCGACGTCGTGCTGGCGCCCAACCCGAGCTACCCCATCCACACCTTCGGCTTCATCATCGCCGGCGCGACGATCCGTTCGGTGCCGACCACGCCCGATGAACGCTACTGGGAAGCGCTCGACCGCGCGATGCGCTACAGTGTGCCGCGCCCTTCGGTCGTCATCGTCAACTATCCGTCGAACCCTACCGCCGAGACGGTCGACATCTCGTTCTACGAGCGCCTCGTTGCCTGGGCGAAGGAGAACAAGGTCTGGGTGCTGTCCGATCTTGCCTATTCGGAGCTCTATTTCGACGGCAACCCGACGCGCTCGATCCTCGAAGTGCCGGGTGCCAAGGATGTCGCGGTCGAGTTTACTTCGATGTCGAAGACGTTTTCGATGGCCGGCTGGCGCGTCGGCTTTGCTGTCGGCAACAAGCAGCTGATCGCGGCGCTGACGCGGGTGAAGTCCTACCTTGATTACGGCGCTTTCACGCCGATCCAGGCTGCCACTTGCGCCGCGCTCAATGGCCCGCAGGACATCGTCGAGCAGAACCGCCTGCTCTACCAGAAGCGCCGTGACGTGATGGTCGAAGCCTTCGGCCGTGCGGGGTGGGAAATCCCCTCCCCCCGTGCCTCGATGTTCGCCTGGGCGCCGCTGCCCCCGGCGCTGCGCGAGATGGGCAGCCTCGAATTTTCGAAGCAGCTCCTCACCCATGCCGAAGTCGCGGTCGCGCCCGGTGTCGGGTATGGCGAGGACGGCGAGGGCTATGTGCGCATCGCCATGGTGGAGAACGAGCAGCGCCTGCGCCAGGCCGCGCGCAATATCCGCCGCTACCTCACCAGCATGGGTGTCAACGCAAGCGCCGCCTGAAGCGCCGGAAAACACAGTTTGGAGCAGGACAAGCCATGAAGTTCCACGACCGCGTCACTGTCACCATCGAAGACCACGTTGCCCATGTCCTGCTCGACCGGGCGGACAAGATGAACGCACTCGATGATGCCATGTTCGAGGGGATCATCGCGGCCGGGAGCCACCTGCACAGTGCCAAGGGCGTGCGCAGTGTGGTCCTCTCGGGCGCGGGGCGTTCGTTCTGCGCCGGGCTTGACCTCTCCAGCATGGGCAACACCGATCGCTGGGGAAGCGGAGGCAACCTCACCGACCGGACCCACGGCAACGCCAACCGTGCGCAATATGCCGCGATGGTCTGGCGAGGCTTGCCGGTGCCGGTGATCGCCGCAGTGCACGGCGTGTGCTTTGGCGGCGGGCTGCAAGTGGCGAGCGGTGCGGATATCCGCTTTATCGCCCCCGATGCACGACTGGCGGTGATGGAAGTGAAGTGGGGCCTCGTGCCCGATATGGGCGGCTACGCGCTGTGGCGCGGCAATGTGCGCGACGACGTGCTGCGCGAGCTGACCTACACGCACCGCGAGTTCAATGGCACCGAGGCGGCAGCATTCGGCTTCGCGACCCATGTCGATGCCGATCCGCTCGGCCGCGCCATGGCGCTCGCCCGAGAGATCGCAGGCAAGAGCCCCCATGCCGTGCGCGGGGCCAAGCTGCTCACCAACCGCACTGCCGACATGGACGAGGACCAGATCCTCATGACCGAAAGCAAGGTGCAGCACGAACTGATGTACTCGCGCAACCAGATCGAGGCCGTGAAGGCCGGGATGGAAAAGCGCGCCGCCGATTTCGTCGATCCCTGAGGGCGAGGCACAGCGCATTTCAAAGAATCCCGTTGCGGGCACGGCGACGCTCGGCTAACCGCGCCGTTCCACGCTGATGCGCATCGGGGCCCGATGGCGGAGTGGTTACGCACCGGACTGCAAATCCGTTTACGCCGGTTCGATTCCGGCTCGGGCCTCCATCTCCCCGTTTGAAGACGTCCGATGGCGTCCGGGAGATGGCTGTTTTTCAGCATTTTCCCGGATGTATGCTTCTCCGCATCAGTGCGGGTCGATCCGTCCGCATTCGGGACCATTGATGGTACAGGTGATGGATCACGGCCCGATGCCGGACGCGCAGGTCCTTCAATGTCGGAAGCTGCAAAACGCAAAACTGGGGTCGAAAGTCGCGGAATTCCGCTCGTTCGCGGGGACCAGATGGCCTTCCGTGGCATGCCCGCTGCCGGGCAGCCCAAGCATCTCGCGCACTGATTCTAAGGCATTTTTTGTGGACCGGCGTGCAAAAGGGACCCCGTTAGCGGGGTGATCGGCGTCTAAAAGGGACCCCTCATTCTGATGGTGT
>NZ_JAIEPN010000172.1 GCF_019748365.1 Novosphingobium sp.
AACGGCTTGATGATGGCGATGATGAATTTCATTCATGCCCCCTTTGCGGCCTTCTCGCCGGGCGACCCGCCGGCTGATGAGGCTTCGCAAACACCGTGCCAAATGAGCGGAGCACTGGAATCAGGGGGATTCTTTTCGCGACTGCGGAAAACTACGGAGGAGGCACGCTCGAATCTTGTGCAGATTCCCGTAGCTGCCTAAAAAATGAGCAGGCCAGACGTCACAAAACTGCCTCGAAAATTGGCAGTCACGCGCCGCGGAAGAAGCGGTCAGTCGGCGTGGTGGGGAGACCGTCGATGCTGCGGTCGCGGCCGGAGGTCTTGGCCATCCAGGCCGCTTCGTCGGACTGCGCGTGATACTTGACCAGAGTCTTGCGCTCCTGATCGAGCGTCATGACCGGCACGCCCCAGCCGCAACTGGTCTGCACGGTAGCAACCTTGATATCGAAGATCTGCCGCGTGCCGGGCAGGATCGTGAAGTGGGCGGCAAGCTCCTCCCACGCGGGATCTTTCGGCAGCACCGGACGGCCCGTGCCGTAGAGGCGCAGGATCAACGGTGGTTGGCCGAAGTTGCACATCATGATCGTGATCCGACCATCGGCGACGAGATGCGCGTGGGTCTCGTTGCCGGAGCCGGCCAGATCGAGATAGGCGACGCGATTGGGCCCCAGCACGCGAAAGCTGTCATACCCCTTGGGCGAAAGGTTGATCCGCGCATCCGCAGCGGCGGTTGCCACGAAGAACACGCTTTGTGCGCCCATCATGGCTTCGTGCTGGGGCAGGATGCTGTCGGTGAAATCGGCCATCAGAGAAAGTCGCGCAAAGTCGCGATGAAGCGGTCGAACTGGTCGTGGTGGAGCCAGTGGCCCGCGTTCTCGAACTCGATCACCTTGCCATCACGGAAGTGCTTGATCCGCCCGTCGCGCTCGGGGTTGCCCGCCCACGAATCCGCGCCGTTGAGCAGCAGCGTGGGGCAGGTGATCGCCTCCCACAGCTCGTGCTTGCGCTCGGTCGAGATGTCGTAGGGGTGATCGATGTGGACGTAAGGGTCGAACTTCCAGGTGAAAGTCCCGTCCTCGTTGCGATTGATCCCGTGGATGGTGAGGTGGCGCGCCTGCACGTCGGTGAGGTAGGGGTTCTCCGACTTCATGCGCGCATAGGCGTCTTCCAGGGTCGCATAGCGGCGCGGCAGGCGGCCGGCGGCCTTGCGCTTTTCCGCGATATAATCGCGCACGCGCCGGGCGAAGGGCACGTCCTTCATGCGCAGTTCCCAGTCCGGCGTCGGGAAGATGCCCTCGATCGCGACGAGCTTGGCCACATCCTCGGGGAACAAGCCGGCATAGCGCAGCGAAACATTGGCGCCCCACGAGTGCGAGACGATGGTAACCGGCGCAAGGCCGAGCTGGTGCACGAGCTGCGCGACGTCGTAGACCATGTCCATCGTGCGGTAGTTGCCGTCCGAGGCCCACTCGCTGTCACCATGTCCGCGATGATCGAGCGCAATCACGTGCCAATCGTCGCGCAGGGCCTCGGCCGTCCAGTCCCAGCTGCGGCAGTGGTCCCGCCCGCCGTGGACGAGCAGGAGCGGCGGCTTGTCCGCATTACCCCAGTCAACATAATGGAGGCGCAGGCGCTGCGAGATGAAGGTGTTCGAGGTAGGGCCGAGCAGTGTCATCCGCTGTCTCTGCCGCAGGTGCGAACAAGCCGCAAGTGCGGTTTTGACGAGGCGGTCAGACCCGCTGGCGCCACGAAACGCGGGGACTGTAGCCGATCAGCTCACCGGCGCGGGCTGAAGACAGCAGCGATGCTTCGCCTGAGAGGCTCTCGGCGAGCGGGACGGCTGGGAAGTGCTCGGCCATCAGATCGCGCGAGGGGCGGCCCATCAGGTTGTCGGCAGCAGCGATGATCATGGCCTCGTGGCCTGTGGTGCTGGCCTCCAAAGCGCAGCGGCAGGCCTCGGCGGCATCCTCGGCGTCGATGTAGCTCCACAGGTTCCATTTGCGGCTGGCGGGATCGGTCTGGATATGTGGCAGCGCGGCATAGTCCTGTGCCACATAGACGTTGGAAAAGCGCAGCGAGACGATGGCCATCGCCGGATGCCAACGCGCAAACTCGTCGGCCATGGTCTCCCCCACGCGCTTGCCGAGCGCATAGGACCAGTTGGGGAGCAGCGGATGCGTCTCGTCGATGGGGGCGAACTGCGGGGGCTCGGCGAAGGGCAGGCCGAGGATCGTCTCGCTGGAGGCCCAGACGACGCGGCCGATGCCGAGGCGGGCGGCGGCGGAGAACACGTTGTAGGTGCCCATGACATTGATGCGGAAGGCCGCTTCGTCGGTCGTCGCGCCGGGCTTGGGAATGCCGGCGAGGTGGAGCACGGCATCGAACCGGCGCGCCGCGGTATCGACGCCTGAAAGCGCGCCCATCACCGCACCGAAATCCGCGCAGTCCAGCCGGACCGTATCATCGCCATAGACCGAGCTGACGATATCGAAGCCGGTGACGCGGTGGCCCGCTGCCCTCAGCGCCGCGACGGCGACCTTGCCCAGCTTGCCGCTGCTGCCCGTGACCGCGATGCGCATGGCCTTACCGCTCCTTGGTGGCGCTGAAGGTCAGCTCCGGATTGCGTTCCTGCTGATAGCCGACATCCCATGCCGAGCGCGCCATGAACACCGGATCGCCGTCGCGGTCCTTGGCGAGGTTCGACAGGTTGAAATCGGCAAAGCTCCTGAGCGCCGCATCGCTGCCCTTGATCCAGCGCGCGGTATCGAACGGCGAGGCTTCGAGCACGGCCTCGACTTTGTATTCCGCCTCGAGCCGCGAGATCAGCACGTCGAGCTGGAGCTGGCCGACCACACCGACGATCGATTGCGCACCGATCTCCGGGTAGAACACCTGGATCACGCCTTCCTCGGACAAGTCGTCGAGCGCCTTCCTGAGCTGCTTGGTCTTGGTCGGGTCCTTCAACTGGACGCGGCGGAGGATTTCGGGCGCGAAGTTGGGCAGGCCGGTGAAACGGACCGTGTTCTTCTCGGACAGGGTATCGCCCACGCGCAAGGTGCCGTGGTTGGGAATGCCGATGATATCGCCCGCCTCGGCGGTATCAGCAATCTCGCGGTCCTGCGCAAAGAACAGGATCGGCGAATGGACCGCGATCGGCTTGCCGAGGCCAGAGGGCGTGAGCTTCATGCCGCGCTTGAAGGTGCCCGAGACCATGCGCATGAACGCGATGCGGTCGCGGTGCATCGGGTCCATGTTGGCTTGAACCTTGAACACGAAGCCGGTGACTTCGGGATGATCGAGCTCGATCGTGCCGCTTTCGCTCGGCTGCGGGCGCGGCGGCGGGGCGTAGCGCGCGATGGCGTCGATCATTTCCGCAACGCCGAAGTTCTTGAGTGCGGAGCCGAAGTAGACCGGTGTCAGGTCGCCATTGCGATAGGCGGTGAGATCGAACTCGGGGTAGCCCATCTGCGCCAGCTCGATTTCCTCGGCGATGTCCGCCGGGATCGCGCCGTCGCCGTTCGGATCGCGCTTGCCGAGAAACTCGCGGCTGTCACCCTCAGGCCGGGCAATGGTGTTCGTCGCGAAATCGAGCACGCCTTCGAAAATGCCGCCCATGCCGATGGGCCACGACATCGGGCAGACATCGAGCGCCAGCGCATCGGCCACTTCATCCAGCGTTTCGAACACGGCGCGGCCTTCGCGGTCGACCTTGTTGACGAAGGTGATGATCGGCACCGAGCGAAGGCGGCACACCTCGAACAGCTTGCGTGTCTGCGGCTCGATGCCCTTGGCGGCGTCGATCACCATGATCGCGGAATCGACCGCGGTCAGCGTGCGGTAAGTGTCTTCGGAGAAGTCCTCGTGACCCGGCGTATCGAGCAGGTTGAAGACGACGCCGTCCTTCTGGAACGTCATGACGGACGACGTGACCGAAATGCCGCGCTGCTGCTCGATCTTCATCCAGTCCGACCGCGCACGCCGGGCTTGCCCACGGGCCTTGACCTCACCGGCCAAGTGGATCGCGCCGCCTTGCAGCAGCAGCTTCTCGGTCAGCGTAGTCTTGCCCGCGTCAGGGTGCGAGATGATGGCAAAGGTGCGGCGATTGGAACTCATGCGCGCCGCCTATACGGGACGGACCACAACGTCCATGCGGAAGCTGCGCCTTGCGCCCGGCTCCAGCGACACGACGCCCGGCTTTTCGCGGAAATCGGCGCTGTAACCCAGCGGATCGGAGTGCCCCTGCCATGGTTCGATGCAGATGTATCGCGCGCCGGGGACTTGCCAGATGCCGAGCATCGGCGTGTCCGGGAAGGCCACGTCGAGCCAAGCGCCGCCCTCGGCGCCGTAAGCAAGGCTGTGGCTGTGGAGTTCGGTCCAGATCAGGGCATCGGCGCGGAAAAGGTCGGCGTCGAGCGAGAGTTCGCGGCCCTGCACCGGGGTCGGGATACCGTCCGGAAGCAGCAGCCCGCTTGCCTTCTCGATCTGGCGGATCGGTTGCGGTTCGTCCGCCTCGAACACCACGCGGTGCGCGGCCTTGTCCGCGCCGCCGGGGAGCGGCCAGGCGAAGGCGGGGTGGTAGCCGAAGCTGAACGGCAGCGGTGCATCGCCGGGGTTGTGAACCGTCGCGGTCATTTCCAGCGTCAGACCGAAGAGCGAGAAGGCCATTTCGAGCGCGAAGGCGAAGGGGTAGCAGCTGCGCGTCTCGGCAGTGTCTTCGAGGCGGAACACTGCGCGATTGGCCGACTGCTCGATCAGCGAGAAGGCGCTGCGACGGGCAAAGCCGTGCTTTGGCATGGTATAGGCCTGCCCGCCGTGCCGCAGCGTGTCACCCGCCAGCGCGCCGACGATGGGGAACAGCAGCGGCGCGCGGCCCGACCAGAAGGCGGGGTCCGCATCGGTCATGTACTCGCGGCCCGCCATATCGGTCAGCGAGGAAAGCTCCGCCCCGAACGGGTTGATCCGCGCGGTGAGGCCCTCGCTGGCAATCTCGACAAAGTCGGTCATCGGACCTTCCGGATCAGGCGCGCAGCACGCCGCCGAGCTTTGCGCCGGCTGCCACGATCCTGTCGGTGATCGCCTTGAGCGCCGCCTCGTCGTAGCTCTTCTCGACGGGCTGCAAAGTGACCTCGACGGCCAGCGACTTGTGACCTTCCGGCACGCCATTGCCCCGGAAATCATCGAAGACACGCGCAGCGACGACGTTGACCTTGTCCGCCCCGCGCACCGCGCGCAGCAGATCGCCAGCCGGCAGCGCAGCGGGCACGAGGAAGGCGTAATCACGCGTTACCGCCTGCAGCGCGGGCGGCGCGAAGTGCGGGCGTGCAAAGCTGCCGGGGCTCTTGCGCGCCGGGATGCGATCGAGGAACAGCTCGACGACAGCGACGGGGCCGGAGAGGTCGAAAGCCTTGGCGGTGGTCGGATGGAGCAGGCCGAACCGCGCAAGCACCGTCTTGGGCCCGAGCCGCAAGGTCGCCGACTGGCCGGGGTGGAACTGGCTGCCCGCCTCGCCCATGACCTGCAGGTTCTCGACCGGCGCGCCGGCTTCGGCGAGGAGCGCAAGCGCCTCGGCCTTGGCGTCGAAGGCGTCGAAGGGCTTGGCCTTGCCGGTTGCCCAACCGCGCGGCGCGGCTTCGCCTGCGAGCACGACGGCGAGGCTTGGCTGCTCGTCGGATGCTCCACCCTCGCCCCGCAGATAGCGGCGGCCGATCTCGAACAAGCGAACCGTGGTGGCCCCGCGATCGAGATTGCGCCGTGCGGCGGACAGCAGGCCCGGCAGCAGTGAGGGGCGCATGGTCTTGAGGTCTTCGGAAATCGGATTGGCGAGCGTCCAGAGGCCGCCGTTTCCTTCCGAGAAGTGCTCCGCCTCAGAGGTCGGCAGGAACGACCAGGTCACGGCTTCGTTGAGACCGCGCGCAGCAGCAGCGCGGCGCACGCGGCGTTCCTGCATCTGGGCGGGCGTAGCGGTGGGCTTGGCGACGCCGTCGGCGCGCGGCAGCGGGGTGGAAGGGACCGCATCGAGGCCGTGAACGCGGATCACTTCCTCGACCACGTCCGGCGCGCCGTCCACATCCGGGCGCCACGTGGGAACCGTGACCGTCCAGTCTTCGGCAACCTCGAAGCCGAGCGCGGCGAGGATGCGCTTCTGCTCGCCGTTCGCAACGTCGATCCCGCCGAGATTGCCGGCAAGCGCCGGATCATAGGCGAAGTTCTTGCGCTCGAGCGGGGGCTGGCCGGCGCGGATCACCTCGCTCGCCTCGCCGCCGCAGACCTCGAGGATCAGGCTGGTGAGGAGGTCCATGCCGGTATCGAGGAAGGCGGGATCAACCCCGCGCTCGAACCGGCCGCGCGCGTCCGAGGTCAGCGCCAGCGCCTGCCCGGTGCGGGCAATGTTGGCGGGGGTGAAGTAGGCGACTTCGAGGAGGACGTCGGTGGTCGTCTCCGAACAGCCCGAATGCTCGCCGCCCATGATGCCGGCGATGTCGTGGACGCCGGACTCGTCGGCAATCACCGTCATCCATGGCTGGAGGGCATATTCCTTGCCGTTTAGCGCGAGGCAGGTCTCACCCTCAACCGCCCGGCGAGCGCAGACCGCGCCGGTGAGCTTGGCAAGATCATAGGCGTGCGCCGGGCGGCCATAGCCGAGCATGACGTAGTTGGTGATATCGACGAGCGCCGAGATCGGGCGCTGGCCCGCGCTCTTGAGCCGGTCCTGCAGCCACTGCGGGCTGGGGCCGTTTGTCACGCCACGGATGACGCGGCCGTAGAAGGCTGGGCAGCCTTCGGGATCGTCGGTGCGGACCTCGACCGGACACGGAAAGCTGCCGGGGATGTGGGCGACATCGACGGGCTTCAGGACGCCAAGGCCAGCGGCGGCAAGATCGCGCGCGATGCCATGGACGCCCATGCAATCCGGACGGTTGGGCGTGATCGCGACATCGAACACCGGGTCGGAGCCGAGGTAATCGGCAAAGCTCAAGCCGAGGGGCGCATCGGCGGGGAGCTCGATGATGCCGTCATGCTCTTCGCCAAGGCCAAGCTCGCGCGTCGAACACATCATGCCGTTCGATTCGACACCGCGGATGGCGGATTTGCGCAGTTCCATCCCGTTGGCGGGAACCACCGCGCCGGGCAGGCCAAGCACACCGACGAGCCCTGCACGCGCATTGGGCGCTCCGCAGACGACTTGCAGCGGGTTGCCATCACCCAGATCGACCGAAAGGACCTGCAGCTTGTCCGCCTGCGGGTGCTTTTCCGCCGTCAGCACGCGGGCAACGCGAAACTGCGTGAGCGCCGCCGAGGCATCCTCGACGCCTTCGATCTCGAGCCCGAGCGAGGTGAGCTTCTCGGCGATGGTGCGCGCGTCGGCCTTGGTATCGAGCAGGGCCTGCAGCCAGGAGAGAGCGAACTTCATGCGCGCACTCCCACAGGAACACCGACTCCGGCGGAAAGGGTGGGCACATCGAGCGCGCCGAAGCCGTAGTGCGCCAGCCAGCGCACATCGCCATCGAAGAAGGCGCGCAGGTCGTCCATGCCATACTTGAGCATCGCGAGCCGGTCGACGCCGGTGCCGAAGGCGAAGCCCTGCCATTCGTTCGGATCGAGCCCGCCGAATTCGATCACCTTGCGGTTGACCATGCCGGAACCCAGCACTTCCATCCAGCCGCCGTTCGCTGCATCACCGCTGCCGCCGACGACGCGCTTGCCGTTCACGAGGGTGTAGCCGACGTCCACTTCGACCGACGGCTCGGTGAAGGGAAAGTAGCTGGGCCGCAGGCGCAGGACGATGTCCTCGCGCTCGAAGAAGGCCTTGAGGAAGGTCTCCAGCGTCCACTTGAGGTGGCCGAGGTGGATGCCCTTGTCGATGACGAGGCCTTCGATCTGGTGGAACATCGGCGTGTGCGTCGCGTCGCTGTCAGACCGGTAGACGCGGCCGGGGGCGATCACGCGCAACGGCGCGCCCTGTGACAGCATCGAGCGGATCTGCACCGGCGAAGTGTGGGTGCGCAGCAGCATCGAACGGCCCTGCGCATCCTGATCCGGGAAATAGAAGGTATCGTGCATCGCCCGCGCCGGATGCGTTTCGGGCATATTGAGCGCGGTGAAATTGTGCCAGTCATCCTCGATTTCCGGGCCGGTGGCGACGGCGAAGCCCATGTCGGCGAAAATTTCGGCGAGTTCGTCCATGACCTGGCTGACCGGGTGGACGCTGCCACGCGGGGCGGCCGGCGCGGGCAGCGAAAGATCGGCGGTTTCGGCCGCGAGCTTCGCCTCGAGAGCGGCGCTTTCCAGCGCGGCGCGGCGTTCGGAGAGCGCTGCGGCAACCGCCTCGCGCGCGGCGTGGATGCGCGGGCCGGTGCTGGTGCGCTCCTCGGGGCTCATCCCGCCCAGCGATTTGAGCAGGGCCGAGACCCAGCCCTGCTTGCCAAGCGCCGCGACGCGCAGCGCCTCGACCGCATCGATCGTGTCTGCCGCGGCGATCGCGGCGAGTGTGGGTTCAAGCTGTTCCATCGGCACCGCCGCTAGCGCCAAACGGCACGGAATCCAAGGTTCGCGTTCTCAATCCCGCGAGGGATCATGGAGCGCCTGCACCGGCGCCCCGGCCGCTGCCATGCGCGCGCGCATCACTCCGGCAAGCACGGGGTGCGGGAGCGCGGCATAGGCACTGGGGCTCATGCCCATGAAGCGGTGGAACTCGCGCACGAACTGGGCCTGATCGTGATAGTGCGAATCGATGGCGCCGATCCACGTGAGCGAGGGATCGAGCATGTACTGCGAAAGGCTGCGCATGAAGCGCTGGCGGCGCAGCAGCAGGCTTGGCGGGAAGCCGAAGTGACGGCGGCAGACGCGCTCCAGCGTATGGGTCGGCAGGCCGGCATGCTCGGCCATGGCGGACACGGTGGCGATGTCGGGATCGACCAGCGCCTGGTGGGCCGCGCGGATGCGGGCTTCCTCGGGGACTTCGCGCGCGGCAAGGCCTTCGAAGTGCCGGGTAATCCGCCCAAGTTCCGCCGCTTCATCGGCAACCGGCTCAAACAGCGAGTCGACCAGCGGACAGAGCGGCGCGCATGCGGAATCGGCTGCCGGATCGCAAAGGCGATCGGCAAAGGTGCGCGCCGGAGCGCCGATGAACTTGGCCCAGCCGAGCGGCAGCAGGCCGATACCCCAGATACGCGACGTACCCGCGGTGAAGCGCAGCGCGGTGCTGGTGGGGCCGGTGAGGATCCCGGTCAGATTGCCGACCGGCGCTTCCTTGTGGAATTCCGAAACCGGCAGGACACCGCTGACGATGCGCAGATTGGCCCATTCGGGGTGGAGGTGATCGGTCACCCGGCCATCGCAGCCGGCGTCGATCTCGGTAATGTAGAAGGTAGTGAAATAGGGGCGCATAGCCGCAGGCGGCTGATAGAATCGTACCTTGACGGTACACTGACCGCTCACTGTTGCGCCCCCGGTTGTTGCCCCTTGATCGGGAGCATAACCGTTAGCCGCAATAACGGGAAGGCGCCAAAATGGCAAAAAGGGCACCGGTCCTGAAACCGGCGCCCTTAAGCATTTCTGTCATTTCAGGAAGCTGATCGTGCCAACATGGACCAGATTGGAACCTTGGCCGATTATCTTCCAATCAGTTCGCCAAAGCCTGCTTGGCCTGCGCGATGATTGCCGTGAAGACAGCGCCTTCGTTCATCGCGAGATCGGCCATGGCCTTGCGGTCGAGTTCGATCCCGGCAAGCTTGGTGCCGTGAATGAACTGCGAGTAGGTCAGGCCCTCGGCGCGGACAGCAGCGTTGATGCGCTGGATCCACAGACCGCGGAACTCCCGCTTCTTAACCTTGCGGTCGCGGTACGCGTACTGGCCGGCCTTTTCGACCGCCTGACGGGCAACGCGGATGGTGTTCTTGCGGCGGCCCCGATAGCCTTTGGCCTGTTCGAGAATGCGCTTGTGCTTGGCGCGGGTGGTGACACCCCGTTTGATGCGGCTCATGGGTCTTCGCTCCTCAGTTCAGCCCGTAGGGCGCCCACTTCTTGATCACCTTTGCGTCCGCATCGGAGATCACGTCCATGCCGCGGTTCTGGCGGATGTACTTGGCGTTGTGGCTGATCAGGCGGTGGCGCTTACCGGCCACGCCGTGCTTGACCTTGCCGGAGGCGGTGATCTTGAAGCGCTTCTTCACACCGCTCTTGGTCTTGAGCTTGGGCATTTTCGTCTCCTTGGTAAGGATGCGTCCGACCCGCCGTGGCAGCCCTGCATGGCCAGGCGAGTCATCGAAGTCGCACCCGATGAAGTGGGCGCCCTTAGTGGCGCGGGGCTCAAAAGGCAAGCGATTGCGCGTTGCGGCTCCAAGGCCCCCGCTTCAGCGGCCGATCATCTCGCGATCAAACGATGTCGTTTGATAAGTCTCGTTGATCCAGTTGCCGAAGAACAGATGGCCGTGGCCGCGCCAGGTGTTCGACGGCGCGGCCATGGGATCATCGCCCGGAAAGTAGTGCCGAGGCAGGCTGCGCCCCTCGTCCCGCGCATATTCGCCGGCCAGCGTGAGCGTGTCGTATTCGAGGTGATTGAGCATGTGGACCGCGTTGTTGGCCGGATCGTTGACCAGGCACAGACCGGTCTCCGCACTGTCAGCCAGCACGGAGAGCCCGCGCCCGGCGGGAAGATCCGCAGCGTGAAGCTCGCTCCAGCGCGAGACGGGGACGTCGAACCGATCCGGCAATCCGCGCATGACCGGATGCGCCGGCGCGCGGTTGTCATGACTGAAGACGCCGGTCGCCTTTTCGGCCAGCGCATGCTTCGGCACACCGTGGAAGTGGTGCAAGGCGGCCATGGCCCCCCAGCACAAGGTCAAGGTGCGGTGCACGTGATCGCGCGACCAGTCGAAGATGCGGCGCATCTCGTCCCAATAGGTCACGTCCTCGAATTCGATCTGCTCGACCGGGGCGCCCGTGACGATGAGGCCGTCGAACTTCTCGGCGCGCACCGCTTCCCACGGGCGATAGAAGGCGGTGATGTGGCCTGCCGAGGTGTTCTTGCTGACGTGATCCGAGATGCGCACGAGCTCGAGCTCGATCTGCAGCGGAGTCGCGCCGAGCAGCCGGGCGATCTGCGTTTCGGTGGTGATCTTGTCGGGCATGAGGTTGAGCAGCGCGACGCGCAAAGGGCGGATGTCCTGCCGGGCGGCTTCGGTTTCGCCCATGACGATAACCCCCTCGGCCTCCAGCGTGCGGCGGGCAGGAAGATTGTCGGCAATACGGATCGGCACGTGTCGTAACCCTTCAAACCTTTCGGGAAAAGACGCCTGCAGCCTTGTTCCGTTTGGTTGCCGGACCGGCCACATCCCTTCACTGGCGAAGGCGCCACCTTGCCCGGAAACCGGCAGGTTGGCGTCGGGGCGTCGCTCCCCAACTCTTGATGCGGCGCCGGACATAGGGCTGCTGCCGCCAAATTGCAACGGCGGGCCGCATGCGGACGCGTCGTGCAGTTTCCTCTTGCTATTGCAAATGCCTCGCATTAAGTATTGCAGAACACAGCGCGAGGATTCGTTCCCGATGTACATCTGCATCTGCAATGCCATCCGCGAGAAAGACCTGCGCCGCGCTGCCTGTGAGCAGAGCGGCGATGCCGAGGCACTTTATGCCAAGCTCGGCTTTGCGCCCCAGTGCCGCCAGTGCCTTGAGGACGCCGAGCAGATCGTCAGCGAAGCCCGCGCCAGCATCCTGGCCTGAGGCGCCTTGCGCCTCCACCCTGCACTGACTAGTCTCGCCTCATAGCGAGGAGACGTAGCGTGAAGGGTGATGCCAAGGTCATCGAATTCCTGAACAAGGCCCTGCTCAACGAGCTGACGGCGATCAACCAGTACTGGCTGCATTATCGGATGCTGGCCAACTGGGGCCTCAAAAAGCTCGCCGAGTATGAGCGCCACGAATCGATCGACGAGATGAAGCACGCCGACCGGCTGGCGGACCGCATTCTGTTCCTCGACGGGTTGCCCAACTTCCAGGCGATCGGGCGGCTGCGCGTCGGCGAGGACGTCGAAGACGTGCTCAAGGCCGATCTCGCGCTGGAGCATGACGCGATCCCGCTGCTCAAGGATGCGATTGCCCACTGCGAAAGCGTGCGCGATTTCGTGAGCCGCGACTTGTTCGCCGATATCCTTGCGAACGAGGAAGAGCATGTCGACGTGCTTGAAACCCAGTTTGAAATGATCGCGCGAATGGGCCTTGCCAACTACATCCAGCTCAACAGCGAGGCTTCGGAAGCCTGACGATCAGGGCGAGGCAGCGAGCCGCTCATTCGGTGAGCACGGGAATTCCGCGTGCGGCAGCATGGGCGGCGAAGTCTCCGCCGGGAACAGCCCTGAGCCCGAGCGGAGCGCGGCGATTGGGGAGATAGGCGGCCGCGCGCAAGGGGCCGCCGCGCGTGTGCACGATCAGATTGACGCGTCGATACTCGCCGCGAGCAGGGCGGCGGGGATCGCAGTACTCCCAAGCATCGAAAGCCGCGAGGACCGACCGTGGAATCGGCTTGAGGCCACCATAAACCCAGCCCTTGACGCGCCCTGACCCCGGCATCAGCACCGGATAAATCCCCAGTGGATCACGCCGCAGAAACAGCGCCCCACGCACCCAGCCGCGACATGGCCGCCCGCCGAGCCGTGGCAGGAGCGTCTGGGTCAGCGTGTTGGAATGCTCGTGTGTCAGCGTGCCATAGAAGAACAGGCGGCGCGGCATGGGCATGGGATCAGTGATGGCAGGCCAGTGCCTCGACCACATCCTCCAGCCGTGCAGCATCGCCCACCGCGATGACATGGCCATCGGATCCGGCGTGGAGCGGTTCGCCATTCCAGTCAGCCATGTGGCCACCGGCCCCTTCGACGATGGGAACAAGCGCCGCCCAGTCATGAAGCTTCAACCCGGCCTCGCAGACAACGTCGAGGAAGCCTGAGGCGAGCATCGCGTAATTGTAGCAATCGCCTCCCATGACCATGCGCTTGTGATCGGTCTTTGCCGCGAGGCTCATGAAGTGTGCGCCGTCGTGATCGTCGAAGTAGTGCGGGCCGGTCGTGGCGAGCGCGGCATCGGCGAGCTGTGCGCAGGCGCGGGTGCGGACGGGATGGCCGTTGAAGGTCGTCGGTCGCCCGATCACACCGACCCAGCGCTCGCCGAGAATCGGCTGGTCGATCACGCCGAGCACGGGGAAACCCTCGACCACGAGCGCGATCAGGGTCCCGAACAGCGGTCGGCCGGCAAGAAACCCGGTGGTGCCGTCGATCGGATCAAGCACCCAGCTGCGCCCGGACGAGCCGGGGGTGGCACCCATTTCCTCACCGATCACCGTATCGTCGGGTACTTCGGCGGTCAGGATCGCGCGCATGGCCTCCTCCGCCGCGCGGTCCGCAAGGGTAACGGGCGAGGCATCGGCCTTGCGATCCGCCGAAAGGCCGCTGCGGAAAAAGGGGCGGATGGCAGCGCCCGCGGCATCGGCGAGACGCAAGGCAAGCGCGATGTCGCGATCGAGATCGGTGTCCTTCATGCCGCAGCCATGGGCCTCGTTCCCGCCTGCGGTCAAGAGGGCGGCAGAAGCGTCTCACGATGGCTCACCCGCGCGGGTCTACGACCTTGGCTAAGCGCAAGGTTTGTGCTTATCGATAGTGATATTGCGCACACCCGGAAGCCGTTGGGGCGGCTAGACGGTTCATCGACAGATGATTTCTGGCCGGGTGAGGGCATTGGGGGGCATTGATGAACCGGATGAGCAGACCCGCCATTGACCCGGCGATCGCCTCGGGCGGGGCGGCGACGCGGGATGGCCAGCCGATCTCCTACAGCCGCGCGCCGACGCTCGACCTGGCACCTTGGATTGCCCGGCTCTACGTCACCATCGTCGATGCGCCTGCGGATTACGAGCTTTCGTGCGGCATCTTCAGCGATGCGGCGATGCTGCGCATCCAGCTGCGCGGCGACTGGACCGCGGAAACCGCCGAAGGGCGGCGCGAAATGGGCCGTGCCACGCTTTACTTCGGCCCGCAGACACGGCGGATGCCGATCACCGTCAAGGGCAGCTTCACCAGTGTCGGCCTGTCATTCCGGGCTGGTGCCTGCCACGCCCTGGGCGGGATCAAGCTCGACACCATGTGCGACAAGCTGGCGCCGGTCGAAACGCTGGGGCTGTGCCGGGAAGAATGGATGAACCTGTTCGCGGCCGGTGGCTCCCCGGAGGACTGGTGCACAGCGATGGAAGACGCCATGCGCCGCATGATCGCCGCGAGCGGCGCGAAGGAGCCGGATCCGGTAGCAGCGTCAGTCGAGGCAGCAGCGTTCACCAACCCCGAGATCAGCGTGGCCCTGCTTGCGCAGCAGTGCGGCACCGAACAGCGCAAGCTGGAACGGCAGATTCGGCGCGATTTCGGCATGCCGCCCAAGCAGGTGCTCCGCCGCGCCCGCGCGCTCGACATGGCAAGCCACTTGCGCGGCGTGGCCGATCGCGACGAGGCCGAGGCACTGGCGCTGCGCTACTACGACCAGAGCCACCTGATCCGCGAGTTCACCGCCCTGTTCGGAATGAGCCCGCGCCAGTTCGTCGATTCGCCGCAACCGCTGATGACGCTTTCGCTGGAAACACGGCAGGCGCGGCGGCTGGAGATGCTGTCCCGGATCGGGCCCGGAGACATCAAGCCCTGGCAGTAGGGGCTTCGCGCCATGCGCCGGGAGCGAGATCATCGAGCGACCATTCGCCGATCCGCCACCGAACCAGCCGCAGCGTAGGATAGCCCGCTGCTGCCGTCATGCGGCGGACCTGCCGGTTGCGTCCTTCGCGGATCGTCAGTTCGATCCAGCAATCGGGCACACTCTTGCGGAAGCGGACGGGCGGATCGCGCGGCCAGAGCGTGGGCGGATCGATGCGGCGCACCTCGGCGGGAAGAGTCCGCCCGTCTTTCAGAACGATGCCCTTGCGCAAAGGCTCCAGCGCGGCTTCGTCCGGGTCGCCCTCGACTTGCACCAGATAGGTCTTGGCCAGCTTGAAGCGCGGATCGGCGATGCGGGCCTGCAAACGGCCATCATCGGTGAGCAGCACCAGCCCTTCGCTATCATGATCGAGCCGGCCGGCAGGATAGACGCCAGGGCGCTCAATATAGTCGGCGAGCGTGTGGCGCGGCGGTCCGTTCGGCTCGGGGCTGAACTGGCACAGTACGCCATAGGGCTTGTTGAACAGGATCAGCGCCATGGCGCACTCCATGGGCCGGGACGAAGCGGCTGTCAAAACCGCGAGGTGGTAATTGCGCGGCGCGCGAGGGGCGCTAGAGTTGGATTGCGGCGGCACGATAAACTGATGGGAGACAGGCTCGATGGAAGCCTTGCGTACCGATGACAGCCGGTTCGAGAACCTGCCCGGCTATGCCTTTGCACCGCAATATATCGACAGCCTGAAAGGTTATGAGGGGCTGCGCGTCCACTTCATCGATGAAGGGCCGCGCGATGCGGCGACGACGTTCCTGTGCCTGCATGGCCAGCCGAGCTGGTGCTATCTTTATCGCAAGATGATCCCTGTCTTCGCGGACGCTGGCTACCGGGTCATCGCACCCGATCTGCTGGGCTTTGGCCGGTCCGACAAGCCGGTGGAGGAGGCGACCTACACCTTTCATTTCCACCGCGGCATGCTGATGGCCTTCATCGAAGCGCTGGATCTGCAGCACGTGACGCTGGTCTGCCAGGACTGGGGCGGTATCCTCGGGCTCACCATTCCGCCCGCCATGCCGGAGCGTTTCGAGCGGTTGCTGGTGATGAACACGGCGATCCCGACCGGCCAATCGGCAGGTCCCGGCTTCGATGCCTGGCGCGCCTACAACCGCAGCCAGCCGGATCTCGACATTGCGGCGCTGTTCAAGCGGGCACAGGTAGGACTGAGTGACGCCGAGGCCGCCGCTTATGGCGCACCCTTCCCCGATGCGACCTACAAGTCAGGCGTGCGGCGCTTTCCCGAACTGGTGATGACAAGCCCGGACATGGAAGGTGTGGCCGAGGCGAAGCGCGCCGCTGCGTGGTGGCACGACGAATGGAGCGGCCCCAGCTTCATGGCGGTCGGCATGATGGACCCGGTGCTGGGACCCGACATCATGGCCAACCTGCGCGCCACGATCCGCGGCTGCCCGCCGCCGCTTGAAATCGCCGATGGGGGGCATTTCGTGCAGGAGCGCGGCGATGTGATCGCGAAAGCGGCGCTGGAGGCTTTCGGCCTCTGACGGGATGCTCGGCCCCCTCCCCCGTCAGGGAGAGGGCCGGAACCTCTGGAAGATCAGTCGAACAGGCTGGAGACCGAGCTTTCATCGGCGATACGGCGGATCGCTTCGCCAATCAGCGGTGCGATGGTCAGCACGCGGATGCGGTCCGAGGTCTGCGTGGCCTCGGTCGGCAGGATCGTGTCGGTGATGACGAGTTCCTTGAGCGCCGAGTTGTTCACCCGCGCCACCGCGCCGCCCGAAAGCACGCCGTGGCTGATATAGGCGGCGACGCCCTTGGCCCCATTGTCGAGCAGGGCCTGCGCCGCGTTGCACAGCGTGCCGCCCGAATCGATGATATCGTCGATCAGGATGCACATGCGGCCCGAAACATCGCCGATGATGTTCATCACCTCGCTCTGGCCGGGGCGGTCACGCCGCTTGTCGACGATGGCGAGCGGAGCATTGTCGAGCCGCTTGGCAAGTGCGCGGGCGCGGACAACGCCGCCGACGTCGGGCGAGACGACCATGAGGTCCTGCCCGCCGTAGCGCGTCTGGATATCGGCCGCCATGACGGGTGCGGCAAACAGGTTGTCGGTCGGGATATCGAAGAAGCCCTGGATCTGCCCGGCGTGGAGATCGACTGCCAGAACGCGGTCGGCGCCCGCCGTGGTGATCAGGTTGGCGACCAGCTTGGCCGAAATCGGCGTGCGGGGGCCGGGCTTGCGATCCTGCCGGGCATAGCCGAAATAGGGGATGACCGCCGTGATCCGCTTGGCCGAGGCGCGGCGCAGCGCATCGATGCAGATCAGCAGTTCCATCAGATTGTCGTTAGCCGGATAGCCGGTCGACTGGACGATGAACACGTCTTCGCCGCGCACGTTCTCGTGGATTTCGACGAAGACTTCCTCGTCGGCAAAGCGGCGGACCGAAGCTTCGGTCAGCGGCAGTTCGAGATAGGCGGCAATGGCGCGGGCCAGCGGCAGGTTGCCGTTGCCGGACATGATCTTCATGGGCTTCCCCGAGTCCCTCAACTCTGGCTGATGCCTTGGCCCTTAGCCCAAGATGACAGCATTGCAACGTTCGGACACAGGGTTTTGCACCAAGGCCGACCCAAGTCTGCCCTTGCACCATTGGATATCCTTGAACTGCTGCGCCAATGCCGCCTAGGGTCTGCCCATGGCCGATACACTCATCATCACGCTTGCCCAGCTCAACCAGAAGGTTGGCGATCTTGCCGCCAACGCAGCGGCAATGCTCGCCGTGCGCGAACGGGCGGAGGGGAGCGATCTCATCGTCTATCCCGAGATGCAGCTGATCGGCTATCCCCCGGAAGACCTGATCCTGAAGCCCGCGCTGATCGAGCGGGCGGCCATCGCACTCGAGGCCATGGCAGCGGCGACTGCGGATGGCGGCCCCGCGATGCTGGTCGGCTCGGTCTTCGTGCGCAACGGCGCGCTGCACAACGGGGTGGCGCTGCTCGATCAGGGCAAAGTGGCGGCAGTGCGCTTCAAGGTGGAGCTGCCCAACTACGGCACCTTTGATGAGAAGCGCTATTTCCTCCCCGGTCCGCTGCCCGAGCCGGTCCCCTTCAAGGGCGCAATGCTGGGCCTGCCGATCTGCGAGGATATCTGGCAGCCGGACGTGTGCCGGCATCTTGCCGCGCAGGGCGCTGACATCTTCCTGTGCATCAACGGCAGCCCCTACGAGATCGACAAGGACGTGCTGCGCATCGACGGCGTCGCCAAGCGCCGCGCGATCGATACGGGCATTCCGCTTGCCTATCTCAACCGCGTTGGCGGGCAGGACGAAGTGGTGTTCGATGGCGCGAGCTTCGTCGTCGGCCCGGAAGGCGCGCTGTGGGTGCAGCTGCCGGACTGGGAAGAGGCGGTGGTCGATACCGTGTGGAACAAGGTGCCCTCTGGCGCCGGACATCGCTGGCGTTGCCAGCCGGGTGTGGTTTCCGAACTCGCCGAGCATCCCGAGGACATCTACTGCGCGATGGTGCTCGCGCTGCGCGACTACGTGAACACCAATCGCTTCCCCGGCGTGGTGCTGGGACTTTCGGGCGGAATCGATTCGGCGATCTGCGCCGCGATTGCGGTCGATGCTTTGGGGCCGGAGCGGGTGTGGTGCGTGATGATGCCAAGCGCCTATACCAGCGCGGAGAGCCTCGAGGACGCCGAAGCCTGCGCGAAGATGCTGGGCGTGCGGCTCGATACGATCCCGATCGTGCCGGCGGTGGGCGCCTTCGCAGAGATGCTGGCGCCGACGTTCGAGGGCCGCTCACCCGACCTCACCGAGGAGAACCTCCAGTCCCGCATCCGCGGCACCACGCTGATGGCGCTGTCGAACAAGTTCGGGCCGATGCTGGTGACGACCGGCAACAAGAGCGAGATGAGCGTTGGCTACGCAACGATCTATGGCGACATGAACGGTGGCTACAATCCGCTGAAGGACGCCTACAAGACGACCGTCTTCGCGATCTCGCGTTGGCGCAACAGCGCGCGACCGAAGATCGGGCTCGGGCCCGAGGGCATGGTGATGCCGGAGCGGATCATCACCAAGCCGCCGAGCGCCGAACTGCGGCCCGACCAGAAGGATTCGGATTCGCTGCCCGACTACGCCGTGCTCGACGGGATCCTGCTCGGCCTTGTCGAGCACGAGAAGAGCGTCGATCAGCTGGTGGCCGAGGGCTTCGACCATGCGACGGTCTCGCGGATCGAACGGCTGCTGAATGTGGCCGAGTACAAGCGCCGCCAGGCGCCGCCCGGGGTGAAGCTGGGCATGCGCAACTTCGGTCGCGACCGGCGTTATCCGATCACGCACGGGTTCCGCACAGGCCAGCCTTATTGAGAACGATTCTCATTGACCTGAAGTAGCAACCGACTAATTTGCGAATCGTTCGCAATTAGTCGGAGCCTGCCCCATGAATGTGCCTGCCGGAAACCTTGCTGCAACGATCGCCAGGCTCGCACAGTCGCCGGTCCTGCGTGAGACCTCACAGCTCGCGCAGGAAGTGGTGCTCGCGATCCGACTCTGTGCGCTGGCGGCGCGCGATGGCAGCGATCCCCTGCCCGCACTCGCCTTGCGACTGCGGCACTGCGAAGCGGCATTTGCAGTGCACGAACTGGTCCGCACGGTGACGCGGCACTGGCCCGAGCCATTCGGCGTGGGCCGCGCATGCTGCCAGCGGCTCTCGCCCGACGAGGCGACGCTGGCACGGATGATTGAGGCCGGGCAACGGCGCAGCCGCGCCGACTTCATGCACGCGATCGATGGTTTCGTCCCATCTGCGGGCCACGAACCGCTGTGGGAGACCTGCACCCATGCCATCGTGCTGATGGGCTGAGCTTGCCCGGTGCACGAGCGCCGCTATAGGCAAGCACATGACGGTCACCACCCGCTTTGCACCCTCGCCCACGGGCACGCTCCATGTCGGCAATATTCGCACGGCGCTGCACAACTGGCTGCTGGCGAAGAAGAGCGGCGGGCGGTTCCTGCTGCGGATCGACGACACCGATGCGGCGCGCAGCCGCGAGGAGCATGTCGAGGCGATCCGCGCGGATCTGGCGTGGCTGGGGCTGCATCCTGAGCGCGAGGAACGGCAGTCCGCGCGCTTTGCGATCTATGAAGCGGCGTTCGAAAAGCTTATCGCGGCGGGGCGGCTCTACCGCTGTTACGAGACAGCGCAGGAGCTGGACCTCAAGCGCAAGGTGCTGTTGGGGCGCGGGCTCCCGCCGATCTATGACCGCAGCGCGCTGAAGCTGACCGAGGCCGATCACGCGGCCAGGGCCGCTGCGGGCGAGCGGCCACATTGGCGCTTCCTGCTTGATCATGATGCGCCGATCGAATGGGTGGACGGCATCCGCGGGCCGCAGCATTTCGATCCGCGGCAGATGTCCGATCCCGTAGTGCGGCGGGCGGACGGTTCGTGGCTCTACATGCTGCCCTCGGTGATCGACGATATCGAGATGGGCGTCACCGACGTGCTGCGCGGTGAGGACCATGTCTCCAATACGGCGACCCAGGTGCAGATGTTCACCGCGCTGGGTGCGCCGGTACCACGCTTTGCCCATGAGGCGCTGCTGACGGGCGCGGAGGGCAAGCTTTCCAAGCGGCTCGGTTCACTCGGGGTACGCGAGATGCGTGAGAACGGGATCGAGTCGGAAGCGCTGATTGCACTGCTGGCGCGGCTGGGGACCAGCGATCCGGTCGATCCGGCACTCGATGCTGAGGCATTGGCGGCGAGTTTTGATCTGGCGCGCTTTGGCCGGGCACCGGCGCGGTTCGATGATGCGGAACTGGCACGCGTGAATGCTGCAGTAATCCACCGGCTGCCCTTTGCGCGCGTGGCGGACCGGCTGCCGGAAGGCATGGGCGAAGCCGCGTGGGACGCGATCCGGGCGAACCTGAACACAGTGGCCGAAGCGGCGGAGTGGTGGCGGGTGGTGACGGGACCGGTCGACGCGCCTGAGTTCGATGCAGAGACGCGGGCGTTTCTGGATCAGGCAGCAGGTCTGACTGCGGCGCTCGAATGGGTAGAGGATCCTTGGGGCGCGCTGACAGCCGCGCTGAAGGAAACCACGGGGCGCAAGGGCAAGGCCCTGTTCCTGCCGCTGCGGCAGGCGCTGACGGGGATGGACCATGGACCGGACATGAAAGCGCTGTTGCCGCTGATCGGGCGGGATGAGGCGGTTAAGCGGTTGGGGTAGAAAGAAGACCCCTCCGACCTGCCTTCGGCAGGCCACCTCCCCATTTGTGCTGCGCAAAAATGGAGAGGACCGGCTAGGCGCGGCCGGTCTGGCTGACGAGGTGCGAGGGGTCGATGCCTTCAGCGCGCCAGGTGGCGGCCCAGCGGGCGGCGACCGAGGTTTCGAACAGGATGTCGCTGTGCCCTCTCGCGGCGTACCAGCCGTGCTGGCGCATTTCGCCTTCGAGTTGCCCGGCGCCCCAACCCGCGTAGCCCAGCGCGACAAGCCATTTCGATGGACCACGCCCCTCGGCAATCGCGCGCAACACATCCATCGATGCGGAAAGTGCGCAAAGCGGTTTCACTTCGACGGAGCCGCTGCCGCCCCAATCGGTGCTGTGGAGCACGAACCCCCGCGAGGTTTCGACCGGACCGCCATTCAGCACCGGGCTATCTGGTGCGACGCCGGGATCGATGCCGACATCGGTCAGCAGGCTGTGCAGCGTCACGCCTTCACGCACGCTGCCGATCCCGATGCCGAGCGCGCCGTGCTCATCGTGGACGCACATCGCGATTACGGCGCGTTCGAAGCGGGGATCGCCCATGCCGGGCATGGCGAGGAGGATGCGGCCGGCAAGGTACTGTGCGTCGGTCATGCCGCAGCGGCCTTGGCGCGCCGGTCCTCCGCCGCTTCGATAAGGCGCTTCTCGATCGCGCGCATACGGCTGTCCGCCTCGATCTTCTCGCCAAGCAGATCGGTGACGTAGAACGTATCAACCGCGCGCTCGCCGTACGTCGCGATGTGGGCGGAGTGGACGACGAGCCGGGCCTCGAACAAGGCGCGCGCCAGCTGGCTGAGGAGCGCCGGACGGTCGCGCGCGCCGACCTCGATCACGGTGAAGCGGTTGGAGGCCTTGTTGTCGAAGATGACAATGGGTTCGACCTCGAAAGCCTCGGCGCGCGGCCGGGCCGAAGGACGCGCGGCGAGCTGGGGCAGGAGCTTGACCCGGTTGGCGAGGGCATCGGCAATGGCATTCTTGAGCCGGGCGATCTGCGCCGGTTCGTTGAGCGGGCGGCCCAAGGGGTCCTGCACGAGGAAGTTGTCGACCGCGAGGCCATTGCGCGCGGTGTGGATGCGCGCGTCGATGATGTTGCCACCCGCGAGGTGGATCCCGCCCGCGATGCGGTAGAACAGGCCCGGGTGATCCGCGGCAAGCACGGTGACGAGCGTTGCGCCGCGCGCCGGGTACCAATGCGCTTCGACCGTCAGCGGCTCGTCGAGCGAGATATCCATCTGCTGGAGATTGAGCGCGATGATGTCTTCGGGCTCGGCGATCCAGTAGGCATCGCCAAGCTGGCGACCGACCGTGCCGATCAGCGCGTCGCGCTCCTTGAGCAAGGTAGCGACGGCCTTCTTCTTGGCGGCGATGCGCTCGGCGCGGCCATGCTGCTTGTGGCCGAGGCGCAGGACTTCCTCAGCCGAAATGAACAAGTCGCCCAGCAACTGCCGCTTCCACGAGTTCCAGATGCCAGGGCCGACGGCGCGGATATCGACGATGGTGAGGACCAGCAGCAGGCGCAGGCGCTCCTGGCTCTGCACGCGCCCTGCGAAATCGGCGATGGTCTTGTAGTCGGCCAGATCGCGCTTGAAGGCGGTGGCGCTCATCAGCAGATGCCAGCGCACCAGCCAGGCGACGAGCTCGGTTTCCGCAGGAGACATACCGAGGCGCGGGCACAGCTTCATCGCAATCTCGGCGCCGAGAATCGAGTGATCGCCGCGCCGGCCCTTGGCGATATCGTGGAGCAGGGTCGCGACATAGAGCACACGGCGCGAGGCGACCTTGGCGATAACCTCGCTCGCCAGCGGGTGCTGCTCGGTCTCCTCGCCCTTTTCGATGCGCGAGAGCAGGCCGATGGCGCGGATGGTATGCTCGTCCACCGTGTAGTGGTGGTACATATCGAACTGCATCTGCGCGACGACGCGGCCGAAATCGGGGACGAAGCGGCCGAAGATTCCGGCTTCGCTCATCCAGCGCAACGCGGTTTCGGGATCGTGGCGGCTGGTGAGCAGCTCCATGAACATCGTGTTGGCGCGCGGATCGCGGCGCACGGAGGCATCGATCAGGGCGGCATCACGGCGGGCAAGGCGCATCGCTTCGGGATGGATTTCGAGGCCCTCGCGATCGGCGACGAGGAATATCTCGATCAGGCGGACCGGATCGCTGCGGAAGAAATCATCGCCATCGGCGCCGAGCTTTTCGGCCTGGATCGGGAACGCACCGATCTTGCGTTTGCGGCGGCCACGCAGCGCCGCGAAAAAGCCGACGCGGGTCTTGGCGAACTGTTCATCGAGCTGGGCGAGGAACATGCCGGTGAGCGAGCCGACCTGCGTCGCCTGCAGGAAGAAGTACTGCATGAACCGCTCGACCGCGCTCTTGCCCGGGCGGTCAGCGAAATTCATGCGCAGCGCCACTTCGCGCTGGAGATCGAAGGTCAGGCGGTCTTCGGCGCGGCCAGTGACCGAATGGAGATGGCAGCGCACCGACCAGAAGAAGTTCTCGGCACGGCGGAAGGCGCGATACTCCGCCGCCGTGAGCAGGCCGACGCCGACCAGTTCGCTCGGATCGCGGACTTTGTGGATGTATTTGCCGATCCAGTAGAGTGTGTGCAGATCGCGCAGGCCGCCCTTGCCTTCCTTGACGTTAGGCTCGACCACATAGCGGCTGTCGCCCAGCTTCTTGTGCCGCTCGTTGCGCTCGGCCAGCTTCTCGGCAACGAACTGGCGCTCGGTTCCGGTGACGACTTCGGCCCAGAAGCGGCGCGCGCTTTCCTCGTAAAGCGCGCGGTCGCCCCAGACATAGCGGCCTTCGAGGAGCGCGGTGCGGATGGTGAGATCGCTGCGCGCCATGCGCACCATTTCGTCGAGCGAGCGGCTGGACTGACCGACCTTCAGGCCAAGATCCCAGAAGAAATAGAGCATCGCCTCGATCACCTGCTCGCACCAGGAGGTGGGCTTGATCGGGGTGAGGAAGGCGATATCGACGTCGGAATGCGGCGCCATCTCGCCGCGGCCGTAGCCGCCGACGGCGACCAGCGCGATGCGTTCGCCGGTCGAACGATTGCTGGCCCGGTAGACATGGCCGACGATGTGATCGTGGATCACGCGCACCAGCTGATCGATCAGGAACGCCTGCCCCTGCGCGCACTCGGTACCGTGCGAAGGCCGCGCGCGGAGGCGGCGCGCAAGTTCCTCGCGACCATTGGCGAGTGCTTCGCGCAGAAGCTCTACAACCGCCGGACGAGCCTTGTCCCCTTGCGCGGCGACGCGCTCGGCAATGGCATCGGCGAGCGCCCGGCGATCGATGATGGCGCGCTGGTTGGGAATCCGGGGGGTGATCATACCCCGCTTCTCTATCCTATCCCGCCTTTCGCGTCTCTTGCCATTGCGCCCCGTAACGCTGCTTGAGGGTGCGTTTGTCCACCTTTTCCGTGCCGAGGCGCGGCAGCGCCTCGTGCTCCTGCCAGAAGCGGACCGGGATCTTGAAGGCGGCGATATGCGCGGCGAGGAAGGTGCGCAGGTCCTCCTCGGTCACCGTGGCGCCGTCCTTGGCGAGGTAGACCGCCACCGGAACCTCGCCATAGAGCTCGTCCGGCAGGCCGAACACGCTGGCTTCGGCAACGCCGGGGTGCGAGTAGATCGCGTTCTCGACCTCGATGCAGGCGATGTTCTCGCCGCCGCGGATGATGATTTCCTTCTTGCGGTCGACGATGAAGAGATAGCCCTCGGCATCGAGGTAGCCGAGATCGCCGGTGCGGAAGTAGCCATCGGGCATGATCGCGGCGGCCGTCGCTTCCGGGTTATCCCAGTAGCCGAGGAAGTTCGCGACGCTGCGGATCGCGACTTCGCCAAGCTGGCCCTGCGTAACCGGCTGGCCGGAATCGTCGAGAATGGCAAGATCGACCAGCGGGCGCGAGGCCGTGCCGGTGCTGCCCGGCTTGGCGATGTAGTTCTCATTGAAGTTGCCGCAGCCGACGCCGTTGGTTTCGGTGAGCCCATAGCCGAGGATCGGGAAAGCGTGCGGCAGCGCCTTGCGGATACGGTCGACATGCTCGACCGGGCGCGGGGCGCCACCGGCGGCGAAGGTGACGCAGGTGGAGAGATCGTACTTGTCGTGATCGGGATGCGTCGCGATCTCGTAGCTCATCAGCGGGACGCCGACGAAGTAGGTGACCTTCTCGCGCTCGATCAGCTGCATCGCGGTGACGGCGTCCCACTTGGGCATGAGCACCAGTTTGCGGCCGAGCGCATAGGACTGGAGCATCAGCGGCACTTCGCCGGTGACATGGAACAGAGGCACGTTGACGAGAGCGATCGGCTGCGAACCGGCGGGAGGCGCTTCGCCGCGCGCGGTCATGAGGCTGAGGACCATCACGCTCTGCGCAAGGTAGCTGTAAGTGCCCTGCACAACGCCGCGATGGTTGGAGTAGGCGCCCTTCGACACGCCGGTCGAACCCGAAGTGAACAGGATCGTGGCGAGATCGTCCGGCCCGACTTCGTGCAGCGGGGTGCTGGCGTCGCCGCCTTTGGCCGTGAGCGCGGCAAGCCCTTCGGCAGGCGGGCAATCATGGACGAGCGGAATGATCTCGGCGCCGTGAGCGATGCCGCCAAGGCGCTGCGCGCGCTGGTGGTCGGCGATGATCATGCGGCAGCCGACCATGTCGATGCCGTGCGCCATCTCCTCGCCCTGCCACCAGCCGTTGATCAGCACGGCACAGCCACCGGCCATGAGCACGGCCATGTAGGCAACGATCCAGTTGGCGGAGTTGCGCGCGGCGATGCCGACACGGTCGCCCTTCTGCAGGCCATGCCCCGCAACGAGGCCGCCCGCCGCGATGCGCGCGGCTTCGAGCGTCTGCGCAAAAGTGAGGCGCACATCGCCATCGACGATGAATTCCTTGGCTCCGTGGAAGGTGCAGAACTGGGTGAAATAGGCGCCCAGAGTGGGCGGGGCCGCCGCGATCATCGGCAGGTCGCGGCCGAATGCCTGGAAGGGCGTGGTTGCGAGCATGCCACCGGGGGCGGTCAGTCCGTCCATCACTTGGGCAAGATCCCGATCAAGCTGGGTCAACATGGGTCTGTTATCGCTCCTCTCCGCCCAAATTCGGCATAGCCCATGCAATGGGTTACCGGTTTGGGGGCTATCTTGTTGTTCGGCCCGTTATTGGGTTTGCCTCCCGGGTTTGCCCTGTGCCAGAAGGCCGCGCAAGGTCGCGGCGCCCGCGGCACAAAACAAAACCGTTCCGTTACAAATCCCATCGTTGCCAAATCACTAGGGAGCTTGGCCCTTGCTGTCACTATCGGCCGCCGCAGCCGCATCCCCAGCCCTTGCCGCCGCGGGTCATCAACCGCTGCACTGGGAGAGCCTTGGCCTCTCGCCCATTGCGATCGACCTCGGGTTCTTTGCGATCAAGTGGTACAGCCTTGCCTATCTGGCGGGGATCATGCTGGCCTACTTCCAGCTCGGCCGGATGATTCGCCAGCCGGGCGCGCCGCTGGCGCAGCGCCATGCAGACGACCTTTTCTTCTACGCAACGCTCGGCGTCATCCTTGGCGGGCGGCTGGGCTATGCGATCTTCTACGCGCCTGAATTGCTTACCAATCCTGCGCGGCTGATCCGACTGTGGGAAGGGGGCATGAGCTTCCATGGCGGACTTATTGGCACCGTGCTCGCAATCGCCTGGGTGTCCTGGCGCGGCGGACTGAACTTCGTTCGGGCCTGCGATTACATCGCCGTCTGCGTGCCGCCGGGGCTTTTCTTCGGGCGCTGTGCCAATTTCGTGAACGGCGAGCTGTGGGGCCGGGTGACCGATTCGAAGGTGCCTTGGGTCATGGTGTTCCCCGGTGCCGGACCAATGCCGCGCCACCCGAGCCAGCTTTATGAAGCGCTGCTGGAAGGCCTTGTGCTGGGCGTGATCCTGTTCGTCCTGTTCTGGCGGACCCGGGCGCGCTGGCGGCCCGGTTTGCTGGTGGGGCTGTTCACGCTTGGCTATGCAATGGCCCGCTTCACGGTCGAGTTCTACCGCGAGCCCGATGCCCAATTGCTTGATTTCGCGATGCGCAGCGGGCTTTCGATGGGCCAGTGGCTGACTCTGCCGATGATGGCGATCGGGCTGGGTTTTGCCTTCCGTGCGCTGATGCGCCCGCCCCTTGCCGTGACAATCCAGCCGACTGGGCAACCGGCGGGGCAGACTGTCGTTTCCTGAGCGGCAGCGATGACGGGCGAAGGGCATGGCGCGCCGGGCGGGCTCGCGGCGGTTTTTGCGCGGCTCATCGCGGCGACCGGGCCGATTTCCATTGCGCACTACATGGCTGAGGCCAACGCGCGCTATTATGCGTCGCGCGATCCGCTGGGAACGGCGGGAGACTTCGTGACGGCTCCGGAGATCAGCCAGATGTTCGGCGAGCTGATCGGTCTCTGGCTTGCCGATATCTGGCAGCGCGCGGGGCGTCCGCAACCGATATGCTACGTGGAGCTGGGACCGGGGCGCGGGACGCTGGCGCGCGATGCCCTGCGGGCAGCGAGCAAGGCAGGTCTCGTGCCGGAAATCCATTTCGTCGAGACCAGCCCTGCACTCAAGGCCATGCAGCGCGCGGCGCATCCCGGTGCGGTCTGGCACGATGATCTGTCAGGTTTGCCCACCGATCAGCCGCTGCTGATAGTTGCCAACGAATTTCTGGATGCACTGCCGGTGCGGCAGCTGGTGCGAACGGGGGGCGGCTGGCGCGAGCGCATGGTGGGGCTCAACGCGGAGGGCGCGTTCATCCCGGTCGCGGGTACGCGGCCGATGGAAGCGGCGGTGCCTGAGCACTATGCAGATGTCGGTGAAGGCGCCATCGTCGAGACATCCCCGGCCTCCGCAGCCATGGTGCAGGAAGTGGCCTCTCGCCTTGTCGCACAGGGCGGCGCGGCGCTGTTCATCGACTATGGCTATGCCGCGCCTCAGCTGGGCAGCACTCTGCAGGCGGTGCGCGCACACCGGAAGGTGAACGTGTTTGCCGAACCCGGCGAGGCCGACCTGACCGCCCATGTCGACTTTGGCACGCTGGCGCAGGTGGCCGAGCAGGCAGGCGCGCGCTGGCTGGGAACAAGCGGACAAGGCGCATGGCTTGCCGCACTCGGGATCGGTGCGCGGGCAGGCAGCCTCGCGCGGGCCGCACCCCATGCTGCGGAGGCGATCGAGGCTGCGACGATCCGTCTAACCGCGCCGGACGAAATGGGCACTTTGTTCAAAGTCATGGGCCTCGCCGCGCCGGGATGGCCCGATGGGGCAGGCCTCAGCCGAGTCAGGTCGGGCACGGTCGTTTGATACTTTGTCACACCGCAGCAAGACCGGTGCTGCGAATGACTCGCAATAATTATGCAAGTCCCTGTTTAAAATGCGATTAGCCGCCTTGCATTCACGGCAAAATGCTTGTTGGCAAACGCAAGGCTTTGCGTCTATCAGGCGCGCCCAAGGGGACCGGACTCTCGCTGTTTGGCGAGGCTGGTGCGGTATGGCTGGGTAAGCGTCCCTTTGGGCACTTTCCCGCCAGATCGGTGTGGGACATTTTAGGACACGCTATCGCGCCCGATCCGTGGCGGCGGCAGCGCAGGCAGGGAATGGCAATG
>NZ_JAIEPN010000141.1 GCF_019748365.1 Novosphingobium sp.
GCTACGAGCGCGCACTGGCCGCCGTGCTCGGCCGCGACGCCTCGGCGCCGCTGGGCGCGGCGCCCGCCGGCGATGGGCGGTTCTGGACCGGTGCCGAGGCCCCCTCCCCGCGCGCCGATGCGCTGATCCACCAGGTGACGAAGTGCCCGCCCGAGCTTGCCGCCCGGCTTGCGCTCGTCAGGGTCGCCGATGCGGATCATGGCGAGCCGCTTGCCCCCGGCGAATGGCTGGTGACGCGTGACGGCCATTTGCGGCGCTGGGACGGCTTCATCGCGCGCGGCGAAGGCGGGGCGGAAGCCGCCATTCTGGCGGCCGAGAACCGGCTTGCCGAACTGGAAGCGTCGCTTCCCGAACGCCGCGCTGCTGCCGAAGCTGCCGAAGCCGCCAGCAGCGCGGCGCAGGCCGAGCTTGCCGGTGCACAGGCCGAAATCGCCCGCGTGCAGAACGAACTCGGCGCCAGCGAACGGGCGCTCGCGGCAGCAGCCGATACCGAGCGCAGCGCCTTGCGTGCGCTGGATCAGGCCGAAGCCGCCCGCGCCCGCATCGCGGCGCGGCGCGAGGAACTGGAGCGTGCTGCTGCCGATCTCGCGGCGCAGAGGCAGTTGGCCGAGGCCGATCTCGGCGAAGCGGAAGCCCGCCGCGCTGCCCTGCCCGATCCTGCCGCCGGGCGCGCGGCGGTGGAGGCCGAACGGCAGCGCAATGATCGCGCCCGCGCGGCCTATCAGTCCGCAATGGCAGCGGTTGCGGCGCATGGGCAGGCGCTTGCGGTCGGCAAGGAGCGGCTCACCGCCTTGCGCGGCGATATCCGCGGCTGGCAGGCCCGCGCGGGCGATGCGGCCCGGCGGCTTGCGGCCATGGCGGGGCAGGCCGAGGATCTGGCCGAAGAACGCAACATCGTCGCCGCCAAGCCCCCCGCCCTCGCGCGCGATCTGGAGGAAGCCGAGGCCTTGCGGGTGCGCTATGCGGCGGCGCTGGCGGAGGCCGAGACCGCGCTGGCCCGCAGCGAGGCCGAGGCCCGCAGCGCCGAAACCGCTCTCGCCACCGCCAACGAAGCGCTGGCCAGCGCCCGCGAAGCCCGCGCCGCACTGGGCGCCAAGGCCGAGAACGAGGACCAGCGCCGGCAGGAAATGGCCGGGATCGCCGGCGAGCGCTTCCAGTGCCCGCCCCCGCTGCTGCCCGAGCGCATCGGCTTTCCGGGCAGCGATGTATCCGCCGCGCCCGAGGAATCCGCCGCGCATGACCGCCTGATCGCCGAGCGCGAGCGCTTGGGGCCAGTGAACCTTGTTGCCGCGACCGAACTCACCGAGGCAGAAGCGCAGCACCTCGTCGTCGTCACCGAGCAGGCCGAACTGACCGAGGCGGTCAACCGCCTGCGCGGCTCGATCGGCGCGCTCAACCGTGAGGGGCGCGAGCGGCTGCGGGCGGCATTCGAGGCGGTCGATGCGCATTTCCGCCGCCTGTTCTCGCGCCTTTTCGGCGGCGGCGAGGCGCATCTTGCGCTGGTGGACAGCGACGATCCGCTGGAAGCCGGCCTCGAAATCTTCGCCCAGCCGCCGGGCAAGCGCCTGCAATCGCTCACGCTGCTATCGGGCGGCGAGCAGGCGCTGACCGCCGTCGCGCTGATCTTCGGCCTGTTTCTCACCAACCCCGCACCGATCTGCGTGCTCGACGAAGTCGACGCCCCGCTCGACGATGCCAATATCGAGCGCTTCTGCGACCTGCTCGATGCCATGGCCGCGGAGACGACCACCCGCTACCTCATCGTGACGCACAACGCGGTGACGATGAGCCGCATGCACCGCCTGTTCGGCGTGACGATGGTGGAGCGCGGTGTCTCGCGGCTTGTCAGCGTCGATCTCGGCGGGGCGGAGAGTTTGCTGGCGGCCTCTTGACATGCCTGTTTTTGTAGTTACATTAAATCCTGTTGGCACTGCCCGCGCCAAGTCATGCCAGGGCATCGGAAGGAAACTGTATGGTGTGAATATTGTGGCCCGGAGGCGACGTTGAACGAGATCAAGATCGAGTACGACGAAGCCAAGAGGCTCAAGATTCTGGAGGAGCGAGGTCTGGATATCGCTGAGTCCGGTTTGGTTTTTCAGGGCAGCTACGTCGAACTGCTTGATGACCGCAAGGACTATGGCGAGCCGCGTTTCCGCGTCTGGGGATACCTCCATGGGCAACGCGTTAGTCTAGTCTGGACACCGCGCGGCCAGAATCATCGCATCATCACGATGAGGCACGCCCATGAGGAAGAACACAGCTCCCGAATCAAAACCTTGGATTGATCCTGACGATGATGATGTCGAATGGACAGAGGATCAGTTCCGGCGGGCGGCCCTCTACATTGGGGGGAAGCTTGTCAAACCTGCCGATGGAACCTGGACCAAGCCCGGACGCCCCATCTCCGAAAACCCCAAGAAGCAGGTGACCCTGCGGCTCGATCCAGATGTGGTCGAGAAGTTCCGCGCCACCGGCAAGGGCTGGCAATCGCGGATCAATGCGGAACTGCGCAAGGCTCTGGGAATCTAGTCCAGCACGAACCGCGGCCCCGGTCCGCCCGCTCCCGCACGATCTTCCTTGTTGTAGAGCTGGCAGCGGTCGAGGCTGAGGCAGCCGCAGCCGATGCATTCGTCGAGCTTGTTGCGGGTCCGTGTCAGCAGTTGGATGCGGCCGTCGATCTCGCTGCGCAGCGAGCGGCTGATGCGCTGCCAATCGAGCACGGTGGGCGTGCGCCCCTTGGGCAGCGAGGCGAGCTCGCGCTCGATCTCGCCAAGACCCAATCCTAGCCGCTGCGCGATCAGGATAAAGCTCAAGCGGCGGATGTCGGAACGCAGGAAGCGGCGCTGGTTGCCGCCGGTGCGGACCGATGCGATCAGGCCGCGCTCCTCGTAGTAGCGGATTGCCGAAACAGCGAGCCCGGTGCGCTGCGCGACCATGCCGATGGGCACCAGATCGTTGCGGCCCTTGGCCGGTTTGGCAAGCATCGCGAATCCCCGGAAAAATCCCTTGACCTCAAGTCAACTTGAGGTTGCATAACGTTACGCGCTCAAAAGGTCCACAACGGAGTTTTGCCATGACCACCCCCGCCGCGCGTCTCGAACACGTCAATATCCGCGTCAGCGATCCCGATCGTACCGCCGCTTTTCTCGCCCGCCTGTGCGGCTGGCACGAACGCTGGCGCGGGCCTTCCGCGCTGGGCGGGTGGACCATCCACATCGGCGCGGAAACCGACTATATTGCTCTTTATCAGGGGGATACGCCGTTTCCCGGCAAGTTTGCGAAGGGCCAGCCGTTGCAGCACATTGGCCTGGTGGTCGATGATCTGGACGCTGCGGAGCGCGTGGCAATCGAAGCCGGGCTGGAGCCCTTCAACCACGCGGACTACGATCCGGGCCGCCGGTTCTATGTCTTCGATTGGGATGGCATCGAGTGGGAGCTGGTCAGCTATAGCTGAGTGGCAGCCCCGACAACAAAGCACGCAGCCGCCATCAGTGCGCCCGCGAATCGGTTCGAACGGAACCGCGCGAGCGCGCTGAGGCCGTCTGCCGTATCGAGCGTGAGCGCCTGCCACGCGAAGTGGAGCGTGACTGGCAGCAGCGCAAAGAGCGCCACCGGATCGGGCCGCACGAGCCAGACCGCGCCCGCCCAGCAAGCAGTCGCCATGGCATAGAGCCCGATCACCCCGGCGCGGACATGCTTCCCGAACGAAAGCGCGGAGGAGCCGATGCCGACCATGGCATCGTCCTCGCGGTCCTGCAGCGCGTAGATCGTGTCATAGGCCATGCACCAGGCCCAGCACCCGGCGTAGAGCGCGGCGAGCGGGACGAGGCGGTCAAAGCCGGTCACCTCGATCCAGCCGACCGGCGCGCCCCAGGTAAACACGAGGCCGAGCCACGCCTGCGGCCAGCCGGTGATGCGCTTCATGAAAGGATAGGCCGCGACGAGCCCGAGGCTGCCGAGCGCCACCACTTGTGCCTCCCAGCGCAGTTGCAGCAGGACGATGAGGCCGACGCCGCAGAGCGCGAGGAGCCAGATCCACGCGACCTTCTTGGAAATCGCCCCGCTGGCGATGGGGCGCGCGGCGGTGCGCGCGACGCGGGCATCGAGATCGGCATCGACGATATCGTTGTAGACGCACCCCGCCCCGCGCATCGCGATAGACCCGAGCAGCAGCCAGAGGATCATCCCCCAGCGCCCCGTCCCGCCGGCGAGGAACAGGCCCCAGGCACAAGGCCAGAACAGCAGCCACCAGCCGATTGGCCGATCGAAACGCGCGATGAGCGCCAGATCGCGCAAGGTGGGCGGGAGCGCCGTGAGCACGCCGCGGTACTCGCTGTCGGGCACGATCTGCGGCGTTGTGGTCATCTGCGCTGCATAGCCCCGGCGACTGCAATCGGCTAGGGGTCGAGACATGGTTGCAACTCCCGCCTGGCCACCCAAGTCTGCGCCCCGCCTGTTTGTCCCCGGCCCACTCGACGATGGGGCGCAAGTGGCGCTGGAGGGCGGGCAGGCGCATTATCTGGGCAAGGTGATGCGTGCGCAGCCGGGCGATGCGGTGATCCTGTGTGATGATCTGACGGGCGAATGGCTGGCCGAGGTCAGCGCGGCGGGGAAGCGCGATGTCACGCTCGGCGTCGTGCGGCGGCTGCGGGAGCGGGAAGCGGTACCGGATTTCTGGCTCTGCGCGGCGCTGATCAAGAAGGATCGGTTCGATCTGGTGCTGGAAAAGGCGACCGAACTGGGGGTTGCGGCGATCCGTCCGGTGCTGACCCGGCGCTGCGTGGCCGACAAGCTCAATCCGGAGCGGGCGCGCACGATTGTGACCGAGGCGGCCGAGCAATGCGCGCGCACCGCGCTCCCCGCGCTGGCCGAACCGGTGAAGCTGGACGCGTTGCTGCGCGAATGGCCGGAGGGGCGGCGGCTTTTCTTTGCCGACGAGGAAGGCGGACAGCCTGCCGCCGCTGCGTTTGCGGCACACGCTGGCCCTGCCGCACTGCTGGTGGGTCCGGAGGGCGGCTTCGACGATGCGGAGCGCGCGGCGGTGCGCGCACATCCCGCGGCAGTGGCGATCACGCTGGGGCCGCGCATCCTGCGCGCGGAGACGGCGGCCATCAGCGCGGTGGCACTGTGGATGGGCACACGCGGGGATTGGGGCTGACGCATATCGCGCCATGGACCGATCCATGTTTTCGGCTGGCGCGCTGCCGCGCGGCGCACTAACGAAATCCCCATGAGCACGAGACAAGTTTCGAATCGCAACGATCCCGTCATCGAGAGCCGCGACCAGCTCGTCGAGCCGATGGCGAAGGGCGAAAAGCCGCGCGAGGCCTGGCGGATCGGCACCGAGCACGAGAAGTTCGTCTATCGCACCAAGGACCGCGCCGCGCCCTCCTACAGCGAGCCGGGCGGGATCCGCGATCTGCTGCTTGCGCTGCGGGACTATGGCTGGACGACCATCGAGGAAGACAGCGACACCGGCCCCAACGTGATCGCGATGGGCGGACCGGACGGCGCGGTGAGCCTCGAGCCGGCGGGCCAGCTCGAGCTTTCCGGCGCGCCGCTCGAGAACCTGCACCAGACTTGCGCTGAAACCGGGCGCCACCTCGCGCAAGTGAAGACCATCGGCGACAAGCTGGGCCTTGCCTACCTCGGCATGGGGCTGTGGCCTGACAAGACTCGCGAAGAGCTGCCGATCATGCCCAAGGGCCGGTATGACATCATGCTGCGGCACATGCCGCGCGTGGGCACCATGGGCCTCGACATGATGCTGCGCACTTGCACCATCCAGACCAACCTCGACTATTCGAGCGAGGCGGACATGGTGAAGAAGTTCCGCGTTTCGCTGGCGCTGCAACCGCTCGCCACGGCGCTGTTTGCCAATTCGCCGTTCCTTGAAGGCAAGCCCAACGGCTACCTTTCGTATCGCAGCCATATCTGGACCGATACCGATCCGGCGCGCACCGGCATGCTCTCGTTCGTGTTCGACGAGGGCTTCGGTTATGAGCGCTATGTCGACTACATGCTCGATGTGCCGATGTACTTCGTGTTCCGCAACGGGCGCTATATCGATGCGGCGGGGCAGTCGTTCCGCGATTTTCTGGAAGGCAGGCTCCCTGCGCTGCCCGGCGAGAAGCCGACGCGGTCGGACTGGATCGATCATCTTTCCACTGCCTTCCCCGAAGTGCGCCTCAAGAGCTTCCTTGAAATGCGAGGCGCCGATGGCGGGCCGTGGAGCCGCATCTGCGCGCTGCCAGCGCTGTGGGTCGGCCTGCTCTATGACCAGACCGCGCTCGATGCGGCGTGGGACCTCGTCAAGGACTGGGACATGGACGGGCGCGAGCGTTTGCGTGCCAGCGTGCCCAAGCTGGGGCTCGATGCGCCGCTGCCGGGTGGTGGCAAGCTGCGGGATATTGCCGCGGAGGTCCTCGCGATTGCGCGTGGCGGGCTGGCGGCGCGTGGCAAGCTCAACGATGCGGGCGACAACGAGACCGGCTATCTCCACCCGCTCGACGAGATTGTGAGCAGCGGCAAGACCCCGGCGGAGCGGCTGCTGGAGCTCTATCACGGGGCGTGGGGCGGCAAGGTCGATCCGATCTACGAGGCGAAGACCTTCTAGAATCAGAACATCAGCGGGAGAGAGACAATGATCATCGTGATGGGCAAGCTGCGGATCGACGCCGATGCCATCGAGGCCGCGCTGCCGGCGGCGCAGAAGGTTGTCGCCGCGACGCAAGCGGAAGAAGGCTGCCTGCAGTACGACTATTCGCGCGACATCAGCGATCCCGAGATCTTCCACATCACCGAACGCTGGACGAGCCGCGAGGCGCTGGGCGCACACCTCAAGACCCCGCATGTCGCCGAATGGATCGGGGTGCTCTCAGGGCTCACGATGAAGGAGCGCCACATCAAGCTCTACGACACCGACGAAGGCGAGGACCTTTGATCGTCGTGATGGGCACGTTCCGGGTCGCGCCGGAACACATCGATGCGTTGCTGCCGCTGGCTCGCAAGGTGGCCGAGGCGACCCGGGCGGAACAGGGCTGCATCCAGTATGGCTATGCGCAGGATATCGATGATCCCGCGCTGTTCCATGTGGCTGAACGCTGGACCGATCGCGCGGCGCTGATGGCGCATGCCAGGTCTGCCCACATGGCCGAATGGGTCGCCGCGCGTGCCGGGCTGGGCTTTCATGACCGGGTTATCCGGCTTTACGAGACGGACGAGGGCGAGGCGATCTAGGCAATAGCCCTCTCCCCTTCAGGGGAGAGGGTTGGGAGAGGGGAATGGCGCTGCCCTTGCCCCCTCTCAACTTCAGCTAGGCAGCAAGCTGCCAAGCCTTCGTATCTCTCCCCTGAAGGGGAGAGAACATCATGCTCACTCTGCCGGATGCGCTGCGCCGATTGGCGGTGGTTCCACCCGGGGCCGGCCGCGCATCAGCATCCGCCCGATGCGATTAAGGTTGCCCGTTACCAGGCCATGTTCGGCCATCCAGGCGTGGTATTCGCGGTACTTGACGTCCTCGGCCAGCAGGTGCGCTTCCTCGGTCTTGGCGCGCCAGAAATAGACCGCGCTGACGAGGCCGAGGATCACGGTGTTGCGGATCGCATCGACCATCGAATGCGTGGTGGTGAGCCAAGGCAGCGTCGAAATCCACCAGAAGGCGTTCTTGGAGAGATAGGCCGGGTGCCGCGTGTAGGCATAGGGGCCATTCGTCAGCACGCCACGATAGGTGAGGTTCGAGAAGCGCAGGCCGAAGGCGACCGTGGCCCAGGCATAGATACCCGTGAGCAGCACCATGGCCACGACCCAGATCCATTCGAGCACCGGCATGCCCTGCAGCCAGTAGGTCCATTCGGCGCCGTTCGCGCGGTAATCGAGCACGCCGCCGCCGCCCATCAGGATGAACGGCGGATAGCAGATCAGCGCCGCCACCCAGCCGCCGAGATAAGGATTAGCGCTGCGGATCTGCGCATCGAGCGGCTTCATCGTGAGCAGGTAGCCGACCATGGCGATCTGCACGTCGACGAGGAACATCGTCTCGATCAGCGCGTTGCCGAGCGCGAGCGGATCGCCGAGAACGGCGGCGTAGTTCATCTGCACGACATTGCCGAAGCCGCCGGGGATGATCGAGAACATGAAGGCGCAGAAGAAGCCCTTCACCGCCCAGGCGCGCCAATGATGCGCCACTTCGGCGCGGTCATACGTCTCGCGCCCGATGAGCATGGCGCCGAAGTGCCACGCGCCGTCGCGGGGATTGATGAGCACGCGGTCGAGCCACAGCACATAGGGGATCGTGCCGATGAACAGCACCGGCGCGAGGCCCGAGATCACATCCATCGCGAAGAGATACTGCCCGCGCCAGTACCAGCGGCACAGGCAATAGACGAAGCCGAGCAGCGACCATGTCGCCCACAGGCCCGCGATCTTGGTGATCGAGGTATCGATCACATCGCGCAAGGGGCGCGGATTGGCCCAGTCGATCCCGGTGGAGGCGCGCAAGTGCACCTTGTCCACCATGAGCGACCAAGCAACCATCGGCAGGCCGGAAAACAGCATCGCCGCCAGTGCAGCATTGGGCCCGGCAAGCGGTTCATGCGGCCCCGGCAGGGCCAGAGCATCGGCAATTCCCGCCCAATTGCGGCACACGATGACCCACAGCGCAAGGCCGAACAGGCCGGACAGGCCGACTCCGGCCGAGACATCGCTGGCAGGCCTGGATGCAGGAACGCTCATGGTCCCGCTGTTAACGGAGACCTATGAGAAAATCGTTTATGCGCCGGCAAGAACCGGCGGTCTGGCCGGTCAGCGGAACGCGCTGATGTGTCCGCTATCGTCGAGCACGTAGAGCACGCCGCCAGCCACGACCGGCGCCAGCGTGACCGGTGCGCCGAGCTTGGCATAGCGCTTGACGGCACCATCGGTGACCGAAGCGGCGAGCAGTTCGCCTTCCGAATTGGCCATCCACAGGCGGTCACCCGCCAGCACCGGACCGGTGAAGAAGATCGGGCCCTTCTTCTTCTTGACGTTGCGGTAGGCCTTCATCTGCGCGATCCAGCGCACGCGGCCGGTAGCCTTGGCGATGCAGAGCAGCTTGTCCTCGTCGGTCAGCGTGAAGATCCAGTCGCCCGCCACCGCCGGGGTCGAGATGCCAGCCAGATTGAGTTCCCACACGCGCTGGCCGGTGACCAGTTCATAGGCCGCCATGCGGCCGCCCTGACCAAGCGCATAGACGCGGCCGCGTTCGATGATCGGGTCGGCGTCGATGTCGGTCAGGGTGGAAACCGAAGTCGCGATGCTGGTGCGCGCGAGAGCATCGGACCACAGCTGTCGGCCGTTCTCGTAGCGGTAGGCGACGAGTTCGCCCGAGCTGTAGCCCGCGACAATGGTGCCCTGCCCGGCTGCTGCCGCGGCCACACCGAACACGCCGGTCTGCGCGACCGAACCGGATTCGCTCCACAGCTGCGCGCCATCGGCCACATTGAGCGCGATGATCTGGTTGTCCTGCGTCATCACATAGACGCCGCCGAAAGCGATCGTCGGGCTGCCGCGCAGCGGGCCTGCCGGCTTCACGCGCCAGAGGATCTTGCCGCTCGCCGCCTCGATCGCAGCCACTTCGCCGAGACCGGTGGTGATGAAGACCTTGCCGTCGTTGTAGGCTGCGCCGCCGCCGAATACCGAAGCCATCGCGTCAGGCAGGCGGAACTCGGTCTTCCACTGCTCGCGCCCGGTGGCCGCATCGAATGCGCGGACCATGCCTTCCGTGTCCATCACATAGAGCTTGCCGCCGCCGACGACCGGCGATGCCGCGAGGCGCTGCTTGGGGCTGGAGCCGGCAATGCGTGCCATCCAGACCTTGCGCGGCTGCTGTGCCAGCGCGAGATGACCGTAGGACTTGGAAGCCGTGCCGCCCGCCTGCTCCCAATCGGGATTGGGTTCGGCCAGCGGAAGAACGACATCGAGCACGGCCATGCCCTCGTCCACCTTCTCGGCCTTGTCGAACTTCGACAGGATCGGGATGCGGTTGCCCACGGTCGGCGTCGACTTGGTCTTGCCCTTGGTAAGCCCGCAGCCGCCAAGCGCCAGTGCCACCACGACCACGGCAGAAACGGCAAGGCGCCTGATCGCCATCGGTCGGCTTGGGCGTGCTGCGGTCATATACTCAAATCCCATCCCGAAAATCTCATCCCGAATACGTCATTATTGCACCTGGCTGCCGTCCACGGCGGCAACCGGATTGTCCACAGCATCGACACCGAGCTGCCCGGCGAGCTGGCGCGTGCGCCGGCGCAAGGTATCGGGCACGGCCTTGTCCTTGGCGATCGAGGCGAGCAGCGCGCCTGCCGCCTCGGTCTTGTTCTGCTTGAGATAGGCGAGCGCGACGAGTTCACCCGCGCTGCCAAACCAGGGCTTGCCCGGCACCGCGAGCGGCTTCAGCCGATCGATCACGGTCTGCGGGGGCAGCTTGTCGAAATTGGTCGCGACTTCGCGCACCGTGGCAAGGTCGCGATAGGGACCGGGCAGCGTGCCATCGGCGGAAACCGCTGCAAACAGCTTTGCGGCTTCATCCGCCTTGCCGGCCTGTTCGGCGATCGCGGCATCGCTGATCTGCACCGCGGCGCGATACCCGGGGTTGCCGCTCTTGGCGAGGGGATCCATGCCCTGCTTTGCGGCCTGGGTGCGGTTCGCCTCCAGCGCATCGAGCGCGGTCACGAACGTCTCGCTCTGCTGATCGCGCACGCTGGCGGTATGATCGTTGTACCACAGCCAGCCGCCCAGACCGACAAGGCCGCCGACGACGAGCGCCAGGATCGGCCGGCCGCGATTGAGCAGCAGGCTGCGCAGCTGATCTTCGCGCAGCGCATCATCGACCTCGCGCAGGAAGGTTTCCTGGGCGGCAGCGTCCTTGCTGTTGGCAGGAGCATTGCCCGATGGGGTATTCGGAGTGAGAGCCAAGACTGCGCTTTCAGGTCGTTGGGTTAACGAATGCGGCTGTTTAGCAGGGGGGACTGCCAATTCAACCGGTTTGACAGGGGGCGCTTTGACATAGCGATACTGTCCGGCAGCTTTACGGAAACGATGGCAGCCCCAGCGCAGCGGCATAGATGGCGGCATGCCGGCCTGCCATCACGCCCTCGTCAAACTCTGCGCGCGCGCGCAGCAGGTTCGCCGCGCCCACCCGGCGGCGCAATGTCTCGTCCTCGGCCAGCTGCGCCAAGGCCGCGCCCAGCGCAGCCTCGTCGCCCGGCGGAGTGATGAACGGCGCGTTCTCCGGCGAGACGATATCCGCGACATCGCCCACCGCTGGGCTTGCCACGGCAAGGCCGGCGGCCATCGCCTCGACCACCGATAGCGGGAACTGCTCGCTATCGGAGGACAAGGCGAAGAGATCGAACAGCGCGGTCGCTTCGGCCGGTTTGGCGACGAAGCCGGGCAGATGCACGCGGTGCCCGATCTCGAGCCGCAGCGCCTCGGCCATGATCGCCTCGCGTTCGGGCCCTTCGCCCACGATCACCAGTTGCCATTCCTCCGGCATGGCGCGGAAGGCGCGGACCAGCCGGGGCAGTGCCTTGACCGGGCGCAGCCCGGCGAGCGTGCCCAGCCATTTCTCCCCGGGACGCTTGACCACACGTGGCAGCGCATCGGGGCGGACGCGGCGGGCCTTGGCGGGGTCGTAGTCCATCACCGGGATGCCGTTGCCGATGCGGTGGACGCGCGCGGCCGGCTGGTGCCACACATCCAGCGCCACGGCCTCCAGCTGGCGCGAAGGGACGATCAGCGCGCTCGCCCGGGCCAGCGCCACGCGGCGATACCAGTTGCGCGAGGCCTTGAGCTTCTGCGCCTCGTCGGCATTGAAGCCGTCCTCGTGGTGGATCAGCGGCGCGAGGCCCAGCGTGGGGCCGAACATGGCATGGGCCATCGCCGCATCCATCGCACCCCAGTTGTACGTGAGGATCAGATCGAAGCCCTGCATCGCGCGCGCCAGCGTCTGCAAGCGGCGAATGCCGAATCGGCCCTGCAGCGGAGGAAAGCCGAAGGGGAAGTGCACCGACATGCCGGGATCGATCTGCGCGCGCGCGCCCAGCGCCCCCGGCTGTGCGGAGACCACGCTGTGATCCACCGCCTTGCCGAAGCGGTTGATCAGGGAAGTGGAGCGCCGTTCCTTGCCGCCTGCATCGAATGTCGAGTGCAGGTGGAGAAGGTGGAGCCGCTTGCCGCGCGCGGGTTTATTCATGGTGCGCCGGTCACGCGGCGCGGGCGAGCAGGCGCGCGATGGCGGCGACGGCCTCGTCCTCGTCGAGCGTGGGCGCGTGGCCGACGCCGGGCACGGTGACGAGTTCGGTGGAAGCGCCGCGCACTTTCATCCGGGCGGCGACTTCGGCGGAAAGGATGTCGGAATGTGCGCCGCGCAGCACCAGCAGCGGCCGGCGGGCTACGGCCTCATACATCCCCCACATGACCGCAGGCTCCGGCGCCGGCCCTTGCTCGGCCTCGAACGGCTCGGCGATGTTCATGTCATAATCGAACACGATGCGCCCGCCGGTGCCGATCACCATGCAGCGCTTGGCCATGCGCAGCCAATCGGGCAGTTCCCACGCGGGATAGATATCGCGATTGGTTTCCTGCAGCGCCCGCGCGGCATGGACCCAGGTTTCGTAGCTGCGGCCCTGCCCGACATATTCGCGGATGCGCGCAAGGCCGGCGGGTTCGATTTCGGGCCCGACATCGTTGATGACTGCAGCTGCAATGCGCTCCGGATTCACGGCGGCGAGCATCATGGTCATCAGCCCGCCCAGCGACGTGCCGATCGCCACGAAGCGCGTGATCCCCTCCGCCGCCAGCAGAGCCTCGACATCAGCAACATAGTGCGCCGGCGTGTAAGTCATCGGATCGCGCGCATAATCGCTGTCGCCGCGCCCGCGCATATCCGGGCAGACCACCCGCCATTCCCCGGCCAGCCGCTGCGCCAGCGCCTCGAAATCGCGGGCATTGCGGGTCAGCCCCGGCAGGCACAGCACCGGCGGCTTGTCGCTGCTTCCGGGATAGTCGCGGAAATGCAGTTTCAGGCCGTCGCTGCTCGTCCAGCTGCGATCTTCCCAGCGCTTTTCGCCGCCTTTCAGCGCCTCTGCCATTGTCTCTACTGCCTGAGCCCCGCACATAAACAAAAGGGGCGCGCTTGCACGCCGCCCGCTTCATCCCCACTATCGCGCGATGCAGCCTGCCCCGCAAGACGCGATCTACCGCCCCGCCCCCCGTATTCTCGATCTGGCGAGCTGGATCGGCGATCCTGTCGCTCCGGCCGATTTCCCCGAGACCAAACTGCGATTCCGCAATGACCGCGCCGCTGCGGAGGTGGGCCTCGCCGGACTGACCGACGCGGAGTGGGTGAGCCACATGGGTCGTTTCGGGCCGCTGCTGGACAACCTGCCGCAGCCGCTGGCGCTGCGCTATCACGGGCACCAGTTTCAGGTCTACAACCCCGATCTGGGTGACGGGCGCGGCTTCCTCTATGCGCAGATGCTCGATGGCCGGGGGCGCCTGATGGACCTTGGCACCAAAGGCTCGGGCCAGACGCCGTGGAGCCGGCAGGGCGACGGCCGCCTGACCCTGAAAGGCGCGATGCGCGAGATTCTCGCGACCGAGATGCTGGGCGCGCTCGGCGTCAACACCAGCCGCACCTTTTCGGTGATCGAGACCGGCGAGGCGCTGTGGCGCGGGGATGAGCCTTCTCCGACGCGCTCGGCGGTCATGGTGCGGCTGAGCCACGGCCATATCCGCATCGGCACCTTCCAGCGCCTGGCCACGCTGGGCGAGGCAGACAACATGGCGGCGCTCGTCGGCTATTGCCTCGGCAATTTCCCCGGGCCGGAGGGGCCAGAGGATGCCAGCCCCGCCACGCGCCTGCTCCATCAGGTGGTCGAACGCATGGCCGACATGGCCGCGAGCTATATCGTCGCCGGTTTCGTCCACGGGGTGCTCAACACCGATAACATGAACGTGACGGGCGAGAGCTTCGATTATGGCCCGTGGCGCTGGCTGCCGCGCTGGGACCCGGCGTTCACCGCCGCCTACTTCGACAGCAGCGGGCTCTATGCCTTTGGCCGGCAAGCGCAGGCGATCCACTGGAACTGCGGGCAGCTGGCGGTCGCGCTGCGCACGCTGGAGGAAGCCCCGCCGCTGATCGCCGCGCTCAATACGTTCGAGGAGCACTACCGCGCCGCGATGGCGCGCCGCTGGTGCTGGCGGCTCGGCGTGGCGCAGCGCGGGATCGAGGAGGACACCGCGCTGATCGGGCTGTGCGAAGCAGCGATGGCCGAAAGCGGCGAAGGGCCGGACGCGTTCTTCTTCCGCCACCGCGGCGGGCGAGGCGAGGCAAAGGGCGCGCTGGGCGAGGCGCTGGCCGCCTATGAACCGGTGGCGGACGCCCATCCTTACTGGGCCGATCCCGCGCCGCAATCGATGCTGATCGACGAGGTCGAAGCGATCTGGGCGCCGATTGCGGAACAGGATGACTGGTCGCTGCTCGAGGCCAAGATTGCCGCCTTGCGCCGCATGGGCGAAGCGCATGGGGCGCCGCCGAGCCCGGCAGGGCATGTCGAAACGCCTGGTTTTGCAATATAGGGTTTCTTGTTTGGTTACCACTGCCATGCCATAGGCCGCACACCGCAGTGGCCCCGCGCCGCCTGAGCGGCAAGGCAGAGGAAGGCCCAGCGCACCCGTGTCCACTGGCGAAATCGTCTCGTTCGAACCCGCGACGGGATCGGAACTGTGGCGTGGCCGGATCGGCGACGCGGACGACGTTGTCGCGCGCGCGCGCCGGGCCTGGCCGCTCTGGGCCGCGCAGCCGCTTTCCACCCGCATCGAACTCATGCGCCGCTTCGCCAATGAAGTGCGCAAGGAATCGGACAAGCTCGCCGATCTGATCGCCCGCGAGACCGGCAAGCCGCTGTGGGAAGCGCGCAGCGAAGTCGACAGTGTGGTCGACAAGGTCGAGGTTTCGGTGCGCGCCTATGCCGAGCGCACCGCGCAGCGGAAACTCGACAGCGCGCTGAACGGGACGTCCGCCGTGCGCCACAAGCCGCATGGCGTGCTCGCAGTGATCAGCCCCTGGAACATGCCCGCGCTGCTCCCCGCCGCGCAGATCATTCCGGCGCTGATCGCGGGCAATGTCGTCGTGTTCAAACCATCGGAAAAGGCGCCTGCTACCGGCGATCTCCTTGTCCGCTGCTTCCATCGCGCCGGCATTTCGGCGGCGGTTGTGCAGCTGATGCTTGGCGGGCCCGAGCAGGGCCAGGCGCTCGCGATGCATGACGGGGTGGACGGTGTGCTGTTCACCGGCTCGGCCCATGCCGGGGTCTCGATCAATCGCAAGCTCGCCTCCAATCCGGGCAAGGTCGTCGCGCTCGAGCTGGGCGGCAACAATCCGATCGTGGTGTGGGACACGCCCAAGATCGTCGATGCCGCCGCCATCGTGGTGCAATCGGCCTTCACCAGCGCGGGGCAGCGCTGCTCCTCGGCGCGGCGACTGATCCTGAAATCGACGATGTATGACGCGGTGATCACCGAAGTGCGCCGCCTCACCGAGCGGCTCATCGTCGGCGCGCCGTTCGATACGCCGACGCCCTTCATGGGCCCGGTGATCGACAACGCCGCCGCCGACGGCCTCACCGAAAGCTTCGTCTACCTCCTCTCCAACGGCGGTCGCGCGATCAAGCACATGGCGCGCCTGCGCGAGGACCTGCCCTTCGTCAGCCCGGCGATCATCGACGTGACCCGGATCGAGGAGCGGCCCGATGTCGAGCTGTTCGGACCGCTGCTGCAGGTCATCGCAGTCGACGATTTCGACGAAGCCATTGCCGAGGCCAACAACACCCGCTTCGGCCTCGTCGCCTCGCTGCTCGGCGGATCACCGCAGGATTACAACCGCTTCTGGGCCAATGTGCGGGCAGGCGTGGTCAACTGGAACCGGCCGACCATCGGCGAAAACGCGGGCGCGCCCTTCGGCGGCACGGGCCTTTCCGGCAACAACCGCCCGGGCGGCTACTACATGGCCGATTCGTGCGCCTATCCGGTGTCGTCCGCCGAAATGGAACAGCCACGCGCGACGATCGGCGTGGGGCTGCGGGATTCCTGAGGCCTGCGGGCTGCGGGGGGCGCTTGCGGCGATGGGCGGACGACTGGGATTGGTGGGGAGCGGACATTCCGCCCCCCATCCGTCGCCCCGTGCTTGACACGGGGCTTGGCTTTTCTTGCGAGCCCTCGTTTGGCACAAGCGCCAGATGGAGAAAGGCGGCTGGGTCTACATCATGGCAAACCGCTACCGCGGCGGGACCTATGTCGGCGTCACTTCCGATCTTATCCGGCGTGTCTGGCAGCATCGCGAGGGTAAAGGGTCGATACATGTCAGGGATTTCGACAAGACCATGCTTGTCTACGCCGAACGGCACGAAGAGATCGAACCCGCCATCGCACGGGAAAAGCTCCTCAAGAAATGGCGCCGCGAGTGGAAATTTGAACTGATCGAGGCCGACAATCCCGATTGGCTCGACCTCTTGGACCAGTGGTATCCAGCAGGCGCAGTGCCGAGCGGCGAGGCCCAGAGGTAGCCAAGCCCCGTGTCAAGCACGGGGCGACGGTGGGTTTTGGTGGGAAGCGGTCGTTGCCCACGTCGGAACGGCACTCCATACTACCTGAATGCCGACCGATCAGATTCGCCTGAAAGCAAGCATCCGGTTTCTTTCGACCGAAGAGGGTGGTCGCACATCACCACTGTCAGGGGGATACAGCTACCGCCCCAACCATAACTTTTTCGAGCCAGATGACCGCAACATGTGCATTGGCTCCATCGAATTGGAAGAGGGCAAGCTGGTCCTACCAGGCGAGACAATCCAAACTGAGATAACCATCCTCTTTGATCCGACTAAGGAACCGGAGTTTATCGTCGGGCGCGAGTGGTACATACAGGAAGGCCGCAAACCGGTGGCGCTGGGCACGATCCTCGAGGTGCTTAGTCCTTTTGCCTGAATGCCCCCAATTGGGCGATAGCGGCCTTTTGCTCCCGCCGCCCTAGTTCTTCGGATCGGGCAGCGGCAGCGCGGGATCGGCGGGTGCTGCCGGGACAATCGCCAGATTGCGGTTGTTGGCCTGCGAGAGATCGGGATCGACCATGAGCTGGCCTTCAATTGCGGCCGACATCACCGGATCGTGTGCGGGCCCTTCCTCGCCGCCGCGCGTGCGCGGCGCCTCGGCCGAGCAGGCGGCGAGCGCGGTGATCAGGATCAGGGACAAGGCGCGGGTAGCAAGCATCCGGGAGTCCTTTGCACCCACCGTGGTTAAATCCGCGTCACCAGTGTTACTGGGGGCCATGCCATTTTGATGCTTGGTCCTGCGCGCCCATCCTGCCATGGGGCGCGCCATGTCCGCTGCATCCTCCCGCCAGAACGGTGCCGTCGCCGCCATTGCGACCTATGCCTTCTGGGGCGTGATGCCGATCTACTTCAAGCTGCTGGGCGATGTCCCCGCCCCTGAACTGCTGGCTTGGCGCATCATCTGCAGCATGCCGATCTGCCTCGCGATCATCGCGATGCAGCGGCAAGGGCCATCGCTGCTCGCCTCGCTGCGGAATCGGACGGTCGTGCTGCGGCTTGCCACCAGTGCGGCGCTGACGGCGACCAATTCGCTGATCTTCTTCATCGCCGTCGTTACCGGCCATGTCCTCGCGACCAGCCTTGGGTACTACATCATGCCGCTGATCAACGTGCTGATCGGCACGGTGTTCCTGCATGAAAAGCTGAGCCGCGTGCAGTGGGCCGCGGTGGTGATCGCCGCCACCGGCATCGGCCTCCTCGCGTTCGGCGAGCTGGACATGCTGTTCGTGGCGATGGCGCTGGGGGTGAGCTATGCACTCTACGGCTTTGTCCGCAAGGTCGTGCCCGCCGGCGCGCTCGAGGCGGTGACGATCGAGACCGGCGTGAGCCTCGCTCCCGCGCTCGCCGTGGTCGGCTGGTATGCGTGGACCGGCACCGGCCTTGGCGGCGGTTCGAGCATCATGGCGAGCTGGGAGATGGCCGGGCTGCTGCTGCTCGGCGGCGTGTTTACCGCTTTCCCGCTGCTGCTGTTCGGCTATGCCGCGCGGCGGCTGACGCTTTCGGCCATGGGCTTTGCCCAGTTCATCACGCCGAGCATCGGCTTCCTGCTCGGCCACTTCCTCTATGGCGAGCCGCTCGATGAGGCGCGGACGATCTGCTTCGTGCTGATCTGGACCGCGCTTGCCTTGTTCAGCTGGGACATGTTCCGTCAGTCCAGGCTGAACGCACATACGAAAGTCGCAAGCTAGGGGCGAAAGCGCCAGCCTAGCGTTTCCCCGGCGTGGAAGGGGACGACCATGGTCTCGCCAACGTCGATCTCGTCCGGCACCGTCACCGGCGCCCGCTCCAGCGTCACCGTGCCTTCGTTGAGCGGCAGGCGGTAGAAACGCGGGCCGTTCTCGCTGGCAAAGCCCTCGAACTTGTCGAGCGCGCCCTCTTCCTCGAACACCTTGATGTAGCTCTCGAGCGCAAACGGCGCGTTGAAGATGCCCGCGCAGCCGCAGGCCGCTTCCTTGAGCCGCCGATCATGCGGCGCGCTGTCGGTGCCGAGGAAGAACTGCGGGCTGCCGGACGTCGCCGCCTTGCGCAGCGCCAGCCGGTGATGCTCGCGCTTGGCGACCGGCAAGCAATAGGCATGCGGGCGGATGCCGCCGACGAGCATGGCGTTGCGGTTGATATGGAGGTGCTGCGGGGTGATCGTGGCAGCGAGGTTCGCGCCCGCGCTTTCGACGAACTGGACCGCCTCGCTGGTGGTGACATGTTCGAACACCACGCGCAGGCCCGGCAGCGCCTTGACCAGCGGGATCAGCGTGCGCTCGATGAACACCGCCTCGCGGTCGAAGATATCGACATGGTGATCGGTCACCTCGCCGTGGATGAGGAGCGGCATGCCGATCTTCTCCATCCGCGCGAGGACGGGCATGATGTTGGCCACGTCAGTGACGCCGTGGGCCGAGCCCGTTGTCGCATGCGCCGGATAGAGCTTGGCCGCAACGAAGACGCCGGCGGAATGGCCGCGCTCTACCTCATCGGGATCGGTATGGTCCGTGAGGTAGAGTGTCATCAGCGGGGTGAAGTCGGTGCCTTCCGGAAGTGCCGCCATGATCCGCTCACGATAGGCCGAAACGCCTGCCACATCGGTCATCGGCGGCGAAAGATTGGGCATCACGATCGCCCGCGCGAACTGGCGCGCGGTGTGCGGGGCAACCCCTGCCAGCAGCGCGCCATCGCGCAAGTGGACGTGCCAGTCATCGGGGCGGCGGATCGTGATCGCGTGCGGTTCAGTCATGCTCTTCCCCTTAAGCCGGAGCATGCCTATCTGTCACGCATGAGCGCACCCAGATTGACCAATCGCACCATTGTCCGCCTCGCTCCCATGGACGACAGCGAGGACGTCGCCGCCTTCCTGCAGGGTCTGGTGACCAACGACGTGAAGGGCCCCCTCCCCGTCTGGGCCGGTCTGCTGAGCGCACAAGGCAAGGCGCTGTTCGACTTTATCGTGTGGGGCGATGGACACGACCTGCTGCTCGATTGCGAAGCCGCCGCCGCGCCCGCGCTGGCGAAGCGCCTCTCGCTCTACCGCCTGCGCCGCCGCATCGCGATTGCAGAGGACACCACGCTTGGCGTTTACTGGCAGGCCGAAGGGGAACCGACCGATCCGCGCCTGCCCGCGCTCGGTCACCGCTGGATCGCCCCGCGCAGCGCTGATGATGCATCGGCGGATGACGCGTGGCTCGCGCACCGCCTTTCGCTTGGCGTGACCGAGGGTCTTGCCGAACTGGGCAGCGAGCAGACGCTCTGGCTGGAAACCAATGCGGCCGACCTTGCCGGGGTGAGCTTCACCAAGGGCTGCTATGTAGGGCAGGAAAACACCGCGCGGATGAACTGGCGGCAGAAAGTGAACCGGCGGCTGGTGGTAGTGCCGCTCGATCAGTCCGATCCCGCCCGCCAGCGCGCCACTTATCCGGAGCTGGGGCTGGCGGTCGATCACCGCCGTGTCGAGGATATCCCGGCCGGGCTCGCGCCGACGTGGATGGACCTCAGCCCGCCTGCGTGAACTGGTCGGTTTCGGCGATCGCCTTTTCGAGCATGTGCGCGGCATAATCGCGCGCGGCAGTTCCAGCGCCTGGCTCAGCGGCCCGCCCATCTGGGCATCGCCGAGCGCCATCAGCACAAGCGTGAGCGTGGTGCCGCGCATCGTGTCCGAACCGAACTCATTGAGCTCGATCACCAGGTCGTGAATCACATCGACAATCGGATCGAGCGCGTCCTCGTTGCCGGTGAGCAGCATCCACGAGGCGAGCGCGCCCGCACCCTCACGGTCGAAGGCGTCGAAGGTCAGGTCGACCACATCGCGCGGGGATCCGATGCCAGAGCGGCTGGCGATCACCGCCTCGCGAATGCCGACGCAGATCGTTTCGGCGAGGTGCCGTGCGAGTTCCTTCTGCAGGCCCGAGGCCGAGCCGAAATGGTGCAGCAGATTGGCATGGGTGCGCCCGATCCGCCCGGCGACGGCTTTCAGCGTCACCGCCTGCGGCCCCGCTTCGATCAGCAGGGCACGCGCGGCTTCAAGGGCGGCAATACGGCTTTCTTCGGGACTGAGACGCTTACGAACTGACATTTTGCGAGCCGTTGTACCCCTTGCGGCGCGCATTTCCCCCCGCGCGCCGGAACCTGCACGCCTAGAACTCCGGCGCTTGCAGGGCAAGAGGGACGCGAACGCGCGGCCGACAGATCAGGCCGCGCGTCGCATCGGCTCGCGGTCGTCACCCCCGCCATCGCCGTTACCCGCCTCGCCAAGGTGGATCTGGTAGACCACGCTCGTCACGACCGAGCCGCGCCCTTCGCTGCGCCGGGGGCGGTGTTCGCCGGTCGGCACGAAGCCCAGCTTGCGCAGCACGCGGCCCGAGGCCGGATTGTCGAGGAAGTGGCTCGCCTCGATCCGGTTATGCCCGAGCGAGCGCGCGACAGAGAGCACCGCGCGCGCGGCTTCGGTGGCATAGCCGCAGCCCCACTGCTCGCGCGTGATCCAGTAGCCGAGCTCGACCGCGCCGTGTTCCCCGGGCGCGATCCCCGCGCAGCCGATGATCCGCGTTCCATCGGCGCCGGGCAGCGTCACCAGAAAATCGGGATGGCGCGGGTCCTGCTGCCGATTCACGAACCAGCGCGCATCGTCCGCACGGTAGGGCCACGGTGCGCGGGCGAGATTGCGCACCACGCCCTCATCGTTGACCGCCTCATGCAGCTCGGCCCAGTCTTCGGGCCAGGCGGGGCGCAGGAACAGTCTTTCACTGCGAATGAACATGCCTTTTCTCCTCATCCGCCCCTCGATTTCCCCCGGCTGCTAACCAAAGGAAATGACAGGCATATTGCGATCCGTAGGCCTACGCATGCATTTAGCGGCGAGGCGCCCCGGGGCTGAGGGAGACAAAGAAAAAGGGAGACGGGCTGGCCCCTCTCCCTCGTCAAGCCGGCTCCTGAGAGCCGGCGGGGGCCATCCGTCGCGGATGGCCCGTCATGACCATCCGATTACTCTGCGGCCTCGGCCAGCATATCCACCGAGACGTACTTGCGACCAAGCTTGCCCGAGTGAAAACGCACCTTGCCTTCGGCGAGCGCGAAAAGGGTGTGATCCTTGCCAATGCCGACATTGGCGCCCGGGTACACCTTGGTGCCGCGCTGACGAATGATGATGTTGCCGCCGATCACATGCTGATCGCCGAACTTCTTGACGCCGAGGCGGCGGCCAGCCGAATCGCGACCGTTACGCGAAGAGCCGCCTGCTTTCTTATGTGCCATGTGAGCTTACTCCGGAATCTTGTCGGCGCGCGCGATCAGGCGACGCTGAGGATGCGCAGCAGGGTCATCTGCTGGCGGTGGCCGTTCTTGCGGCGATAGTTGTGGCGGCGGCGCTTCTTGAACACGACCACCTTCTCGGACTTCGCCTGCGCGATGATCTCGGCCGAAACGGTCACGCTCTTGGCATCCGCGAGCACGCCTTCGTTCCCCGCGAGGAGGACGTCGGTCAGCGTGATCGTTTCACCGGCTTCACCCGCCAGCTTCTCGACCGCGATCTTGTCTCCGGCGGCAACCCGGTACTGCTTGCCGCCCGTGCGCACGATTGCGAACATGGTTCCTGCTATCCGTTTCAAGTGTCTGGCCGCCCGATGAACCCGCGAATCGGGCGCCATCAAACGGCATGGCCGAATCTCCGCTCGATGCGGAGGCCCGGAAAGAGTGGCGCGGTTAATCGAACGGGGGCCCCATGTCAACGCCGCAGGCAGGCGAAATGCAGGCTTGCGCGTGTTGCGGCGCCGCTTCCCCGGTCTGGCAAAAGCTTCTATGGCGCGGGCATGGTTGCTCTGTCCATCCGTATCGGCGCGCCGCTGGCTGCCTTGCTCGCGCTTTCGGCCTGCAATGCGGACCGCTCGCGCTTTCCCTCGCTGGCGATTCGCCCGGCCGAGCGCGCCTATGGTACGGCCCAGCCGGTTGCGCCCGCGGCGAGCCTGCCGCTGACCACCCAGCTTCCTGCCGGTGCCGATCTCAACGCCCGCGTCGCTGCGCTGAGCGATACCGCGCGCGCCGCGCATGGCCGCTTCCGCGAACGGCAAGGCGAAGCCGCCCGCGTGATCGATGCCGCAAAGGGCAGCGCCCCCGGAACCGAGGCCTGGAGCCGCGCGGCCATCGCGCTCGCCGGGCTCACCTCCGCGCGCGGCGAGGGCATGGTTGCGCTGTCCGACCTTGATCGCCTGCTGATCGCTGCCACCGAAAAGGCCGCGACCGGTCCGGACGATGACCTCAAGCTGGTCGCCCCGGCGCACCGTGCCGTTGCCGATCTGCTGGCCGAAGAAGACCGCTCCATCGCCGCGCTGAGCAGCGCGCTGGGCAGCTGACGTCTACCAGCGCGCCAGATCGCGGTGGTCGTCGGGGCGCGGTTCAATCCAGCGCCAGCCTTTTGCGGTCTTCTCGCGCTTCCAGAACCAGCTCTGGCTTTTCAGGTGGTCCATCGCGAAATCGGCGGCGGCAAAGGCATCGCGGCGGTGCCGCGCCGCGGCGGCGACCAGAACGATGGGATCGCCGGGGTGCATCACACCATAGCGGTGGATCATGAGCAGGCCATCGAGCGCCCAGCGCGCCTGCGTCGCGGCGGCGAGCGCTTCCATGCCCGGCAAGGTCATCGCGGCGTAGTGTTTGAGTTCCAGCGCTTCGACGGCATTGGGGCCGCCCTCACAGCGGACCTGCCCCAAAAAGCTGACCACGCCGCCTGCTTGCGGATGCGCGGCGTTGAAGGCCGCGAGTTCGTCGGTGGGGGAGAAGGCTTCACCGAGAAGGCGAACGTCGGCCATTGCAGTGTACCCCAATTATCGGCCACCGTTCGTGTCGAGCAAAGTCGAGACACCAAGCGCGGCGTCTGGTGTCTCGGCTTCGCTCGACACGAACGGAGTGGGGAGTTCGGGCACGAAATTCAGCCACCGCTCACTGGCGGCAGGAAGGCGAGTTCGTCGCCCTCCGCCAGCACGACCGCCTCGTTGCCGCCCAGCAGCGCGCCGTTGAGCGCCATGCGCACCCGCTCTCCCAGCAGTTCGACGGCGAGCGCGGGATCGAGCGCGGCGAGCACCTGATCGAGCGGTCCGGGGTTCACCGCAAGCTCACCCATGCCGGCAATGTCTTCCAGCCGACCCAGGAACACCAGTCTTGCAGGCATGTCAGCCGCCCGTCATCGACATGTGGCGCGCCAAGGCAGGCGCAGCGCCGGGCTTGTCGATCACGAAGCCATGGCGTTCGGGCTTCTCGCCCATCGCGCGGGCAAAGGCTTCGGCCATCGCGGCTTCGGGGTTCTCCGAGCGCAGCGCGGCGCGCAGGTCGACCTTGCCCTCGCCGCCGAGGCACATGAACAGCTGGCCGGTGGCGGTGACACGCACGCGGTTGCAGCCTTCGCAGAAATTGCCCGTCAGCGGGGTGATGAAGCCCAGTCGCCCGCCGGTCTCGGCAATATCGACATAACGCGCAGGGCCGCCCGTGCGGGCGTCGCTGGCGGTCAGGGTCCAGCGCTGCTCGAGATCGCGGCGTACGGCATCAAGCGGCAGGTAATGATCGAAGCGATCGCCCTCGACCTCGCCCAGCGGCATGACTTCGATCAGCGTGACCGAGTGGCCTTCGCTGTGCGCCCAGGCGATCAGATCGGGCAGTTCGTGCTCGTTGATGCCCTTGAGCGCCACGGCATTGAGCTTGATCCGGATGCCCGCCGCCTTGGCTGCGGCGATCCCTTCGAGCACTTGCGGCAGGCTGTCGCGCCGGGTCAGTTCGGCGAACTTGGCGCGGTCGCGCGTGTCGAGCGAGACGTTGATCCGCTTCACGCCCGCCGCGGCCAGATCATCGGCAAATTCGGCGAGGCGCGTACCGTTCGTGGTAAGGGTAAGCTCGTCGAGGCTGCCATCATCGATCTTGCGGCCCAGCGCGCGGACCAGCTGCATCATGTCGCGCCGCACCAGCGGTTCGCCGCCCGTCAGCCGGATCTTGCGCACGCCGCGCGCGATGAAGGCGAGCGCGACTTCGTGCAGCTCTTCCAGCGTCAGCACTTCGGCGCGCGGCAGGAACGTCATGCGCTCGGGCATGCAGTAGGAACAGCGCAGATCGCAGCGGTCGGTGAGCGAGAGCCGCAGATAGGTGATGCGGCGCGCGAAGCGGTCAACCAGGGGTGCGGGGGCGCTGTTCATGTCTCTAGGTATACGAAGTCTCGCGCAAAAGATTCAAGGTGCGCGCCCCCATCAACAAAAATAGTCTGTCCGGTGACGGCACGCGCCTGTGCGAGAAAAAGCACCGCCTCGGCGATCTCGTCCGGGCTGGCCAGCCGCTCCAGCGGCATCAGTGCGGTGAGGCGCTGCCATTGCTCCTCGGTATAGTCGGGCGTCGGCAGGGTGAGCCCCGGCGCCACCGCATTGACGCGCACACGCGGCGCGAGGCTGCGCGCGAGCGTGCGCACCGCGGCGTGGAGCGCCTGCTTCGACAGCGTGTAGCTGAGTTGATCGGGCACCGGATTGAGCACGCGCTGGTCTAGGATATGGACCACCGCCGCATCGCCAGCCGCGAGTTCCGCCAGCGCGCGGGTGAGCAGCACCGGCGCAGTGAGGTTCACCGCGAGATGCTCGTCCAGCACGGCGGCGGTCACCGTGGCCGCCGAATCATCGCGGAACAGCGCGGCGCAATTGACCAGCAGCGTGGGCGCGCGGCCTGCCAGCGCCATGGCCTCGCCCGGCAGGCGGTTCACGGCATCCGGGTCGGCGAGATCGGCTGCCAGCGGATGGACGGCAGCGCCGAGCCCTTGCAGCTCGGCGGTAAAGTCCGCCGCAAATTTCGTTGCGCTGTGGGCGTGGAGCGCGAGGTCATAGCCTGCCCCCGCCAGCGTGTGCGCAATCGCTGCGCCGATGCGCCGCCAGCCGCCGGTGATCAGGGCAAGCGGCCGGGGGTCCGTCATCAATCGCGCCGGTGGCGGGTAAGCGTCATGCCGATTTCCTCACCCCGCTCGCTGATCGCCAGCTTGACGATCTTCACCGTGACCCGCGTGACGCGCTTGTCCTGCAGGAACAGCGTCTCGCAGATGTGGTCTGCCACCGATTCGATCAGCTGGAAATGGACCCCCTTGGGCAGCCCCTCGGTCGCGGCGTGCTTGAGGTCCATGTAGTTCTTGCTCGCCGTCAGCGGGCAATCGGGGGTGTACCGGTCCTGCGGGGTCAGCGCGGCCGAGATCGAGATGCGCAGCGGCTGCGGCCGGCCAGTCTCCTCGGAATAGATCCCGGTGAGCACATCGCTTTCGATGTTGGCGACTTCAAGGATAAGGCTGTCGTTCACGGGCCGCGCCTCTGGCACTCGGGGGCCGGAATGTCCAGTGCAGGGCCATGAATTTGGTGGCCCCAGATTTGCTTATGATCCGGGATTGGACCAGCGCGCGAAGATCGCGGTGGGCAGGATGCGCCCGCTTTCCCCTTCCTCGGCCAGGGCCAGTTCGCCATGCTCGACCGTGCCCGGCAGCGCTGCCAGCGCCTCCGCCAGCAGCCCGCCGATGGCGAGGGAGGACATGCGCACGGCATAGACCGTGAGGAACAGGAACCGGCTATCGCCGTCCAGCAGCCGCGCGCAATCGGCGATCAGCGTGGGCAGGTTCTCTTCCAGCCGCCAGACTTCGCCATCCGGCCCGCGCCCGAACTTGGGCGGATCGAGGATGATCCCGTCATAACGCTTGCCCCGCCGCACTTCGCGCGCGGCGAACTTGGCGGCGTCGTCGACGATCCAGCGCACGGGCCGGTCCTCCAGCCCCGCCACCGCGGCATTGGCGCGCGCCTGCGCAACCGCCTTCTTCGAGGCATCGACATGCGTCACCGGGCCGAAGCGCGAGAGCGCCATTGTGCCGACGCCGGTATAGCCGAACATGTTGAGGGTGGAGGCGTCCAGACGGCCGTCCAGCTGTTCGCCCATCCAGTCCCACACCGGTGCCATGTCCGGGAAGAAGCCGAGATGGCGAAACGGCGTGCACTGCGCGGTAAACCCGATCCCGCGCCAATCGAGCGGCCAGCCTTCGCGCGGGACGGGCTTCGCATAAGCCCAGCGCCCCCCGCCGTCCTCGTCCGATCCAGGCACGAATTCGCCATGCGCGTCCCACACCGCGACACGCGGCGCCCACATCGCCTGCGGTTCCGGGCGGATGAAGCGATATGGGCCGTAGCGTTCGAGCTTGCGCCCGTCGCCGCTGTCGATCAGGCCGAACTGGTCCCAGCCCGGCCCGACCATGAGCTTTGCCTGAAGGTCGAGCTCTGCCACCTTAGCCCGCTCGGGGCGTAGCGCGCTCGGCGATCCACGCCGCGACCGTGTCGTAATCGCCCGGCAGGCGGGTATAGGCTTCCTCGCGCTGGAACAGATCGCCCACGCGCCCCGGCAGCGAAGGCCGCACGCCGGTTGCGCGCTCCACCGCGTCGCGGAACTTGGCCGGATGCGCGGTGGCCAGCGTCACCACCGGCACGTCGGCCGCGAGACCTTGCGCCACACGCGCGGCGTGGAGGCCGATCGCGGTATGCGGATCGAGCGCTTCGTCGCAGGCCTCGTGCGCCCATCGCATGGCGCCTGCCATATCCGCCGCGTCCGCCCGCGCGCTGGTGAAGAGCCTGGCCGCCGCCTCGCGCTGCGCATTGGTGAGCTGCATCGCCTTGGTGCTCTCGAACAGCTTCATCTGCGCGAGCATCGCGGCGCCGTCGCGCCCGCCGGCATCATAGAGCAGGCGCTCGAAGTTGGAGGAGACCTGAATGTCCATCGAAGGCGCCGCAGTCGGCGTGACGGTGCCCGCCGAATAGTCGCCGCTGGATAGCGCGCGGTGGAGAATGTCGTTGATGTTGGTCGCGACGATCAGCCGCTCGATGGGAAGGCCCATCTGCGCCGCGACATAGCCTGCGAAGACATCGCCGAAGTTGCCGGTGGGCACGCTGAAGGCGGCCTTGCGCTGCGGCGCGCCGAGCTGCAGCGCGGCGGCGAAGTAATAGACCACCTGCGCCATGAGCCGCGCCCAGTTGATCGAATTGACCGCAGCGATGCCGAAGCGGCTGGTCATCGCATTGTCGTTGAACATGCGCTTCACCATCGCCTGCGCATCATCGAAGCTGCCGTCGATGGCGATATTGTGCACGTTGGGCGCGAGCACCGTGGTCATCTGCCGCCGCTGCACATCGGAGACGCGGCCATGCGGGTGGAGCATGAAGATATCAACCTTGGCGCGCCCCGCAACGGCATCGATTGCCGCCGAACCGGTGTCGCCCGAAGTCGCGCCGACGATGGTCAGGTGATCGTCGCGCCGGCTCAGGAACTCCTCGAACAGCAGGCCGAGCAGCTGCAGCGCTACATCCTTGAACGCCAACGTTGGGCCGTGGAACAGCTCGAGCAGCCACTGGCGCTCATCAAGCTGCACCAGTGGGGTGACGGCGGCGTGGGAGAACCGGCCATAGGCCTCGCGGGTCAGCTCCAGCAGACGCTCGGGCGCGATGCAGTCGCCCACGAAGGGCTGCATGACCTTTGCGGCGAGCTCGGCATAGGGCAGACCCGCCATCGCGGCGATCTCGTCTTGGGTAAAGGTCGGCCAGCGCTCGGGCACATAGAGCCCGCCGTCCGATGCGAGGCCGGCGAGGGTCACGCCCTCGAAATCGAGCGAGGGCGCCTGGCCCCTTGTGCTGACGTACTTCATGGGCCTGCCGGTTAGCGGGCGAGGGCGCATGGTGCAAGGATTTGGGGCGAAGTGCCGGGCGGATGCGGATTTGGCATTGCGGTGCGCCCTCACCCGCTACCCTTCGTCATCCCCGCGAAGGCGGGGATCCAGAGCGGCCACAGCACTCCTTAGCCCTGGATCCCCGCCTGCGCGGGGATGACGAAGGTTTGGGGGGCGGTGAGGTTCTGAGACCCCTCCCGTTCGTGTCGAGCGAAGTCGAGACACCGCACGCGTCGTATGGTGTCTCGACTTCGCT
>NZ_JAIEPN010000020.1 GCF_019748365.1 Novosphingobium sp.
GTCTAGCAGGACTGGCCCATTTTTAATCCGGTGCTACCGGCCGATCCGTGGCCCCTTTTATTCCCGGTGTTCTCAGGCATAACCACATGATCGCCGCTCGGCTGATAATAGGGCTGCGATCCGAAGTGCTTCAGGGTGACGGGGATGCGGGCGAAAAGCGCGTCCAGCTCGGCGTCCCGCTCATCGGGATTGGTCGCGGTGATGATTGGCGCGGGTGTTGGATATTTCGCCTCGATGCCGTCGATCTGCTCAGAATTGAAAACGGTATAGCGCTTGAGGAACGCCACCTGACGCTTGCCGTCCTCGCTGCTCTTGCCACCCTTGTCGGCGTCAACCTCAATCTTGTTGGCATAGACGACGGTCGAACCCTTCTCGCCCTTACGGACGCATCCACCAAGCGCGAGCGCCTGCTTGAAGGTCAGCCAATGCGGAGAGCCATAGCCCTTGGTCATGGCGGCAACCCAAAGGGTCAGGACGTTGATGCCCCGATAGGGAACGCCGGTCGAGCGGAGCGGGATATTCGGTGCGGTGCTGCCGTTCCACGATTTCGACCAAGGCCGGGTGCCTGCCTCGATCATCGCGATCATCTGATCGGTGATTTCCTGATAGATGTCGGCTCGATTGTCGGTGATCCGTCCCATGATGTCTTCCTTTCCTTTGAGGCTGAAAGCCGGTCGCAACAGCAACCGGCTCTGCCTTTCCGGCGAGGAACGGGATGGGGAGGGAGGGCGAGAATCTGGCCTCTGGCGCGGGCGAGCCGCCTAGCGCGGCCGACGCTCCGCAGGGCGTCGGGTGCCGCGTTTGGCGGATTACACGGGGGGCCTGATTGTCGTTCGGGAACGAAAGGGCAGCCGCCCTTGGTGTTCCCCGGCACCGGTCTGGCCTCCGGGGGAGGGCAGCGTGCCCAACAAGATGTGCCACGCTCCAGGCGTGTCATGGGGGGTGTGCCACGTGGCACACCTGCCTTGCGGCAGCGCGAATAGGAAAACACGGGGAGAGGGGGAGGCCGTGGGGGCTCCCGCTGGGTTTATCCTCGGTTGATACGCCAGGAGTGTACCCTGAGCGGTTCCTATATGGGGTTGTCCTATGCTTTGTAGGCCCCGTGTGGCTCCCGGGTGGGCGGTCCAAAGGGCCGGGGAGGGGGCGGCCTGCGCGCCCTGTGGGGCGCCCCTAGTGCCGCCCCCTCAAACTTGAATCCCCTTCGCGCGAGGGGCATATTTGCAGCCAGAAAGGATAATCACATGGCTGCGAAAAAGCAAAAGGACAGCAGCGCCGATCTGCGAACGAATGAGAAGAAGTGGACCAAGCCGCTGATGGATGCGGGCTGGACTGCATTGCCGAGCGTCATCATCGAAAATCAGCGCCAGCTCATGCTGTCGCCGCTCGATCTCAACATCATCGTGTATCTGGCGAGCAAATGGTGGACGGCGGAGGGCAAGCCCTTTCCGTCCAAGACCACGATGGCGAAGGCGATGGACGTTCATCCGCGCACGATCCAGAAGCACATCGCTGCGCTGGAGGGGGCAGGGTATATCCGTCGCGAGGAGCGGCGGACCGAAACCGGCAGCCGCACCAACATCTACCATCTCGATGGGCTGATTAAGGCAGTAGCGCCGTTCGCGGTCGAGAAGCTGGCTGAGATCAAGGACAAGGCCGAGTTGGCGAAGCGCCGTCAGAACCGGGCCGGGGCGCCTAAGCTGCGTCTGGTACAGGATGACGACGAGTGAACGCGCATATCCAAGATCCACCCCCGAAAGTGGAACCGAGGGTTACGGCCGCGCCAAGCATCCGTCAGCTCTACTGGTGTGACTTTCCGCAAGACGCCCAGCTCCCGGAGTTCTGGAAGCGGCGCCCCGTCATCATCGTGTCGTTCAAGAACACGCTGCATGGCGCGGTCGCGGTGGTGCCCTGCTCGACGGCAGCGCAGCCAGGAAACAAGTGGGCCTTTCCGCTGCAGACCACGATTGACGGTCGGGCGGCGTTCGCGATCTGCGACAAGCTGACGACCGTGGCGGTGAGCCGGCTAATCCCTGACAAAGGCGGCATCATGCGAATGCCGGTCGGGGAGTTCGACGACATGCTGCGCCTTGTGTTGGCCTGGCTGCCGGTGCCCTCGACGCCCCCGTCGCCGCCTCAGGGGGTGCCGCCTACGCCCACCGGTTCCGGCGCGTAAGGCCGGTTGATGTCCTTTCAGATTTTAGTTGAATCGTAAGGGATGGGTTTCTACATGGGGAGCACGCGCGGCCTCCCCCTGGGGAGTGTCCGTTTCCCGCGAGGGAACTAAATGGTCGGGGCCGCCTCAAAAGGGCGGCCCTTGGCTTATCTGCGGCACTGGCACGCAGCCCGCAAGCTTCAGACATAATGACCTGCTCGCCGGTAGATTGGCATCGAGTCGTCCAGTCGCATGGCAGGGAAGGGCGGAACGTCGTCGGCCGCCGCTTAGGCAGAGCAATAGGCGTCACCTCAAGGTTTGTGCGCCAGACAACGATTTGCCGGACATTGTGGGAACATAGGCGTCAGGCGGCGACGCGGAGATACTGGTATAGGGTTTCACGGCTGATCCCCAGGTCGCGGGCGATTGTGGCCTTACGCTCGCCGGCGGCAATGCGGCGGAGCAGCTCGGCGACCTTATCGTCAGAGAGGGACCGTTTCCGTCCGCGATAAGCGCCGCGTTGCCTGGCAAGCGCAATTCCTTCGCGCTGCCGTTCCCGGATCAAGGCACGCTCAAATTCGGCGAACGCGCCCATGACCGAAAGCATCAGATTGGCCATGGGGGAATCCTCGCCGGAAAAGGCAAGGCTCTCCTTCATGAACTCGATGCGGATGTCTCTCTTCGTGAGAGACTGGACCAGCTTGCGCAGATCGTCGAGATTGCGCGCCAGTCGATCCATGCTGTGCACCACGACGGTATCGCCCTCGCGGGCGAAGGCGAGCATGGCGTCGAGCTGGGGCCGATTGACGTCCTTGCCCGATGCTTTGTCGGTAAAGATCCGGTCGAGCGACTGACCTTCCAACTGGCGATCGACATTCTGATCGAATGTGCTCACCCGGACGTAACCGATCCTCTGGCCTTTCATCGCCGCCTCCGGTCAATTTGTCAGGTTGAAATCTATGACACCGCGCAACAGACGTCAACAAATGCGTTCACCAACTCTAATCTGACAGAATTGGAAGCACCGCCCTGACGTCCGGTTAGGCTATACTCCAGATTGACGCTAGCCTGCTGCTCAGGAGTCGGATGGAGGCAGCATGGCGCGGCGGCGATTATTGACCGGGGAAGAACGGCGGCGCCTGTTCGATGCTCCCCATGACGAAACCGCGATCGTCAGCCACTATACTCTTGCCGTCAGGGATCTTGACCTGATCGGTCGCCGCTATCGACCCGCCAATCGCCTCGGCCTGGCTGCGCAGATCGCATTGATGCGGCACCCTGGCTTCGGTTTGCAGCCCGACATCGGCGTGCCAAATGCGATCCTCCACTACCTTGCTGCCCAGATATTCGTCGATGCGGAGGCTTTCGGCGACTATGGCCAGCGCGCCCAAACGCGCAACGATCACGCTGACATTGCCGCACAGCACCTCGGGTTACGCCCCTTCCGGCGAGGGGATATCCCACTCGCGCTCGACCTGGCCGCGCGAGCCGCCGAACAGACCGACCGGGGCGAGCCCATTGTTCGCGCGTTGATGGAGGGATTGAAGCAGGAGCACTTCATTCTTCCATCGGCCGACACGATCGAACGGGCCGGTCTCGCCGGCAGGGCGCGCGCCCGCAAAGCCGCGGCAGCAACCATCATCGAAAGCCTGGGTCATGCCGAACTGACCCGGATCGACGATTTGATCGTCAACAGCAGCGACTTCGGCATGACGCCGCTGGCTTGGCTGCGCAATTTCGAGGAGGCGCCGACGACGGCAAATATCAACGGCCTGCTGGAACGGCTGCGCTATGCGCGCGGGGTCGGCATCGATCCGGCGATCGGCGCCAAAATTCCCGATTTCCGGTTCGCGCAATTCATGCGTGAAGGTAGCGCGGCACCGGCGTTTCTGCTTTCCGACTATAGCCTCAACAGGCGGCGCGCGACCCTGGTCGCGGCGGTGATCGACCTCGAGGCCCGGCTCGCCGATGCGGCGATCCAGATGTTCGACAGGCTTGTCGGCGGCCTGTTCACACGCGCGCGGCGCAGCCGTGAAAGACGCTATCAGGACAGCATCCGCTCGGTCGGCGAACTCATGCGGTTGTTCGGCGCCACGATCGCGGCGCTGGGAGAGGCGGTCGAGCATGGCGGCAATCCGATGGAACTGATCGACGAGGCTGTGGGCTGGCACAGGCTGGTCGCGGTGAAGGCGCAGGTCGATGCGCTGGCTGATCTGGCGGGGGAAGATGCCCTTGTCGCGGCAACAGGGCGTTATGCGACCTTGCGCCGGTTCAGCCCAGCTTTCCTCGATGCATTCACGTTCAAGGCGACGGGAAGCGGGGTGCAACTGGTCAAGGCGATTGATGTCATCCGCGACGCCAATGCGCGCAAAACGCGCAACCTGCCCGATGGCGTTCCCCTGCCATTCGCCAACCGGCAGTGGAAGCGCCTCATCACCGAAGGCGGCCAGATTGACCGTCGGCGCTATGAAACAGCCGTCATGGCCACCCTGCGCGATCGGTTGCGCGCCGGCGACATATGGGTGGAGGGAACCCGGAACTATCGCCGCTTCGACACCTATCTGTTGAGCCGGCGCGATGCCGGGAAGGTGGCCGAAAACCTTGCATTCCCAAACGATGCTGCGGCCTATCTGGCCGATCGCGCGAGAATGCTCGATTGGCGGCTGCGCCGTTTCGCCAAGGAACTCAAGGCGAACCGGCTTGCAGGCGTGGCGCTCGAGCGCAATCGGCTCAAGCTGCAACCGATGCTGGCAATCACGCCGCCCGAGGCAGAGGCTCTCGATCGCAGGCTCGACGCGCTGTTACCGCGCGTGCGGATCACCGAACTCCTGGTCGAGGTAGCCGAGCGCACCGGCTTCCTGAGCGCGTTCCGCGATCTTCGGTCCGGCAAAGAGCATGACAACCCGCATGCGATCCTTGCGGCCATTCTGGCCGATGGATCGAATCTGGGTCTGGAACGGATGGCCAATGCCAGCGACGGGGTAAGCTACGCCCAGCTTGCCTGGACGCACAATTGGTATCTGTCGCCCGAAAACTACCAGGCTGCGCTGGCCATGATCGTTGCCGCGCACCATGATTTGCCGTTCACGCATCATTGGGGCGCCGGAACCAGTTCATCCTCCGATGGGCAGTTCTTCCGCTCAGGCCGCAGCCGATCCGCAGCTGCCGACATCAACGCCAAATATGGCGGCGAGCCCGGCCTGAAGATCTACTCCCACTTGTCCGATCATTTTGCCTCCTTCGGGTCGCGGATCATGTCGGCCACCGCCGGAGAGGCGCCTTATGTGCTCGACGGCCTCATGTTGGGCGCCGGCGCGCTGCCGCTGCATGAACATTACACCGATACCGGCGGCGCGACTGACCATGTCTTTGCTCTCTGCCATCTTCTCGGCTTCCGCTTCGTACCCCGGTTGCGCGACATCGCCGACCGGAAACTCGGCTCGATCGCTCCACCCTCGACCTACAAGGGCCTCGAAAGCCTCATGGGGCGAACGGTCAAGACCGCCGCGATCGAAGCCGACTGGGAGGACATCGTCAGGATTGTCGCCACCATCAAGGAGGGAGCCGTCGCGCCGTCTGCGATCCTGCGCAAGCTCGCCGCCTACAAGCGCCAGAACAGGCTGGATTTCGCCCTGGCGGAACTTGGTCGCATCGAACGGACGCTGTTCACGCTCGACTGGCTTGAACAGCCCGACTTGCGGCGGGCCTGCCAGGCCGGCCTCAACAAGGGCGAGGCACGTCATACCCTCGCCGCCGCCATCTACACCAACCGGCAGGGCCGGTTCACGGATCGTTCGATCGAGAATCAGGAATATCGGGCATCGGGCCTGAACCTGCTGATCGCGGCGATAGCCTATTGGAACACCATCTATATGGACAGGGCCGCCCAGCACATCAAAGCATCCGGCGTCAGCTTCGACGACGCGCTCCTCGCTCACCTTTCCCCCATGGGCTGGGCGCATATCAGCTTGACGGGAGATTATCTCTGGCACCGGGCAAAACCGCTCTCCCCCGGCGAATTCCGCGCTCTCAACGATCCCATGGCTCGCCTCAAACTCGTGGCATAGCCAATGTTCTCATGATGTCCGCCAAATCGTTGTCTGGCGCACAAACCTTGAGGTGACGCCTTCAACCCGGGTGCGCTGTCACTGCCCCAGGTGCGCTCGGTCATCGAGGCTGCGGGCGCGGATATTTCGGCGCGTTTTGGCCATGTCGGATGGGAGCTGGGCGAGACCATCCGCCCGCGAGAAGCAAGCAGGATCGGCGAACAACTCGGCAAGATTTCTGGCGTCCTCGAAGCCGGGGTCAGCCCGGCGGGTTTCGTGCGGGTCGAGTTCGACCGAAATCAGATCGACGAACCGGCAGTCCTGACGGCTTTAGAGAGGCTGGGCCTGCGACAGAAGAACGCGGCCGAACATGACCACGGTCCTGGCGAGCATGACCATGGCCACGGCGGAATTTTTGGTTCGTGGACCGAACTGATCTTCGCGCTCGGCTGTGGACTCGTGCTCGCGATCGGATTTGCCATCGAGAAGCTGGGCGGTTCACCTGGTTGGATTCCACTGGGTTGCTACATTGTCGCCTATGGGCTCGGCGGCTTCTTCACGCTGCGCGAGGCGATCGAGAACCTTAAGGCCCGGCGGTTCGAGATCGACACGCTGATGCTGGTCGCAGCTGTCGGCGCCGCGGCGCTTGGCGCATGGGCGGAAGGCGCATTGCTGCTGTTCCTGTTCAGCCTTGGTCATGCCCTTGAACACTATGCGATGGGTCGGGCAAAGCGCGCCATCAAGGCGCTGTCGAAACTAGCCCCTCGCACAGCGATGGTGCGCCAGAGCGACGGATCGACGCGCGAAGTGCCGGTGGAGGAACTCGCGCTCGGCGACGTCCTCGCCGTGAAACCTGACGAGCGCATTCCGGCCGACGGCTTTGTCGTCAAGGGCTCGAGCGCGGTCAACCAGGCTCCGGTGACCGGTGAGAGCATGCCGGTCGACAAGCGGGCGGTAATGGATGACGATGCCGCGCGCGCCAATCCAGACCGGCTCGAGTCCGCCCATCGGGTTTTTGCTGGAACGATCAACGGCAGCGGTGCTCTCGAGATCGAAGTCACCAAGCTCGCCAGCGAGTCCACGCTCGCCAAAGTCATCAAGCTTGTCAGCGAAGCAGAGACGCAGAAATCGCCGACCCAGCGCTTCACCGACAAATTCGAACGCTACTTCGTGCCGACAGTACTGGGCCTGACGGTCCTGCTGCTCTTCGCCTGGGTCGTGGTCGACGAACCGTTCCGCGCCAGTTTCTACCGGGCGATGTCGGTGCTTGTCGCGGCCAGCCCCTGCGCGCTCGCTATCGCGACGCCCAGCGCGGTGCTTTCCGGCGTGGCTCGCGCCGCGCGCGGCGGTGTCCTGATCAAGGGGGGCGCGCCGCTCGAACTGCTTGGTTCACTGGATGCGATCGCATTCGACAAGACTGGCACTCTGACCAAGGGCGCGCCGCGTATCCAGGAGATCGTGGCCGCGCCTGGCATCGACAAGGAGGACTTGGTAGCGGTCGCGATTGCGGTCGAGAGCCTGAGCGACCATCCGCTCGCGCAGGCGATAGCCCGTGATGGAAGGGACCATATTGGCGATCGTTCGATTCCCGAGGCGATCAACATTGAGAGTCTGACCGGGCGCGGCGTGACCGCCGAAGTGGGTAGTGAACGGGTGCTGATCGGCAAGGCTGAGATGTTCGGCACCGAGGGGATCGACCCCTTGTCCGCCCCGATGGCTGCCGCGATCGAAAAATTGAGGGCGGGCGGCTTTACCACCATGGTCGTGCGCCGCGGCGATAGTGACCTTGGTGCCATTGGTCTCCTCGACACGCCGCGGGAAAGCGCGCGCGACGCACTCGCTCAGCTGCGGAAACTCGGTATTAAGCGCATGGTCATGCTCTCGGGCGACCACCAGAGCGTCGCCGATGCTGTCGCCCGCCAGGTTGGGCTCGATGAGGCCTGGGGCGATCTCATGCCAGAAGACAAGGTCGTTACGATCAAGAAGCTGCGTAGCGAGGCGCAGGTTGCGATGGTCGGCGACGGGGTCAACGATGCGCCTGCCATGGCGAGTGCTACCGTCAGCATCGCGATGGGGGCGGCAGGTTCCGATGTGGCCCTCGAAACCGCAGATGTGGCACTTATGGCGGACGACCTGTCTCACCTGCCGTTCGCGGTGGGGCTCAGCCGCAGCACGCGTCGGATCATCCGCCAGAACGTGTTTGTCAGCCTTGGCGTCGTCGCGCTGCTCGTACCGGCGACTATTCTGGGTCTTGGGATCGGGCCGGCGGTTGCCATGCACGAAGGTTCAACGCTGATCGTCGTGTTCAACGCCCTGCGATTGCTTGCCTACCGTGATCGCACGGCCAGCAGCTAATGAAGGAGGTGACAAAATGACCAACGGAAGATGGAGATTTCGCGGCCTGCCACTTGGAGCCGCTATATTTCTGGCAGGAGGATGTGCGACACTTCCACCTGTCCCAGCGCCGCTTACCGCGAAAGCCAACTCGCGGGTCGAAATCCGTTCGGTCTATGCTCACGCGGCAAAGGATGACGTGACCGTGGGCGGATTTGCCCGTCGGCGGGGCTTCGGTTTTCTGCCAGGGGGAAGTCATCTTCACGTGACGGCGTTCAGGAAAGATGGGACCAAGCCTGTCGAAGGGGATGCGTTCTGGCATCCGCCGGTGCACCATCGAACGCTGATATCATCTTATCAGGCAAGACTGCACGGCATCACATCCGAAGAGATTGCACGGATCGAGGTCGAATTTCGAGAAATTCGCGACTAGTCTTGAAGACTCAACTTAATTCTAACCCGAACTGGTATCAGGAGAGAGCCGGCAAGGGCTTTGCTAAGAAGTCGGGGCATCGGCACCGGTCAAATTCTAAGGGTGGCATGCGACCCGTTGGCCTTGACCCCAGATCGCATGCTGGCGTTAAAACCCTTTTCAACAGCAATCTGCACTACCCTTGCGCAATTTCGTGACTGTGCCTTGTTTGCCATCTCAATCGACTTCAAACGATACGTGATCCCCCGCCTTAAATCCTTGAAGAATTTCCGGATTGGCGGAGAATCCCATTTTCATTGCCGACCATTGTAGAGTCGGAATTTCCTTATGGTCGAGCGTGATTGTCCCTTTGGCGGGATCGACCGCAGTGATAGTTCCGGTGCTGGCGCCATGAACAATCGCAACTGGATCGACAGTGCTCTTGCTGCTCGCTGGCGCAGTTGTGGGATTCGGCGCTTCGGGTTGCTTGTTGCAAGCGGCAAGCGCGGCCAACAGTGCGAGACTGGAGGTGATGATCAAGCCTGACTTCATAGTGCTTCTCCTTCGGGTTGATTGCGAAATTGGGTGCGTCGGCGCATCAGTAGGTAGGCCGCAGGGATGATCAGCATCGACAGGAGGGGCGCCGTCAGCATGCCGCCGACCATCGGTGCGGCGATCCGGCTCATCACTTCCGAACCTGTTCCGCCACCTGCCAGGACGGGGAGCAGGCCGGCGAGGATCACTGCGACCGTCATGGCTTTGGGCCGGACGCGCATCACAGCGCCATCGCGGACCGCCCCCACTACGTCGTCATCGCTGTGCGCCTCCAGCGCGTGTTTGAGGTAAATCAGCATGACGACCCCGAACTCGGCCGCGACGCCCGCGAGCGCAATGAACCCCACAGCGGTCGCTACCGACTGGTTGTAGCCGAGCCAATAGAGCAACCACAGACCGCCGGTGAGGGCAAAGGGCAAAGTGCCCATGATCAGCAGCGCTTCATCCCAGCGCCGGAAAGTCAGGTACAAAAGCCCCAGAATGATCGCGAGCGTCACCGGGATTACCAGCTTCATCCGCTCCTTGGCGCGGATGAGAAACTCGTACTGACCAGTATAGGAAACGCTGACGCCGGGGGGCAGCTTGACCTGCACGGTAATGGCGCGCTGGATGTCGCCCACCATGGTCTGCATGTCGCTGCCCCGACCATCGACATAAATCCAGGTCACCGGTCTGCCGTTCTCGCTGCGAAGCATGGGCGGCCCGTCGCTGATATCGATCCGGGCTACACTGCCGAGAGTGATTTGCTGGCCGGCAGGAGTCAGCACCGGCAGGCTTGCCAGTTTGTCCGGACTGTCGCGGATTTCGCGGGGGTAGCGGACCTGGATCGGGTAGCGCGCCAGCCCTTCGACTGTCTGGCCGACCGTTTCGCCGCCAATCGCGCCCGACACCACCGACTGGACATTGGCCACATTGAGCCCGTAGCGGGCGGCGGCGGCGCGATCGACCGTGACGTCGATGTAGCGCCCTCCGGTCAGCCGCTCGGCCAGCGCCGAGGCGACACCCGGCACCGTCCGGACGACCTGCTCGATCTGCCTTGCAGTGCGATCGATCTCGGCGAGGTTCGAACCGGCGACCTTGATCCCGACCGGGCTCTTGATCCCGGTCGCCAGCATGTCGATGCGGTTGCGGATCGGCGGGATCCAGAAGTTGGCAAGGCCCGGCACCTTGACCCGCGCATCGAGCTCCTCGACCAACTTCTCGGGGGTCATGCCGGATCGCCATTGCTCTCGTGGCTTGAAGCGGATGGTCGTCTCGAACATCTCAAGCGGGGCAGGATCGGTTGCGCTCTCGGCGCGTCCGGATTTACCGAATACGCTCTGAACTTCAGGCACGGTCTTGATCAGCCGATCGGTCTGCTGAAGCAGGCGCCCGGCCTCGGCTGGCGAAATGCCCGGCAGCGCCGACGGCATGTAGAGCAGGTCGCCTTCGTTCATCTGCGGCAGGAACTCTCCGCCAATCCGCGACATCGGCCACAAGGTGGTCGCGAAGATCAGGGCTGCGATCACGAGCGTGCGCTTGGGGTGAACGAGCACCCAGTCGATCGCCGGACGGTAAATCCGCGTGAGCCAGCGACTGATCGGATTGGCCTCCTCGCTGGGTATGCGTCCCCGGATCAGGAGTCCCATCAGCACCGGAATGAGCGTGATCGAGAGCAGCGCCGCGGCCGCCATGGCATAGGTCTTGGTAAAGGCAAGCGGCGAAAACAGCCGTCCTTCCTGTCCCTGAAGCGTGAAGATCGGCAGGAACGAGAAGGTAATGATCAAGAGGCTGAGAAACAGCGCCGGGCCTACCTCGGCCGCAGCCTGCGTGACCAGGCGCCATCGCGTCGCCGTGTCCAGTTCGCTATCGGGATGCTCGTGCTGCCAGCGTTCGAGGTGCTTGTGCGCATTCTCGATCATCACGACCGCCCCATCTACCATCGCCCCGATGGCGATGGCGATGCCGCCGAGCGAGAGGATATTCGCGTTGAGGCCCTGCAACCGCATGACGATGAAGGCCATTAGGATGCCGAGCGGAAGCGTCAGGATCGCGACGAGCGCCGAGCGGGCGTGCCAGAGGAACAATGCGCAGACGAGCGCGACGATGACGAACTCTTCGAGGAGCTTGTGTCCGAGGTTCTCCACTGCCCGGTCGATCAACCCCGAGCGGTCGTAGGTCGGCACTATCTCGACGCCCGGCGGCAAGCTTCTTTTCAGTTCATCGAGCTTGGCCTTGACCCCGTCGATGACCGCGCGGGCGTTCTGCCCCTGGCGCATGACGATGACCCCGCCAGCTACTTCGCCGTCCCCGTTCAATTCGGCAATGCCGCGACGCATTTCCGGGCCAATCTGGACCGTCGCGACATCGCCCAGCGTCACGGGAACGCCTCCATCGGCGCGCAGCGGAACCGCACGGAAGTCGTCGAGCGTCTTGAGATAGCCGCTGGCACGAACCGTATATTCGGCGCCGGCCATTTCCACGCTGGACCCGCCAGTCTCCTGATTGGCGCGCTTGAGCGCCTCAGTGACCTGCTCGGTGGTAACCGCATAAGCCGCCAGCTTCTGCGGATCGACGATCACCTGGTACTGCTTGACCATGCCGCCGATGCTGGCGACCTCGGCCACCCCCGGCACAGTCTTCAACTCATAGCGCAGGAACCAATCCTGCAAGCTTCTGAGCTGGGCAAGGTCATGGCCGCCCGACCTGTCAACCAGCGCATATTCAAAGATCCAGCCCACCCCCGTGGCGTCGGGCCCCAGAGCCGGCTTGGCCCCCTCGGGTAGACGGCCTTGCACTTGGCTCAGATACTCAAGAACGCGGCTGCGCGCCCAATAAAGGTCGGTGCCGTCGTCAAACAGCACGTAGACAAAGCTGTCGCCGGTGAACGAATAGCCGCGCACGACGCGCGCACCGGGCACCGACAACATGGTCGAGGCGATCGGGTATGTAACCTGGTTTTCGACGATCTGCGGCGCCTGACCGGGATAGTTGGTGCGAATGATGACCTGCACATCGGAGAGATCGGGCAAGGCATCGACCGGCGTAGTCCGGACCGCGTAAAAGCCGAGAACACTCAGCACTGCTGCCACAACAAGCACCAGATTACGCCAGCGGACAGAGCCGCGGATGATCGCGGCGATCATCGCACATCTCCGATCGGCCGTGCCGGAACACCGCTCAGGCTTGCTTCGGAATCAAGCAGGAACTGCCCCGATGCCGCCACCTTCTCGCCTGGCGCAAGCCCGGTAAGGATTTCTGTTCTGCCCCCGCCCTCGCGGCCAAGCCGGACCTCCGCTGGCCGATAGCGTCCGTCGGCGAGGGCAAGAATGACGAGATTGCGCGCGCCGGTGCGGATGACCGCCTCGCTCGGCACCAACAATCCGGGTTGGCCTTCGTCGCCGAGCGCCACGGTGGCGAACATGCCGGGGCGCAGCAGGCTGCCGCTGTTGGCCAGTTCGATCCGCACCGTGAGAGTCCGGCTTTCGGCCTGCGCTGTCGGCAGGATCGCAATCACGCGGCCCGCGAGGTTTTGGCCGGGAAGAGCGGCCAGCGTCACGTTTGCGCGCTGCCCGACCCGAACAAGGCCCGCCTGCGCCTGCGGCACGGCGGCATTGACCCAGACCGTTCCGATCCCGTTGACCTGTGCAAGGGTCTGGCCTGCCACGAGCGTCATTCCCTGCCGTGCATCCAGCGTCTGGATGACCCCGCCGATTGGCGACGTGATGGTGAGGACGCCGCTCGTTCGCCCGCTGCGCTCCACTTGCGCGATGAGTTGCTCGGGCATGCCCAGTAATCTCAGCCGCTGACGGGCCGCTGTGGTGAGGTCGAGGCGGCCAAGACGGCGGACCGCGAGATACTCGCCCTGCGCGCCGCCCCATTCGGGCAATTGCAGGTCCGCAATGGGCGCGCCCGCACCGATCACGTCGCCCGGCGCCCTGCCATAGACACGGGTGACAAAACCGCCCGAGCGCGCCTGGATGATGGCGACATTGCGCTGGTTGAAGTCGATCGTGCCGGTGACCGTGACCGATGAAGGCAGTGTGCCAATCTCCGCCGTGACCACACGCAGGCCAAGGCTCTGCCGGACAGCCGGGTCGATGCTGACCCCCGGGGCCGTGGCGGTTGCAGCCCCTTCGTCGGCATATTTTGGGATGGTTTTCATCCCCATCGACGACAGTGAATTGGGGTTGTCGTAGTGCTCGGCGGGTACCATCGGATCGTACCAGTAAAGGATCTTGCGCTCCGATCCGGCGCCCGTCACGGTACCGGGACTGCTGCTATGACCGAGCCAATACCCGCCCGTGCCTGCCGCCAGGGCGATCGCCAAGATGCCTGCGCCCCAACGCGCGGTCTGCTTCGCGTGCCAGTTCATGGCCGCACCTCCATGTATGTGTAATTGATCCGGACCGCGTCGCGCGCGACATCAGCTTCGCGGGCGAGTGCATCGACTTCAGCTTCGGCAAGAGCGAGGCTCGAGAGGAGCGCGCTGCCGAGATCGAGCTTGCCTGCGGCATAACTCGCCATATCCAGCTCGGCCCGCCGCTTGGCGAGCGGCACGAGTGTAGCCCTGGCGTTGTCCAACTGCCGGCGATGCATGTCGTAATCGGCAAGATCAGACGTGAGCCCCGCATCCAGATCGCGTTCACCCGAAGCGCGGCTGAACCGTGCGCGTTCCGTATCGGCCTCGCGGGCTGCAATCAGCGGATCCTGTCGTTTACGCGAGAACAGCGGCAGATCGATACTGACGCCGACGGACACCATGTCGCCATAGGCTGGATCGCGTCGACCGTAGCTGGTGCTGACCCGCCAGTCTGGCCGCTTTGCCGCGCGGGCAAAATCTGTCTCTGCCTCGGCGGCAGCGACATCGGCATCAAGAGCGGTCAGGCGCGGGGTTGCGCCAATACCACTTCTCAGCCGTTCGCGGTCGATCATTAACAAGGGCGAATCGCCGCTGACATCGGCATGGGGATCGCCGGTCAGGCGCGCGAGCCGAGCCTGCGCCTTGACCACCTCGGCCTCAAGCTGAGCTCGCCGGTCGCTTACGGCTGCGCGCAACTGCTCGGGTTCATAGGCCTGGCTTGGCCGGGCGGAGCCCGAGGCAAGCCGCGCCGAAACCGTAGCCTGTAAATCGCCGAGGCTGACATCAAGGTGCTGCAATTGGCCAAGGCGGCGCCTGGCGTAGTAAAGATCGATCCAGGCAAGCGCCGTTTCCAGGCGGACGTCTTGCGCCGTGACCGCTTGTCCTGCTTCCGCCGCGCCGATCGCAGCCCGCGCGCGGGTTTGCTCCGCGCGCCGCTTGGCCGGGTTGGGGAATGCTTGTTCGACGCCGATCCGTGCGGTGGTCATGCTTTCATCCCGCGGACGAAAGGCTGGCGGGCCCGAAATCGGAAAATTATCGATGCCAACGGACAAGGTGGGATCAGGAAGCTGGCCGGCAGCAATCGCACGAGCGCGCGATGCGCGGACGCTGGCCTCACTGGCCTTGAGCGCAGGTGCTGCGTTTGCCGCTCGTTCGAGCGCGGCTTCGAAAGTCAGTGGTTCCGCACCTGCCGTACAAGGCAGCGCAGTGGCCAAGGCCGGTGCTAGGAATAGTATACGCATGCAATTGTCTTCCGGTTTGCACCTGCGAGGCCGATTGCGACAGGTTGGCTTTGGCGGATCGGGCGCCGGTGAAGCGAGGGAACTTCACCGGCGCCACGTGCCCGGCCGTCGTGTCTTATCGCTATCGGCCAGGCAATTGCTCAACCTGCCTGCGGCGATCCGGTCCTGTCACAGTCATGCGGCAGCCGGCTCACCAGGTTTTTGGGGGGCGCCAGTCGGATATCCATTTCGCGTAAACCATCTTGAGGGGGGGCCCCAAGTGGATGCATCGCGGGCGCGGATTGACGTGGACCCTTCGGTCCGATGGGCAGAAGCTACGGGGTCGGCAAAGCCGACGTAGCCCGCTCAGCGATCAGCCGATGTGCGCCGGAGGCTCAGGCTCGGGCGGAACCGTACGTCCCCACAGTGCCGCAACAGGGGACACGACAGGTTGGAAAAGCGTCAGGGCCTGAACGTCATCAACAACCTTGCCGGGGAGTAAAGCCAAGGGCACGGTGCAACCCATTTTTGCGATGCATTCCGGGGTCATCCCTTGGCAGGGTTGGTCATCCGATGATGGCTGAACGGTAATCCCCATTGCTTTGGCGCAGTCGGGGTCCATTTGGGTCGTTTCGGATTGTACCGGTTTGAGGGTCATCTGCGCGAAAGCTGATTCCTGCCCCAGAAGGCCAAGGATTGCTCCAATAAGAAGCAGGAAGGCGAGCCGACGATCCACGTTATGTCCTGTCTGGCAGGAACAGCACAGCATGGGAAGCAAAAATTACCAATGACGGGGCATTCCTGCATGCTGCTATGTCCATGATTAAATCGTATCGCGCAACACGCTGCAGGAATAATCATCAATTCCAACAGTTCGCTCGCGCTTGGGATTGGCCGTTATGGCCGGGTAGTCTGCCGTTGCGCAGCACCCTGCAACACCACCTACTGGTTGTATGAACCAGGGACCACGGGCGAGGTGCTTGGCATCAACAACGGCCTGGTTTGCCGCCGCAGCAGCCCAGCGGATCACGGCAACACGGTTGGCGGCCTCTTTTCGTCCTGTGTCCCTGCAACAGGGTGGCCAAGCCGCAGTAGCTTTTAGTCTGTTGAGTTATGGTCTTTGGAAGCATGCCGCTTGTCGCATAAGGCGTTGGGCTTGCAATCTTAAGGCGTGGAAAGATCGTTTGTATAGATGCGGGCGGATTGTCGCGTGCCTCGGCAAGGCCGATGGAGCGCAGGTCGACCGTGTCGAGGTTCATCAAATTTTCTGCGGTCATTCTGCGCATTTTAAGGTTACGTATGTCGCTTCACCGAAGGGTGACCGCCACGCGCGGTCGGCTCGAATTGATAAGAGCCTCGACCGTGGATTGAGCGTGCCGGCAATTCGTTTGTCTGCCTGCCCCAAACATCTTCGATATCCCCTAATAAATAATCGTCTGCACTTCCGACGAAATTGATGGCTTATCTTAAAGAGGAGTATGCCCGACAGGGAAAGCTGGCTTCTGCGGAATTTACTTATAGGCCCCCACAGCACAGGGCTTACAGGCAGATTTCTGGGCAAGGGTCGCCTTTCCGACCACAATCCCGCGAACGGAATCTACTCAGAATACCATAGTCGGTTGCGATACGCTTCCCAACGAGGAGCGGCAGTGTTGAAATGCAGGAACGCACAGGTGAGCCGGTCAGTATGATCCAACGCGCAAAACTTAACTTCTATGATCGCGTTCTTCGACCCGATCCATCGCGGACCGTCGTTCGGCCATTCGATCCGCACTACCCACGAGACTTCGCCGGCGGCACGTCACGTGCCCAAGAGACCGTGGACCTGATCGTGGCGCTTGACGAGGCTGAGTTGGCGCGCCAGCTAAAAGGCGTCTCATTGTCTCTGGATGAAAACCACCGTGACGTGGATACGATGCTGCTTCGGCGGTTCGAGGAGGTCGCTGGCGGCATCGAGGGTGTGGGTCGTATCAACGCCAAGCAGCGGCGGTTGATCGGCGCCTACTTCAGCGAAGAATTTGCTTACGAGGCCGCGGCCTTGTTCAATCCAAGCGTGGTACTCCATCCCGACCAGTCGGGGCTCCCGGAGGGAACCATCCGTTTCGTGATGTCGCTGCGGGGAATTGGCGAGGGACATGTGTCTTCCGTGACCTTCCGGACCGGCACCTGGGCATCAGGCGGCGCACTTTTGATCGATGATCCCAGCCCGACATCGGTATCGCCACTTATCGATACGTGCGGGAAAGGAGAGGGCGTAGCAGCGCGCCTGTGCTGCGCCGGCAGTCGCACGATCTCGGAGACGGTGCTTTTTCCGGTCCTGCCGAGCCAGAGGCAGGGCATCGAGGATACGCGCCTTGTGCGCTTCTGCGAGGATGACGGCAGCATAATCTATCATGGAACATATACCGCTTTTAGCGGTGGCGAAGTGCGATCGGAATTGCTGAGCACCACCGATTTCCGATCGTTCGAAATGCGCGTTCTGATTGGCCAGGCCTCTAGCGGAAAGGGCATGGCCCTTTTCCCTCGCCGCATTGAGGGCAAATACGCCATGCTTGGACGTCAGGACGGCAAGAATATCTGGCTTCATTTCTCCGATTCATTGCTCAACTGGGAAGGGGGCACAAAGCTCATTACGCCAAAATACCCCTGGGAATTCGTCCAGATGGGCAATTGCGGATCGCCGATCGAAATCGACGAAGGATGGTTGGTGATGACCCACGGCGTCGGCACGGTGCGTAATTATTGCATTGGCGCATGCCTCCTCGACAAGAATGATCCGTCAAAGCTGTTGGCGCGAACACCGCGCCCGGTCCTGGCGCCCAGCCCGCACGAACGGGACGGATACGTACCCAATGTCGTCTATAGCTGCGGTGCGCTTGTTCAGGATCGGACCATGCTTCTGCCATATGCGATTGCTGACAGCTTCACTGCTTTCGCTACGGTCTCGATCGATAACCTCCTGAGCGTGATGGAGTAAGCTACTTCAGTTGATGAGAATTGATGACCGTTTGGATAGTGGATAGCCGTCCGGGAGAACTACTCCAATTCAGAACGGGTGGGTGGTGACGAGCATTCCGCAAGAGTTCATCATTTTGTCACAGCCCTTGAACCCGGCAGTGCCCACCGGCCATCCATCGTCCCAACCTTCAATCGTTCATGTCATGCAAGGCGCGGAACGCCTTGTAGAGGTTGCGCGGATCGAGTTGTCCCTTGAACACTGCGGGCGGGGTCCGGTCGATATCGAGCAGCGCATAGACAGCCGACATAGCAGACCGCACCGAGTATTCGACTGTGAAGACGACGTCATCGGGCTGTTCGCAGAACTGTCCCGTGATGGCGAAGTTGGCATAGCCCTTGGGGTGGACCTGCGGCCGGTCGCCCTTGGCGCGATTGAGGAACTGGCTGGTAATGAAGGGCATCATGCATGGCAGGCAGATCATGCCCTCGAGGCTGGTCTGCGCCTGGTCGATCTCTCCCAAGTGGCCGAGCAATTCTTGCATCAATTCGCGCCCGGTGCAGGCCGACATCGGCTTGGCGACGTAATTGCCGGGAGCATCGACGCTGAGGCCATAGCCCCAGAACACTTGCACGTTGTCGGGCTGGCCAATGAAGTGTGGCTGGTGCGGCAGCACGATTGACATCAGCCAATTGGAATCGACGAAGGTGATGAGGCCACCTTCGCCCGGAACGTTGCCAGTGAAATCGCGGATCCGGTCGAACAGCGCCGAGTCCTTCAGCGTGGTGGTGAAGGAGAGCCATTTCGATTCATCGACATAGTCGGTGAATTTGGCGGGCCGGCCCAATTCGGGGCGGCCGGCGGCGATCTTGTCCCACAGGGCCCAGGCCCCACCGACGCTTTTGTCGTTAAGCGCCGCAGGGCTATCCATCCCGCCGATCGCGGCGCCTTCGGTCATCGATCCCAACGTCGCGATCACCAGGTCGCTGGGCGCGACTTCGACTTGCTCGGTCGTGCCGCCACTTTCGCAGGTCAGGCTCTCGACAAAATTCGTGCCGTCGCGGTCGGCAAACGCGATGTCGGTCACCTTGCTGCCGAGGCGAAACACCACGCCGCGCTCGTTGAGCCATTTGCGCAGCGGCAGCACCGGCGAGTCATATTGATTGTAAAGCGTCCGCATGATGCCGTGCAGTTCGTTGAACCCGGCGACCATGTGGGTGAAGCGCACGAGGTAGCGTTTCAGCTCGATCGCGCTGTGCCATGGCTGGAAGGCGAAGGTTGTGCACCACATGAACCAGAAATTGGTCTTGAAGAACGCTTGGTCGAAATGGTCGGAAATCCGGCTGTCGCCGAGCAGCGTCTCGGGTTCGATCGCCAGCTTCTCGATCGTCAGGATGTGGCGCTCTGACAGGCCGAATTCGGGCGCATCGATCTTGTTAGCGCCGCGCACTAGACGTGACTTGGAACCGGTCTTGATGACCTCGTTCCATTCGAAGATTTCCTGCGTGACGGTCTGCTTCCCGTCGAGCGTCGGAATTGAGGAGAACAGGTCGTAGGTGCACAGATATTTGCTTTCCATCATCCGCCCGCCGCGGACCATGTAGCCCGTGTGCGGGTCGCCCGACCCGTCGAGACTGCCGCCGACCCGGTCGAGCTCCTCATAAACGGTGATGGTGTGCCCCGACAGTCCGCCGTCGCGGATCAGTAAGGTGGCTGCCGCCAGCGAAGCGATCCCGCCACCGACGAGGTGGGCGCGGGTGTGGCTGCGATCGGGCTTTGTCATGCGGACCTCTTTGGCTGGGGGAGTTCGGTTTGGGCGATGGGCTTGGTTGACCAACGTCATCGATATTTGTCGCGGGCAGCCTGTCGATGCCGTCGCGAGCGAACGCCCGACGCCAGTTCTACCACCTCGGCGGTAACCGCCTCCTGGCGTGTCATCCGCTCGAGCCCTTGCAGCGTCTCGAGCTTAGCGGCGATATTGGTGCTAGCGGATGCCATCGTCGAGACACGCGCTTCATTCTCGGCGGCGAAGCATTCGGTGGCGGCTTCGCAGATCTGCGCGAAGACATATTCCTCGGTCAGACAATCGAGCAATTTTGGCAGAGGTAGCTGGATCAGCGGTGGCGTGGAGGTGACACTGCTAAATCTGGCAAAATCGAGCGGCAACAGGCGGCGCTGCGTGACCTTTAAGCCCTTCCCGGGGGTCCAGACCGGGAATATCAAGTCGATCCGGCTCGCTCCGCTGGTGTCGAGATAGGTCGTGACCGCCTCGATCAGCACTGCGGCCACCTCGATGATGGCGGCAGCGCGCAACGGTGCCGCGAAGGTGGCGGCGAGGGGCAGCCCGCGTTCGCGCGCCAGCGACGCGGTGCGGTCGCCGACCAGGAAAACATGCGAATTTGCCAACGCGGAAGTGGCACTGTCGAGCACGCGATCGGCAAAGGTGCCCGCGAAGCCCTGCTCGGCGCCGAACACGATCACGCCTGGCGGCGCGGTCCGGTGCGACATCGGCGTGACGGGTGACGTGTCGTCGAGCAGCAGCGCCTGCTCGATCGCGCGCGCCGCGACATCGCCGTAAGCACGTGCCGCTGGCAGCAGCGCGCGACCCTGTTGCGCGCGGGCAGCGGCGATACCCCGCATCGCGTTGACCACCGCGCCGAGCTGCCTGACGGTCGCGATTTGGGCGCTGATATCGGCGAGCTGCTCGGTCATGGCGTGGTCTGTCCCACGCTATTGGTCAGTCGGCCCACTGCTGCGATCAGCGCTGCACGATCGGGCTCGCTCAGTGTGCCGCTTTTCTCGACCGATGCGACCGTCTCCGCCGCCTGCGCGTCAAGCCAGGCGGGCAAGCGCGCGCGTAGCTCAGCGACCGTCTCTACGGCGATTGCGTCGAAAGCTCCCTGTGTCAGTGCCAGCGCCAGCGCAGTCTGGTCGACGACGCGCAATGGCTGGAACTGGGGTTGGTTGAGCAAGGCGCGCAGCCTTTGCCCACGGTCAATTTGCGCCTTCACGCGCGCTTCGGGCTGCTCGCCGAAGCGCGTGAACATCTCCAGCTCGAGGAATTGCGCGTAATCCAGGCGCAGCTTGCCCGAAACGTCGCGCAGTGCGCGCGCCTGGGTTTTGCCACCTACGCGGCTGACGCTGATGCCGACATCGACCGCGGGCTTTTGCCCTTGCGCGAACAGCTTGGCGTCGAGCGCAATCTGCCCGTCGGTGATCGAGATGAGATTGGTTGGAATATAGGCGCTCAAATTTCCCGCATCGGTCTCGGCGATAGGCAGCGCGGTGAGCGAGCCGCCGCCCTTGGCGGGCGAAAGCTTGGCAGCGCGCTCCAGCAAGCGGCTGTGGAGATAGAAGACGTCGCCGGGATAGGCCTCGCGCCCCGGAGGCTGACCAGTGAGCAAGGCGATCTCGCGGTGCGTGGCCGCATGCTTGGTGAGATCATCGACAACGATCAGCACATGACCGCCGCGATCGCGGAAATATTCGCCCATGGTGAAGGCGGCGAACGGAGCGATCCATTGCAGCCCAGGCGCCTGTGCGGGGCTCGCCACCACGAAGATGCATCGCTCGGGCGCGCCGTGACGACGGACTTGTTCGATTGCCCGCGCGACACTCGACGATTTCTGCCCGATCGCGACGTAGATGCAGATGACGTCGCTGGAGCGCTGGTTGACGATCGCATCGACCGCGAGCGCGGTCTTGCCGGTCGCGCGGTCGCCGACGATCAATTCGCGCTGGCCGCGGCCGAGCGCGAACAGTGCGTCGATCACGAAGGTCCCCGTTTGCACCGGCTGGACAACCAGGTCGCGGTCGATGATTGCGGGCGCGGCGCGTTCGATCGGTTCGAAGCTTTCGGCGGCGATGGCCGCACCGCTATCGAGCGGCCGACCGAGCGGATCGACGACCCGGCCGAGGAGCCCTGGTCCGACCGGCGTGCGGACAACCGCGCTGGTGCCGGTCACCATGGCACCCGCTTTCACGCCGTCGGCATCGTCGAGCAGCACGCAGCCAAGAGTTTCGCCGTCGAGCGTCTGGACGAAGCCCGCCTGGCCACCGTCGAAGTGCAGCAGTTCGTCGAGCCGGGCGTTAGGCAGGCCGGAAATCATAGCGACGCCGTCACCGATCGAGTCGATGCGGCCTATCTGGCGCAGTTCGGGGGCGAGGACGGTCGCCGCGACGCTCTGGCGCGCGCGCTCCAGCCAGCTCTCAGGCGTCTCGGGCATCGTTTCCGTCTTTCGCGAGGTGGCCGAGCATATCGTCCAGATCGGCGCGCCAGCTGTTGCGGAGGTGGACGTGCGCGCCGCGCAATTCGCAGCCGCCGATCAGATCCGGTTCCTCCTCGAACGCGAGGTCGAGTGGCAGCGGAAGGAGCTTCGCCAAGGCGTCGCGGCAGCGTGCGCGTTCACTGTCGTGGAGCGGGGTGGGCGTGACGAGGGTCAGCGCGATGCCGTCAAAGCTTCTGGCGCGGTCCACTTCGAGCATGGCGGCGAGCTGGTCGGTCAACTTCTGGAACATTGCCTCGTGGATCACGGCCGACGGCAAGTGCTGGACAAGCTTTGCGGCCAAGTCACCCGCAAGCGTTGCCGCTTGAGTCTCCAGCGCCTTGCGCATGGCGTCGCGTTCGGCGGCGATACCAGCCTTGGCCGCTTCGCCCATCTTTTCGGCATCGGTCTGGGCCGTTTCGAGCAATCGGACGCGGTCGGCGTCGGCGGCGGTGCGAACTTCGGCGCGAAGCCGTTCCGCATCGGCCGCAAGAGCGGTGTTGCTGGCTTTGAGGGCCGCCGCCTCGGTCTCCGCTTGCGCCTTCGCCGCCGCCGCATCGGCGAGCAGAGCGTCGGCCGCCGCCTGACGCGCTGCGATCGCCGCCACCACCGGCCGGTAGAGGAAGCGGCTAAGCAGCCAGATCAGGACAAGGACGTTGATCGCCTGGAGCGCTAGCGTCCACCAGTTGATATGCACTGTTCTGGGTCAGGCGAACGGGTTGGCGAAGAGCAGCAGCAATGCGACGACCAGGCAGTAGATCGCCATGGTCTCGATCATCGCCAGGCCCACGAACAGCGTGCGCGAAACGGTGGCCGCAGCCTCTGGCTGTCGTGCGATAGCGTCCATCGCAGCGGCGACGGCCTTTCCTTGCGCCAGCGCGGGGGCGATCGCGCCGAGCGAGATCGCGAGCGCAGCGCCCATGATGCTTATCAAATGGATCCAATTCATGTCATTGCCTTTTGCTGGATGGAAGTGGTTTCGCTGACCGCACCGCCGATGAAGACCATCGCCAGAGCGCCGAAAATATAGGCCTGTACCGCGCCGGTCAGCAGTTCGAGCGCCATGAGCGGGATCGGCACGAGCAACCCTGCCAGGCTGAGTACGATGCCGATCACGAATACCCCGCTCATCATGTTGCCGAACAGGCGAACGGTCAGCGACAGGCTGCGCGTGAACAGTTCGATCAGGTTGAGCGGCGCGAGCAGGATCGAAGGCTGGGCGAAGCTGCGGACATAGCCGTTAACGCCCAGCGCGCGGATCCCGAACCAGAGCGTCGCGCCGAACACGATCAGCGCGAGCGCGATATCGGTCTCCAGCGTCGCGGTCGGGGGCTCGACGCCGGGGATCAGCGACGACCAGTTGGCGACGAGCAGGTAAAGGAAGAACGTCCCGATCAGCGGAAGATACGGGGCCGGGGCGACTCCCATAGTCTCGCGGATCTGGACTGAAAACATATCGACGACGAGCTCGAGCGCGGCTTGCGCTCGCGACGGCTTGAGCGCGAGGCGACGCGTGATCAGCCATGATCCTACGCTCAAGAGCAGTATGATTCCCCAGGTGGTGACGACCGGCGTCGTAATCGGTACCGGACCGACCATGAGCAGGACTTGCGTGTCGAACGGCGAGCTGATCATGATGGCAGCCTTAGTCGGGGGAGGATCAGGTGCCGCGCGAGCAGGAACCCGCCTGCTGCTGCCACGAGCGCGGGCGCTCCTTGCGTTGCTGCCCAAACGAGCGTCCCGATCGTGACCGCCAGGCGTCCGAGCCGCCAGCCCAGTGCCGCGAAGGTGGAGCCGCCGACGACCACGAGGTTGACATCCTTGCGCAGGGACAGGAAATGGATCGCGCCTGCGGCCATGCCGAGGCACCCGAAAGCCGGAATGGCGACCGCCATCATCGCCTGTTGATCCAGCGCCATGCCGACCAACCGCCGAACACTGCGCCGATCATTATCAACGGCGCCGTCCAGAACACTCCGCTGGCGAAATGATGGTCGAGCCAACGCCCGGCGGCGAGGCAAATCAGGATCGGCACGGTGATCGTCCAGCCAAGCGCGCCGATCTGGCCGAGATTGCGCGCCAGCGACGGGGCGCCGTCGCGCGCCCATGCCTTGCGGCGATCGGCGCGCACGCGTACCGCCTTGGTCAGCCGGGTTTCGCGGTCGGGCAGGGGGTCGCTCACGGGCGTATGTCGCTGGTGGCCGCGCCGCCGCGCAGTGCCGCAACCATCTGCCGGATCGCCTGGGTGCGCAAACGCGCGGCGGCGGTGCGGTCGGTCCGGTCCGCGTCGATGCGCTCGCGATAGCGGGCTAGGACGTCGCGTTCGAGCGTGTCGAGATCGTCACCGATATGCGCCTCGCGCGTCGCGACCCGCACGTCGCGACCGCCGCTAACCGTCAGGATGCCCTGGCGGATCGCGCAGAAGCCTTGCCGTCCGTCCGCGTGCCGCCAAGAGACGACCGATATTTCCAGCGCGGTCAGAAAATCGCTATGGCCCTTCAGGATGCCGAAACTGCCGGTCGCATCTTCCGCGCGGACCGCATCGACATCGGGATGATCCGCGACGATCTGCGCGGGATCGGTGATCAACAGCCTCATTTGGGGGCTCCCGCCTGGCGCGCGCGCGCCTCCTCGAAATCGCCGATCATGTAGAAAGCACTCTCGGCCCAGTCGTCTGCCTCGCCGGCGAGGATCGCCGCGCAACCCTTTAGCGTCTCGGCGAGGGGCACCGAGCGCCCCGGCGTACCGGTGAACGCCTCGGTGACGACGAACGGCTGGGTCAGGAATCGCTGCAGCTTGCGCGCGCGATCGACGATGAGCCGGTCGTCGCGCCCGAGTTCCTCGACGCCGAGCAGCGAGATGATGTCCTGCAGCGCGCGGTATTGCGCGATCGTCTCGCGCACCTCTTCCGCGATACGGTAATGCTCGGCGCCCACCACCAGCGGGTCGAGCAAGATCGAGACCGAAGCGAGCGGGTCAACCGCGGGATACATGCCCTCCGCGGCCATCGAACGCGATAGTACGACGGTGCTGTCGAGATGGTCGGAAATGGCGGTGACGGCGGGATCGGTGAAATCGTCGGCGGGCACGTACACTGCCTCAATCGCGGTCACTGCCGCGCCAGCGACGGAGGCGATTCGCTCCTGCAGCGCGGCGACTTCGCTTGCCAGGGTCGGTTGATAGCCGACGCGGGACGGCAGTCGCCCGAGCAGCCCCGAAACTTCGCTGCCGGCCTGGACGAAGCGGAAGACGTTATCCATCAGCAGCAGCACGTTGCGGTGCTGCTCGTCGCGAAAATACTCAGCCACAGTTAGCGCAGTCAGCCCAACGCGCCAGCGCGCGCCGGGCGGCTCGTTCATCTGTCCAAAGACAAGCACGGTGCGGTCGAGCACGCCTGATCCGCGCATGTCGTTCAGAAGTTCGTGTCCCTCGCGCGATCGCTCGCCAATACCGGCAAACACGGATACGCCCTCATAGCGCGCGACCATGGCGTGGATCAGTTCCATTACCAGCACTGTCTTGCCGACACCGGCGCCTCCGAACATTGCCGCCTTGCCACCCTGCGCGAGCGGGGAAAGCAGGTCGATCACCTTGATCCCCGTCTCAAATTGCGACGTCGCGGAACTTTGAGCATGGAGTGGCGGCGGCGCGCGGTGAATCGGGCGCAACGTCACGTCGGCGGGCAATGGGTCTCCGCCGTCGCCAATCCTGCCGATGACGTCGATCAGTCGCCCAAGCACCGCAGCGCCAACCGGCACGGCTACAGGGCCGCCGGTTGCCTCGACCGCGACATGACGGGAAAGGCCCGAGGTGGCCTGCAGCGCTACGGCGCGCACCGTGCGATCGTCGATATGGCTCTGCACCTCCGCCATCAGCACGTCGGGCCTGTCCCAGTGAATGAGCAACGCCTCGTCGACCAGCGGGAGCTTCCCCTTCGGGAAGACCACGTCGATGACCGGGCCGCGCACGGCAATAACGTGTCCGGCATCGGATAGGCCTGTTTGGCCTGGATAGGTCTGCGGACGTGGATCAGTGGCGGGCATGATGACTGTCTGCCTGCCTGGATCGAGGGCGCTTCAATTGGCTGTCGCCAGCTGCGTCGTGGATCGAGCGCCCAATTCAACGTCCGGCATAAGCCAGCTACCAGCCGCGCCGGTATCGATTGGATCCTCGCTGGCTCCGCCGAGGTGGCATGTACATCGTGCGGTCGTCATTTCCGAAATACGTGGCAAGTCAGGCTGGGCAAACGGAGTGCGCCGCATCGCGGTCAACGCCGCGATATAAGCCAGCGTCGATTCCGCGCCCTGATTGGCGTTGCGCCGGTCGGGATGTAATCCATCGAAGCAGGCGCCGCGCTCGATATCCACCACTAGAACGCGAAGATCGTTTTGGCCAAGGAACCAGGCAAAGGCACGGCTCGCTTCACCTTGCCAGACGGCGTCTCCAGTGACACGCGCCGCGGTCAAACAGGCACTGACGGCCGCCCAGGCTTCCAGTGGCTGTTGATCGAAGGGTTGCGGATGCCGATGATCGGCACCGAAAGTTTCTGTTCCGATGGGCCGGAAATGACCGCGTTCGGCTGTTTGCAGTTTCATCAGCCAGCGTAGCGAATCAAGGCCTGCATCGAGATAGTGCTCCTTGCCGGTGTCATGGCCGCTGACAATCAGCGCCTCGCACAAACGGGCATTATCGTAGCCCAGCCTATCCTCGAACCAGATCCAATCAGGCCTGGCAGCGTCGGACCAGCGCTGGAAAAGCCGATTGGCTAGCTCGCCCCTGAGGCGCTCAAATCCGCGATGGCCTGGAAAGCGTTCCAGGAACGCAGATATGCCGAGCAAACCATAGGCCCAGGCGCGCGGCGATGTACACGCCATCAAGACGGGCGCGATCTCCAGCACCCGGGCTGCGGCCCAGCCATCCAGCGAACGGGCGTCTTTGTGCCGAGCAACGGTGCCTAGCGCCCAAATCGTGCGGCCCAGAGCGTCATCCGCACCATCGCTCTCCAACCACGTCCGATCGAAATTCATGAAGTTATGGACCCGGTTGGTCTGTGGTGACCAGGCGCTCTCGACAAAGGCTGCGTATGTGAGGTGCAACTGTTCCTCTTGCGCCGTCAAAGGGCGCAATGCCGCGAGTTCGGTGAAGACGAGCAGCGCGCGCGCATTATCGTCTAGGCAATAGCCATGTCTTCGATCGGGCACCGCAAATTTGGTGTGCTGCATCAGACCGACCGAATCGGTGAGAGCAGCGAGATGGGCCGTCGAGACATGTGGCAATGGGGTGTTGCCTGGTTGGATCGGTGGAAAGCCGATGATGGTTGCGCCTGCCGAACGCCGCTCCAATCGGACGGTTGAAAATACTTCGAGATACTGTTCCGCCACTCTCGGCCAGATCATTGCCCGACCACGAGCATAGGCGTTCGTCCGAATTTCGCTTCGCAATGTATCGTCGTCGATCAATCTGCGAATGGCCGTTGCGAACCCGTCTGCCTGCTCGAACGGGACGAGCAAGCCGCAATTGTCTGCCAGCAGCTCCTGCGCGTACCAGAACGGCGTTGAGACAACGGCTTTGCCGAGCGCAATCGCATAGGCCAGCGTCCCGGAAACGATCTGTGCCTCGTTGGGGTAGGGTGACAGATAGATGTCACATGCGGCCAAATAATCCAGCAACGCGTCAAGCGAGAGGTATCTGTCCACGAACTGGACATGTTCGCTAACGCCCAACTCGCTGGCGAGTGCTGTTAGGCTCTCTCGGTAGAGCTCGCCCTCGTCCCGCACCAGATTGGGATGGGTCGCGCCGACGATCATGTAGAGGAGTTTGGGGTTTTCCTGAACGAGGGCGGGCAGCGCGCGAATAGCTGTCTCGATACCCTTGCCCGGCCCAAGCAGTCCGAAGGTCATCAGCAAGGTCCGCTCTGCCAAGCCTAGATCGTGCTTCGCCATAGCTGGATCCAGAAAGGGACGATCCGGTACGCCGTGGGGTATCACGGCGATTTGATCGGCCGAGACGCCATAGACATCCTGCAGGATCTGGCGCCCCTTATCAGCCATCACGATCAGGCGGGCAGAGCTTGCAATGAGTTCGTCCATAACACGGCGCTGAGACGGATTGGGTGTGGCAAGGACCGTGTGCAACGTCGTGACCAGTGGCGCTTTCAGGCCGCGCACCAGGCCGAGGACATGCTCACCCGCCTCACCGCCGAAAATCCCGAATTCATGTTGCAGCGAGACTATCTCGATATCTGCAACATTCAGAAAGTCCGCCGCCACTTCATAGGAGGCGGGGTCTGCGTGTTGAATCTCCAGCGGGACCCGATCGGGATAGGCGTATGCATTCTTGTCGTCGGTCATGGCAATTGTCATCGCGGCCACGTTCGGATCGGCAGTGCTCAGCGCCTGCTGGAGATCATTCGTGAAAGTTGCGATACCGCAATGTCGCGGCACGCATGTCCCGATAAGAGCGATGCGGCTGGGCCGGGGAGTGAGGACGGGACCGTTCATGTTCAACCTCTAACCAAATGGATCTCTTTCGAGTCGGCAACACGAACGCGGCGGCGCGTATTGCCATTGCGCAATGCGTCCAGGCTTGCCTGTCGAAGTTCGATGTGAGAACACCGGGAATAAAAGGGGCCACGGATCGGCCGGTAGCACCGGATTAAAAATGGGCCAGTCCTGCTAGA
>NZ_JAIEPN010000170.1 GCF_019748365.1 Novosphingobium sp.
CGCGCCGCGCTCGTCTCGGCCTCCAGCGTATCGAGCCGCGCCGCCGTCGCCGCCGCTGCCCCCGCCGCGACGGCCGCCATCACGCCGATCCCCGCCACCACGGCGAGCATGGCGTAACCGCGCTCGTTCCTCACGGGATCTTGCCCTTGGTCCTGAACGGCTCGACCGACTGGATCTTGGCGCGCAGTTCCTCGGTGATCGCGGTCAGGTCGTCCGGCGTGCGCAGCACGTGCGGCTTGATCAGGATGATCAGCTCGGTGCGCTTCTGCGTGTTGGCGTTGTTGCCGAACAGCAGCCCGCCCAGCACCGGAATGCGGCTGAGGATCGGGAGGCCGTTCTTGCCGAAGCTCTTGTTGTCGCGGAACAGCCCGCCCAGCGCGATGACTTGTCCGTCCTGCACCGAAACCGTGGTGGCGACGCGGCGGGTGGTGATCGTCGGCGAATTGGTCACGCCGCTCCGGGTCGCCTGCACGTCGCTCACTTCCTGCGAGACATCAAGCAGCACCGCCCCGCTGACATTGACGCGCGGGGTGATCTTGAGGATCACGCCGGTATCGCGGTACTCGACCGAGTTGGCGGAGAGCAGGTTGCCCGTGCTGCTCCCGCCGCCCAGCGGTGTCACCTGCTGCGAAAGCACCGGCACCTGATCGCCCACCTGCAGTGCGGCGGTCTGGTTGTTGAGCACCACCAGCTTGGGCGCGGAGACAACCTTGACGGTGGTGCGCTCCTCCAGCGCGTTGAGCGTCGCGCTGATGTCGTTGCTGTTCGAATAGAAATAGGAGAACCCCGGAAACGTCCGCACCGGATTGGCGCTGGACCCCTCGCTCAGCGCGAAGTTCGATTGGCCGGTCTGGAAATTCCACTGCACGCCGAAACGCAGCCCGTCAGTGAGGCCGACTTCCGTGATCGCCGCCTCGATCAGCACTTGCAGCGGCGGCACATCGAGCTTGCGCAGCGCGTCCTCGATGATGGCGAAATCATGCCCGGAGCCATAGACGACAACCGCGTTGTTGATCTCGTCGGCCGAGACACGAACCTTGAGCCCGGGGCTGCCGGTGTCCGGCAAGCTGCTGCTGATCGGGCCGGGCGGGGGTGGCTGGCGCGAATTGCCTGCCTGCTCCGGCGCGCCGTCCGCAGTGCGGCGGGGTTCGGCGGCGAAGGGATCGGGATTTTCGGAGAGGCCGCTCCCGCCGCCGAGGCCGAAGCTGGTGTTGAGGGTCTTCACCAGATCGCGCGCCCGGCTGTTCTGCACGCGGTAGATGTAGAGCCGCGCCTCGTTGCCGGTGCCCTCGCGGTCCAGCACCTCGACCCAGCGGCGCACGTCCTCAAGGTACTGCTTCTGCGCGCTGATCGCGATCACGCCGTTGATCTTTTCCATCCCGATCAGGCGGACAAGCCCGCGCGTCGGCGCGTCCGGCGCGTTGATCAGCTTGTCGAGCTCGGGCACGATCAGCCGGCTGTCGAGGTGCTGCGGCACATAGAGCGCGAACGACATCGAGCGCAGCCAGTTGACATCGAACTGCGCGATCACGCTGTGCACGCTCTTGCGCTGGGCTTCGGTGCCCGCGATCACCAGCGCGTTCTGCGTCGTATCGATCGACTGGACCGCGCCGGGCACCACAGTGTCGAGCAGCTTGCGAAGCTCGTCGGCATTGGCGAACTGCAGCCGCACCGTCTCGCTGCCGAAGCCGCGGTTGGCGAGGAATTCGGTGCCGCGCGCCTTGGCTGCGTCCACGGTCATGATGCGGTAGCCCGAGCCTTCCCACACCATCGCGAGGTTTGCTTTTCTGAGCGAGGCCTCGAACAGATCGAGCAGCTGCTGGCGGCCGACCGGGCCCGCGGTTGTGAGGCCGACATCGACGTCGCCCTCAAGGCTCACGGTATAGGGGATGTGCAGCGTATCGCGCAGCACGATCTGCGCCAGCGTGCGGACGTCGGCGCTGGGGATGGTGAACTCGATGGTGCCCTTCGGCGCACTGCGCGTGCTTTCGCCGATGCTGCCGGCAAGGGTGGGGGCAGGGCCGGTGCCGCCGACCAGCGCGCTCGTCACGCCGTCCGGGCGCGGAGTGGGCGGGGGCGGTGCTGCGGGGAGCGCCCGCTCGACCGGCTGGATTGCCGCCTTGGGCGCGCAGGCGGTGGTCGCGGTGAGCGCGAGCGCCGAAAGTCCGGCCAGCAAAACTGTGTGGTGCTTACTCACTGATGCTCTCGCTCTCGCTGAAACCTGTATTGAAACCGCCTGCCGGGGCGCCTGCGCCGAAGCCAATGTGTGTGATCATGCCATCCTTGCGGAACCGCGCGCCATCCGCTTCGATCCGCAGCAATTGCCATCCCCGATAGCGGCCGCCGGGCGCCAGACGCAGCACGCGGCCGCTTTCCTCGCGGAGCAACAGCGCCTGTACCCGGCCGACCTGCATCGCACCGAGCACGAAAGTGCCGTCGAGCGGACCAACCTGCCTGGCGGCCTCTGCCCCCGGGCTGCCACCATCGGGCGCCCCCGCCGGCGCGCCGCCCAGCCGCAGCGGCGCGAACAGCGATGGGCGACCGGCAAGATCCGGCCCGGCGATCCGGGTCACCATCGGCAGCCGCCGGTCGGGCGCGCGCGATGCGCCCAGGGCTGGCGGCACGGCAGCGGCTTCCGGCAGCGTAAGTTGCAGCGCAGCTCCCGCCAGCAGCGCCAGCGCGAGGCCCGCAGGCAGCACCGCACCGTTGCCCCTATCGGGCCGGTACGAAAGGAGCCGTTGCTTCAAGTCTGACATCGAGCAGATCCGATCGGGAGTTGGTCAGGGCATCGTCGGCGATCACGGTGAGCGTATCGACCGCGAGCGCGGGTTGCAGGGTGTTGAGGCGGGCGAGCAGGGTGGCGAGCTGCGCATGGCTCAGCCGGACGTCGACCGCCGCGCGTGTCCAGCCCTGTTCGGCGGGCACGGCTTCGGAGGACTTGATATCGCCGCCTGCGTCCTGCGCGGCGGTCTCGATCCGCTCGCGCAGCGCCTCGCTGGCCTCTTCGGCATCGGGCGCGGCCATGAACAGCGCGCGCATCTGGCCGATCTGGCGCTCGGCCTCGGCCTGCAGCGCGTTCAGCGATCCGATGCGCTGTTCATTGGCGTGGAACGTCTGGACCAGCGCCTCGCGCCGCGCGGCGCGCTCCGTGAAGCCGGAAACGAGAGGGCCGATCACGATCGTCAGCACCAGCGACACGGCCAGCACGAGGATCAGCACAGCGACCAGCTTGCGCTCGCGCGGAGACAGCGGCCTCATGTGCCGGCCTCCTTGCGCGGGGTGAGGACGAGTTCGAACGGACGCCCTGTCTCGCTCTCCGCCACCGCTTCGGCGCGGCTCGCGCGCACGCTGGCGAACAGGCCCGAGGCCTTGAGCGCGGCAACCACCTTGACCCCCGGTGCGGCATAGCCCGAAAGGCGCAGTGTCTTGCCGTCCCATTCGAAGCGCTGGATCCAGGCCCGCTCTGGCATTGCGCTGCCCACCCTGGCCATCAGCCGCAGCGGCTGGTGCTCTGTGCGGCGCGCGTTGAGGGACTGCACCACCCGCGCATTGCCGATGACCCGGTCCTCGATCCGGCGGACGGCGTTGAGCGCCGGGGCCTGCGCATCGACCAGTGCCTGCAGCCGCGTGACTTGCTGCTGATCGCGCAGCACCGCTGTGCCGATATTGACGAGCACCAGCACCGCCACCACCGCCCACCAGAACCGCGCGACGGCCGGACGCTGTGGCAGCAGCCCCGCCTGGCGCATGGCCGGGGCAAGATCGAAATCGAGCCGCTCGCCCGCCGCATCGAGCGGCCCCACTTGCGCGGGCGAAACGCCTGCCGCCCGCGCGGCCTCGGCCATTTCGCGCGCCCGTACGATGGGCAGCGCGCCGACTTGAACGCGTAACAGCTCCGTTCCGCCAGCGGCCTCCTCCGCCGGTCCCACAATGCGGACGCCGATCACGATGCTGTCAGCCGCGACGGGCATGATCCGGTCGGCATCGAGCGCGATCAGGGCGGCAAGATCGGCTTGCGGCAGACGCGGCAGAGTCAGCGTGCGCACGAGGCAGAGTTCCTGCGGGATCACCAGCGTATCCGCGCCCGATCCGCTTGCCGCGATCACCGCGCCGTGTTCGTAGCGGTGCCACGCCGTCAGGTTCCGGCCACGCACCAGCCCTGCCGGAAGCAGGCCCTCCAGTTCGCGCATCCACAAGTCGAAGCCAAGACGCGCCATCCGCGCCAGCGTCGTCATGTCCGCATTCAGCAGTTCGGAGAGGGTCATGGCGCCTCTCCGCAATCGAAGCTCTTGCGCCCATCCTGGCAGGCGAGGCGCACGCCGCTCATCGGCCGCACCATCAGCACGGGCCAGCTGCGCGGGTCGCCCTCGGCAAAGCCAAGCCGCACCCGCACCAGCTTGGGCGGCTGGGCACGGTTCAGCCAGCGATCCTGCCAGGCATCGCGCCCGCTCGCCCGCTCCGCGCCGAAATAGGCGATCTCGATCGACCGCACGCCATCGAGCAGCGGCACGGCGCTCCAGCCCCGTACCGAGGGCGCGCGCAGATCGAAGCCTGCCAGCAGCGGCGCAGAATAGAGCACGAACTCGCCGCGAGGGGTGCGCCTCAGGCGGATCGCCTGCACCTGGTGTGCGCCATTGGCGGCAAGGCCGGGCGCGGTGAAAGTCAGTTCCTCCCGGCTCCCCACTATCGCGATCGTATCGCCGAGCCCGCGCGGATCGATCACGGGACGCATCTGTTCCAGCCGCGCACGGAGTACGGTCTGGGCCGAGACGACCTGTTCGGCCGCATCGTTCTGCCGCTGCGCAGCGCCATCGAGCCGGGCGATCAGGTTCACCACCCCCGCGATCAGCGATGAGACGAGCGCAAACAGCGCGAGCGCCACCAGCAACTCGGCGAGCGTGAAGCCGGTCTCATGCTGGGCTTGCCGGGGGAGGGCGGCCGCGCTCATCGCTGTGCTTTCAGCGAGGACAGTCGGGCGAGCACACGGCCGGTGGCGGCATCGCTGATGGCCACGCTCACCGTTTCGAGCGGAAGGCCCTCTGCTGCCGCATCGGCATAAGCCTCGCGCGTGATGGTCCATGTCAGCCTGCCATCACTGCCGCGTGCGGGGATGGGCGAGCCGACCCCCGGCACGCTCGCCGCCGCCACCACCGACCGCGCCAGCAGCAGCGCGTGCCGCTGCTGTGCGGAAACAGCGGCGGTCCGGCCCATCTGCCAGATCGTATCGAACACCAGCGCCGCCATGAGCGCTGCAATCGCGAGCGCCACCAGCGCCTCGACCATCAGGAAACCGCGCTCGCGGGGGGGCGGCCGCATCGCTCAGGCCCCGTTTCCGGCCGGCACGGCCACCGGCATTGTCGAACCCGTGCGGGAGAGCTGAAAGGCGCTCGCCTCGCGCCCGGTGCCAAGCTTCAGCTGCCCGCCGGTGCTGCTGCCATCGGGATAGAACGTGATGGTCTGCGGCTGAAGATCAAGCTGAACCTGGCGCGCGGGACCGATGATGATCCGCCGCGTGCCGGCAATCACCAGCGCCCCGGCGGCACTGTCCGCGCTCAGCGAAACCGGCTCGCCGCTGCGCAGCGCGGCGGCGCGGGCGGCCGCGATGGCGGCGGCCACCTGCTCGTGTGCCAGACGTTGCCCCAGGCCAAACCGCGCGGTCTCGATCTGCGGAAAGAGCATGCCCGCGATCAGCCCGGTGATCGCCAGCACGACGAGCATTTCGAGCAGCGTGAAGCCACGCTCGACCGGGCTGGTGCGGGGATGGGCGGCGGCGCGGGGCATGGCTTACCAGTTGCCGAGGTCCTTGGCCTCGCCCGTGCCGCCCTCGGCATTGTCCGAACCGAGCGAATAGACGTCGATCTCGCCGTGCTTGCCGGGATTGGTATAGCGATAGGGATTGCCCCAGGGATCGGTGAGGGCCGCGGTGTTCGGGAGATAGGGGCCGCGCCAGTCCGCCATGCCCGGCGGCTGGGTGACCAGCGCCTGCAGCCCCTCCTGCGCGCTGGGATAGCGCCCGGTATCGAGCCGCAGCAGCTTCAGCGCGGCATCGACATTCTTGACCTGCACCCCGGCCGTCTCGCTCTTCGAGCTGGAGATGTAGCGGATCACCTGCGGGCCAACGATTGCATAGAGCAGGCCAAGGATGGCGAGGACCACCAGCAGTTCCAGCAGGGTGAAGCCATTGCGAACGGGGAGCCTGTTACGATTTTTCATTGTGCCACTGCCAGATCGTTGAAGCCGAGGATTGCCGAGAGGATCGAGGCGACCATGGCTGCGACCAGCACGCCGAGCGAGACGACGACCACCGGCGTTGCCACCGCGATCACCCGCTCCAGCCGCACGTTCACATCGCGGTCGAGCACCGTGCTCAGCCGCGCCAGCATTGGGCCGAGCTGCGAGGTTTCCTCGCCGGTGCGGATGAAGCTCAGCGCCATGGCGGGGAGCACGCGCCGCTCTGCCAGTGGGGCGGCAAGCCCGCCGCCCTGCCGCACGATATCGGTCACTTCGCCGAGCCTTGCATTCATGTGGCCGTTGCTCACGGTGCGGCGCGCCAGCGCGAGTGCGTTCGGCAGCGGCACCCCGCCTTCGATCAGCGCGCCAAGGCTGCGGGCAAAGCGCACCGTTTCGATGTGGCGGATCAGCACGCCGATCTGCGGGACGCCGAGGATGGCACGGTCGAGCCAGGCCCTGCCGCCCGGCCGCGCCAGCGCGGCCCGCGCGGCAAGTCCGGCGCCTGCCAGCGCGGCCAGCATGATGAGGCCATGGGCGCGCACGAACCGGCTCGCTGCCATCACCATGAGCGAGGCCGGGGGCAGCTTGCCCGGCGGTGCCGAAGCGAACAGCCCTTCGAACTGGGGCACCACGAACAGCAGCATGAGCAGGATGACGCCCAGCGCAATGACCGCGAGCACGGCGGGATAGGTCATCGCCGAGACGATCTGGCGGCGCTGTTCATCGGCCTGTTCGAGCATCTGGGCGAGCCGCGCCAGGGCTTCACCCAGCTTGCCATTGGCCTCGCCCGCCTCGGTCATTGCGGGGGCAAGGCCGGGGAAGAGATCGGGATGCGCGGCGAGTGCGGCGGAGAGCGGTCTGCCTTCGCGCACGGCGGCGAGCACGTCGCCAAGGCGCGCGCGCAGCGCGGGGTGTTCGACATTCTCGACCGCGATGGCCAGCGCCCGGTCCAGCGGAAGGCCCGCCTGCAGCAGCACGCCGAGTTCGGCAAAGACATTGGTGACCAGCCGCGAGGGCATCCGGCCGCCACGCGCGCGCCGGGCTGCCGTGCCCGGTTTCCGATCGGCGATCTCGATCGGGCGCATGCCGGACTTGCGCATCGCCGCGATGGCGTCCTCGCGGCTGGCTGCCTCGATCTGGCCGGAAACGGCGGCCCCGCTCGCCGCGAGCGCCCGGTACTGGAAGGTTGCCACCGCGCTCAGTCCTCGCTCGCGACGCGCAGCACTTCTTCAAGCGCGGTGAGGCCCTGCCGTGCCTTGGCAATGCCATCGGCGCGCAAGGTGCTGGATCCGGCGCGTGCGGCGGCGGCCGCAACTGCGCGGGTATCGGCGCGGTGCAGGATCAGTCCGGCCATCTCGCGGTCGATGCGGATGAATTCGAACACCGCCATGCGCCCGGCATAGCCCGATCCCTTGCACTGCGGGCAGCCGACCGGGTGATAGAAGATATCGTGCAGATCGGCATCGGGCGTGATCCCCAGCCGTTCGAGCAGTGCCGGATCGGCCTCATAAGGTTCGCGGCAGTGCGGGCAGAGCCGCCGCACCAGCCGCTGCGCAAGCACGCCCGTCAGCACCGAGGACAAGAGGAACGGCTCCACCCCCATGTCGAGCAGGCGGGTCACCGCGCCCGCCGCGGTGTTGGTGTGGAGTGTCGAAAGGATCATGTGACCGGTGAGCGCGGCCTGCACCGCGATCTGCGCGGTCTCGCTGTCGCGGATCTCGCCGACCATCATCACGTCCGGGTCCTGCCGCAGAAACGAGCGCAGCGCGGAGGAGAAGGTATAGCCGATCACCGGATTGACCTGGCTCTGCACCACGCCGGGCAGGCGGTATTCGATGGGGTCTTCGATCGTCATCAGCTTGCGCTCGCGCGCGTTGAGATGCGCGAGCGCGGCGTAGAGGGTCGTCGTCTTGCCCGAGCCGGTCGGTCCCGTCACCAGCATGATCCCGTGCGGCTGCGCGAGCGCGCCGAGGAATTGCGCTGCGAGATCGGCATCGAAACCCAGCGACCCGGGATCGAGCGCGAGGTTCGCGCGATCGAGGATGCGCATCACCACGCTCTCGCCGTGGATCGAAGGGGCCGTCGCCACGCGCAAGTCGATCTCGTGCCCGCGCACCGAGAGCCTGAGCCGCCCGTCCTGCGGCAGCCGCCGCTCGGCGATGTTGAGGCCCGCCATGACCTTGATGCGGCTCACCACCGGCGCGCGCATGGTGGCGGGCTTGGGCGCCATATCGCGCAGCAGCCCGTCGATGCGGAAACGCACGGACAAGCGGTCCTCGGTCGGCTCGAGATGGATATCGGACGCGCGGGCATCGACGGCATCGGCAATGAGGCGGTTCACCGCGCGGATCACCGGCGCGTCGCTCACCAGGTCCTTCAGCCGCTCAAGATCGCCCTCGTCGACCTCGTCTTCCACTTCGGTCGCGGCGTCGGTCCGGTAGAGCCGGTCGATCGCGGCGTCGATATCGCCCCCGCGCGCGACGCAGCGCTCGACCCGCCGCCCGGTGGCAAAGGCAATGCCTTCCACCGCCTCACGGTCGAGCGGGTTGGCCATGGCGACCACCACGACCGAGCTGTCACTGCTGAGCGGCAAGGCGCGGCGATCGCGCAGGAAGGGGGGCGAAACCTCGGGAACGGTTGCGGTCTCCGCCGGGAAGCTTGCCGCATCGACCAGCGGCAGCCCCGTCGCGCGGGCAAGCGCCTCTGCCAGGGCATCCTCCGAAATGAGGCCGAGCCGCGTGACGATCTTGTCGAGCGTTTCACCGGTTTCGGCCTCGACCAGGCGCGCGCGGGCGAGCGCTTCTTCCGCCATCCCGGCTTCGCGGCGCAGGATGGCCACGAGACCCGAGGAGGCATCGGCCGGATTTCCCGCGAATCCGTCCGTGCCCGCCGGTGCCCCCGAGTTGCCGCTGCGATCCGGCCCCGGCTTGTTCACGCCGGCACCATCCAGGTGGCTGATGTCGGTTCTGCCCGTTGGCTCATGCCCGGCACTATCGGCACGAACGGTAAAGGAACTGCTGAGATCGGACACGAACTATCGAGCTCCGCGCGGCGTGCAGGAAGGCCCGCGAGCGGCGACCCGGCGACGATGCGCGGCGAGTGACTTGTCCGTTCTCAACACGCGCACCTTGTTATTCATCCCCGGCGCTGCTTCGCACTGAAACTTGGCCGAAAACGCACCTTTCCGCAACAAGGGCACTCGTGGCGCGTTGGTCGGATTTCCGTGAGATTCTTGGCCCATAGCGGTCAGCAATCGAAGGAGAATTGCAACCGGATTGGCGAATTCATCAAAAATTCACCATGGCGAGCATAGAAGAAAGCATCCCGCTCCTGCCATGCAGGCCAGCGTTACACTCCCCCTCTCCTGGCGGCGGCAGCTTCGGCTTCCGCCGCCACTTTTCAATCTGCCCCGCGCGCGCCCAGTGTCCGGATCACGGCGGTGATTTCCGAGGCGGGGATCGCGCCCTCGGTCATCGCCATCGAACCGGAGCGATTGTCGCGCACCACGATGGCAGGCGTGCCGGTGACCCCGGCGGCATCGGCAGCGCTGAATTCCCGGCCCAGCGCCTGAATCGTCTCCTGCGCGTGGACGCAGGTATCGAGCGCGGCCATGTCGCTCACACCGGCTTCGCGCGCCAGGGCTTCCACACTGGTTCCGCTCGCCTGGGGAAGCCCGGCGCCGTTGGTTGCGGTCAGTTCCATGTAGCGATCGAGGAAGCGGTAATAGCCGGCCGGGGGTGTCTGCCGGCCGACGCAGATCGCGGTTGCCGCCGCAATGAACGCCGCCCGCCCGTGCATCGGAAGCGGAAGCAGCCGCACCACCAGATTCACCCGGCCGCCACTTGCATCGACGACCTTTTCCGGCGTGCGCCCCAGCATCTTGCAATAAGGGCATTCGGGATCGAGCCATACGATCACGCTGAAATCGCTGGCGGGTTGCCCATAGACCGGCTCGCGCGCCGCATCGACCGGGGCGACCGTACCGGCGCTGTGCCAGATCGATCCCGCATCGTCGGCGGCCATGGCGGGTGAGGCCGCCAGCGCGGCAAGAGCGGCTGCTGCCGGCAGCGTGCGGGCAAGGATGGGGCTGAGACGGAGCATCGGCGAGCCTTCGGCTGAGACGGTGAAACGAATATGACAGCGCAAGAAATCGCCAATCGCGGTGAGCATAGGCGCCGAATTCGCTCTAGGCAATTTGGCGCGGGCTTGTATACCTTGGGATATAGCTGACTGGAGCCTCCCTTGCTGTCACCGCTGCGCCGCTTTCGCCATGGTCTTGCCCTGTGCCTTCTCCTGCTGACGGCGCTGGTCACGCCCGCCCATGCCGAGCCCCGCGGCCCGCTCGTACTGGCGGCTTCCAGTCTGCAGGAAGCGCTTTCCGCTGCGGCGGAAAGCTGGGCGAAGAAGGGCCACCCGAAACCGGTGCTGTCTTTCGCGGCATCGTCCGCACTCGCGCGCCAGATTGCAGCCAAGGCCCCGGCCGATCTCTTCTTCTCCGCCGATCAGGAGTGGATGGACTATCTCGCCGCGCGCAACCTGATCGTTTCGGCAACGCGCACCGATCTGCTCACCAACCGGCTGGTGATCGTCGCGCCGGTCAAGAGCCGCGCAAGCCTGCTGGTGCGGCCCGGCTTTCCGCTGGCGGCAGCGCTTGGTGGCGGACGGCTGGCGCTAGCCGATCCCGATGCGGTTCCTGCCGGCCGCTATGCCAAGGACGCGCTGACCAGGCTCAAGGTCTGGCCGAGCGTGGAAGGCAGCCTGGCCCGCGCTGAAAACGTGCGCGCGGCGCTGGCGCTGGTGGCGCGGGGCGCCGCCCCCCTCGGCATCGTCTATGCCACGGACGCGGCAGCCGAAGGCTCGGTCCGCGTGGTCGGCTGGATTCCGGCGAACGTCCACGCGCCGATCGTCTACCCGCTCGCCCGCCTCACGGCCTCGAGCAATCCCGAGGGCGAAGCCTTCCGCCGCTTCCTCCTTTCGGCGGAAGGCAAGGGCATTTTTCGCCGCTACGGCTTCGGCACGCGCTGAGCGGGGCCGGGACCGGGATGGGCATGACCGCCGAAGAGTGGGGCATCGTGATGCTCTCGCTGCAGGTCAGCCTCGCTGCGATTGCGGGCGCGCTGCCGGTGGCGTTCGGCCTTGCGTGGATCCTCGCGCGGCTGCGCTTTCCCGGCAAGATCCTGCTGGATGGCCTTGTCCACTTGCCGCTGGTGCTGCCGCCTGTCGTGATCGGCTGGCTGCTGCTGATCGCCTTCGCGCCCGAGGGACCTGGCGGGCGGCTGCTCGCTGTGTTCGGCGTCGAAGTTCTCTTCCGCTGGACCGGTGCTGCCATCGCTGCTGCGGTCATGGCGCTGCCGCTGATGGTCCGCGCGATCCGCCTGAGCCTCGAAGCGGTCGACCCCCGGCTCGAGCAGGCCGCGCGCACGCTGGGCGCGGGGCGCTGGCGCACGTTCACCACCATCACGCTGCCGCTTGCCGCGCCGGGTGTACTGGCGGGCGCAGTGCTCGGCTTCGCGCGCTCGCTGGGCGAGTTCGGCGCGACGATCACGTTCGTCTCGAACATTCCGGAGGAAACCCGCACGCTTCCGCTCGCGATCTATGCCGCGCTCCAGCTGCCTGAAGGCGATAGCGCGGTCTGGCGGCTGGCGCTGATGGCCGTGGCGCTTTCGCTGGCGGCGCTGGTTGCCTCCGAAGCGCTGAGCCGCGCTTCCGGCAGCGGCAGGGGCGGCCATGTCCTTTGATATCGACGTGACCCTGCAGCGCGGGGAGCGCGTGATCGCCTGCCGTTTCACAGCGCCGGCGGGCATCACCGCGCTGGTCGGCCCATCGGGTGCAGGCAAATCGAGCGTGCTGGAGGCTATCGCGGGCTTGCTGCGACCCGGCGCAGGCCGGATCGTGGTTGGCGGCGTGGTGCTTTTCGACAGCGCAGCGGGCGTGAACCTTCCGCCAGAGCAGCGCGCCTGCGGCATGGTGTTTCAGGACTTGCGCCTTTTCCCGCACCGCCGCGTGCGTGACAACCTGCTCTATGGCCACACGCTCGCGCCGCCCGAACGCCGCTTCATGAGCCTGGAGGAAGCAGCAGCGTTCCTCGATATCGCGCCGCTGCTCGATCGCCGCCCGCGCACGCTTTCGGGCGGCGAGGCCCAGCGTGTCGCCATCGGGCGGGCACTGCTCTCCGGCCCGCGCTTCCTATTGATGGATGAACCGCTGACGGCGCTGGACGATGCGCGGCGCGAGGCGATCATCGCGGTGATCGAACGCATCCGCGCCGAACTGGCGCTGCCGATCCTGCTTGTGAGCCACGACCGCGCCGATGTCGCGCGGCTGGCGGATGCGGTGGTGGAGCTGGGTCTGTAAAGGGAAGAGTGTTTCGCGCAGAGACGCAGAGGGAGCAGCGCGCGCAGAGACGCTGTGCCTTGGTTCGTTTGGTCTTCGGGCATCACGGATGGATTTCCAAAGCGGCGAAGCCGCCGTGTTCATCTCTGCGGTCTCCACTTCCTTTGCGTCTCTGCGAGAAACCCCTTCCTTCTTTCCGCAGACCGGCGATCAGATTTCCAGCTGGCTGCCCAGCTCGATCACCCGGTTGGTCGGCAGGCGGAAGAACACCATCGCGCTTTCGGCATTGCGCACCATCCACGCGAAGAGCTTCTCGCGCCAGAGCGCCATGCCCGGCCGCTTCGAGGCGATCAGCGTCTGGCGAGCGAGGAAGTAGCTTGTCTCCATCGGCTTGAAGGCCCCGCCGGCGCGCGTCTCGGCTGCCAGTTCGGCGGGCACATTGGCCTCGTCCATGAAGCCGATGCGGATGATCATGCGGTAGAATCCGTGACCCAGATCTTCCACTTCGCGCCGCTTTTCGGGGGGCACGTGCGGCACGTTCTGCGTCTCCACCGTCAGCACCACCACCCGGTCATGCAGGATATGGTTGTGCTTGAGGTTGTGCAGCAGCGCCGGCGGAATGCCTTCCGCATTGGAAGCGAGGAACACCGAAGTCCCGGCCACGCGGCGCACCTTCTGGCAGACCGAGCCGAGGAAGATGTCGAACGGCATCGAATCCTCGGCGAGCCGTTCGCGCAGGATGCGCCGACCTGTGGCCCAGGTCGTCAGCATGGTGAAGGCAATCGCGGCGACGACCAGCGGGAACCACCCGCCATCGGGGATCTTGGTCACGTTGGAGGCAAAATAGGCGCCGTCCACCAGCAGGAACAGGCCGGTGAAGAAGCCCGCCACCAGCGGCGGCCATTTCCACACGACAAACGCCAGCACGCCGAACATGCAGGCGGTGATGAACATCGTGCCCGTGACCGCGATACCGTAGGCCGATGCGAGGTTGCCTGAAGTGCGGAAGCTCAGCACCAGCAGCACGACGAGGACGAGCAGCGCCCAGTTCACCATCGGCACATAGATCTGCCCGGCCGCGCTTGCGCTCGTGTGGAGAATGCGGATGCGCGGCAGATAGCCCAGCTGCACCGCTTGCTGCGAAACCGAGAACGCGCCTGAAATCACGGCCTGGCTCGCGATCACCGTCGCCATCGTCGCCAGCAGCACCAGCGGCAGGCGCAGCACTTCGGGCGCGAGCAGGAAGAAGGGGTTCTCCACCGTTTCCGGATGGCGCAGCATCATTGCCGACTGGCCGAGATAATTGATCAGCAGGCACGGGAAGGCCACGTAGAGCCACGCCACCATGATCGCGCGGCGGCCGAAGTGGCCCATATCGGCATAGAGCGCCTCGGCGCCGGTCACCGCCAGCACGATCGAGCCGAGCGCGAGGAAGGCCAGCATCGGGTCCATCGCGAAGAAATGCACGGCGTAAGCCGGATTGAGCGCCCAGAGGATCTCGGGCGCCTGCATGATCCCCGTCACGCCGAGCGCGGCGATGGACAGGAAGTAGATCACCATGATCGGGCCGAACAGCTTGCCCACCGCCGCTGTCCCGCGCGACTGGATCGCAAAGAGGCCGAACAGGATCGCGATCGAGATGGGCAGCACCAGCTTTTCGAAGGCGGGGTGGACGACAGTCAGCCCTTCCACTGCCGAAAGCACGGAAACCGCCGGCGTGATGATCGCATCGCCGAAGAACAGCGCCGTGGCGGTCAGGCCAAGCATGACCATGAGATAGGTCAGGCGCGTATCCGCCATGCAGCGGCTGACCAGGGCGAGCAGGGCAAGGCTGCCGCCTTCGCCCTTGTTGTCCGCGCGCAGGATCATGAACACGTACTTCACCGTCACGATCAGGATCATCGTCCAGAACACGAGGCTGAGCACGCCGAATATGTGCGCCTGATCGACCTTCAGCGGGTGATGGCCAATGAAGCTTTCCTTGAGCGAATAGAGCGGCGAGGTGCCGATATCGCCAAAGACAACGCCGATCGCGCCGACGGCCAACGTGGCAAGACCTTCGCGTTGGTGGCCATGGCCCGCGTGGGTATCCCCCGGGGCTGCAGCTCCCGCTGTATCCTCTACCGGGCCGGACACGGGCTCCCCGCCCGCAGGCGCGCCATCCTGAATCGCGTTGTGGTCCATCGGCGCGCCGCTACTCCTGCCGCCGGAGACTTGCGAGTGTTATTTTTCCCCCTTTGGCAAGGCGGCAAAGCGCGAAGTCAGTTTGATGGATTTGCTGGTGCTGCGGCGGGGGCTGGATCGGCGGGCGAGGGTGCCGGTGCCACCAGCTTGTCCGCCGGCAGAATCACGATCGGCGCGGCCGTTCGCGCACCGGCCGGATCGCGCACCGGGCGCGTTGCCGTGCTGCCGATCGCGCCCGCGGTCTCGACCGCGCGGGCGACGGGCGTGTAGATCGGCACATCGCCGTTGTGCGTGACCTTCCTGAGATGCCGGTCCACATCATAACGCGCGGCATCGGGCATCAGCCAACTCTGCTCGAGCGCGCCGGCTGCAGCCAGCACCCGGGCCTTGGCGATATAGGCGTTGGCGATCGCGGTGTTCGAATTGCTCCGCGCCACCAGCAGCTCGCGCGCGAGGTCGAGCACGTCGAGCGTCGTGATGAGGCCCGCGCGCTGTTGGAGAACCGCGCCCTCATAGGCCTTGCGCGCCGAGTCCTCCGCCGAACGGTAGCTGGCGATGGCGGCCTGCTGCGCCTGCCAATCGTTCCACGATGCGGCAAGGTTTGCGCGGTTTTCCCGCAGGGATGCGTCGAGCAGGCGCCAATCTGCATCGTTGGCCGCTGCGGCTTCGCTCACCCGCGCGCGGCGGAGCCCGCTTTCGAAGATCGGCCCGGAGATGACGAACTGCCCGCGCAGGCCCCGCTGCCGCAAGTCGTCGCTATAGGCGCTTTGCGAGCCGTAGCTCGCACTGCCCTGAAAATCGATGCGGGGCATGAGATCGGACTTGGCCGCCGCCAAACTGGCCCGGGAAACCTTTTCGCGGGCTTGCGCCGCGAGGATCACCGGGCTGTGCAGCTCCGAATAGGCATAGGCGTCCTCCAGCTGCCGCACCGGCAACTGCAGCGGATTGGGCGGCACCAGATCACCCGCCGGCACGCCGACCATGCGCAGGAAGTTCGCCTCGCTCGAGGCGGCATCGCGCTGCGCCGAATAGACCTGCGCCTGCCCCAGCGCGACGCGGGTGGAAATCTGCTGCACATCGGTCGCGGTCACTTCGCGCACCGCAAGCCGCGCCTTGTTGTCATTCAGCTGGCGTTCCAGCGCGGCAAGGTTGTCCTTGGCGATCAGCACGGCAGCCCGGTCCCGCAGCACGCCGATGTAGCTCGTGATCGCATCGAGCAGCGCCTGCTGCTCGGTCGAGCGGAGGACCTGCCGCTGGAACTCCAGTTGCGCTGCCGAGTTGCGCTCTTGGGCCGCGTTGCGGCCAAACGTGAAGATCGGCTGCGTCAGCACGGCGGACGCGGCCGTGGTCCAGCCGGACAGGGCAACGGGCAGCCCCACACGCGAATCGAAGCGGTCGCTCTGGAAGGTGGTGGCGAGGCTGTAATTCAGCCGGGGGCCGTAGTTCGCCCGGGCCTGCGCGATACGGTAGTCGAAGCTCCTCACTGTCGAGCGCTGTGCCAGCAGCGAAGGTGCGGTCCAGTAGGCAAGCCGCAGTGCATCAGTCAGCGAGGTGACCGGCGCCCCGCTGGTCGCGCGCTCCAGCACATCGGCCGGGGTTTCTGCCGGGAGTTCGGGGCGTAGCGCGATACGGTCTGCTTCCGAAATCGCGCTGTCGTCGGCGTTGTCCGCCGCATCACCCCTGATATCACCCGGATCGCGCCCGCTGTCGGGGTCGTCGGTGCCGTAGGTGCCAGCCCGCACGCCGCTGTCGGGCGGGTCCTGTATCGTTACCGCAGGCAGCCCCGAATCCTCGGCGAAGGCCGGGACCACGGCGGCACAGGCGGCGCAGGCGGCCAGAAGCATGGCGCGCAAAGGCAGGGTAGGTATCATCGCCGCGCTGCTCAGTTGTCGCGGAAGGCGCGCATGAACTGGTCCATGAACGGCTTCGTAAGGTAGGAAAGCATCGAGCGGTTGCCGGTTTCGATGTAAACTTCGGCAGGCATGCCGCTGCGCAGCACGAGGCCTTCCTTCCTTGCTGCCGCGAGGTCGACCTCGATCCGCACCGTGTAGAAGGCCTGTCCGGTTTCGCGATTCTCGGTGCGATCGGTCGCCACATAGCTCACCTTGCCGAGGATTTCGGGCGTGGTCGGCCGGTTGAACGAGGTGAAGAGCACCCGAGCGGTCTGCCCCTTCATGGTCTGGTCGATGTCAGCTGGGCTGATCATCGCTTCCACCACGAAAGTATCGCGGTCGGGCACGATTTCCATGAGCGGTTCGGCCGGGCGCACCACGTCGCCGATCGCGGCAAAAGCGATCTTCTCGATCACCCCGGTATAGGGCGCGCGGATCTCGCTTCGGTCCTGCTGGTCGGATGCGGCCACGCTGCGCAGCTGCTGCTGGTTGAGCGCGGTGTTGATCTGCGCCAGCTCGGTGCCCGCCTGCACGCGCCGCGTCTGCCCGAGCTGGATCGATTGTTCCTGCGCTTCGGTGATGCGCGCGCGGGCCTGCGCGATCTGCGCCTGCAACGAGCCGACATTGCCATCAAGATCGACAGCCGTGCGTTCGAGCTGGTTCAGCCGGTTGATGGTCACGAGTTGCTTGTCCCACAGGTCCTTCACGCCCTGCCGCTCGGGCTCGATCAGTTTGCGCTGCTGCTTGAGCGCGGCGATCTGCGATTCCAGCCCGCGGATCTCCTCGTTGTACTGCAGCACCCGCGCGGCGAGCTGGGCGCGCAGCCCCGCTTCCTCAGTCTGGCGGATCGCGAACAAACGCGCCTCGTCGGTCATGGCCTTCGACGCCGTGGGGCTCTTCGAGTTCGTCAGCTCGGGCGGGAACACCAGCGTGCCCGAGCCGAGCCGCTCTGCCTCGAGCCGCGCGCGCTGCGCGAGCAATTGTTCGACCGTTAGGTTGGAATAAGTCGCATCGGCGCCGGTCACCCGGTCGTCAAGCCGCATCAGCAACTGGCCCTGCTTCACGTGTTCGCCGTTGCGGACGTAGATCGCCTTGATCACGCCGCCGGTCGGGTGGGCGATGCGCTTCACGCGCGATTCCACGCCGACCGAGCCGCCGCCGATCACGGCGCCGCCCATCGGGATGAGTGCAGCCAGCAGGAAGAGCACGAGGAACAGCCCGCCGACAGTATAGAGCAGGCGTTTGAGCAGGACCGGCGAGTTCGCCTTCTCCGCGCCTTCCTCGCCGAACACCGGCAGCAACTGGCGCGCGGGGTCGGAAATGGTGGTCGGCATGTTCATGCGGTGGCTTCCTTGGCCGAATTGTTTTCACCGGGCGTTTCGCCAGCCGGCGCGGCCTGCGGGACTTGCCCAGCTGTCCCGCCGGGGCCGCTCTGCGCCTGCATGCGCTGGAGCACTTCGTCGCGCGGGCCGAAATCGGCAAGACGGCCGGCATTGATCACGGCGAGATGAGTTGCGGGGCCGAGCGTGGCCGGACGGTGGGTGATCATGATCACGATCCCGCCGCGCGCGCGCATCCCGGCAATTGCGTTCGCCAGTGCGGCATCGCCAGCCGCGTCGAGATTCGAATTGGCTTCGTCGAGCACGAGGAGGAACGGATCGCCATACAGCGCGCGGGCAAGGCCGACCCGCTGGCGCTGGCCTGCGGAAAGCTCCACCGCGCCTGCCGAAACCGGGGTTTCATAGCCATCGGGCAGCGCGAGGATCACTTCGTGCATGCCGGCCGCCTTCGTTGCGGCCATGATGCCCTCGGACGTCGCCTCGGGATCGAAGCGCGCGATGTTCTGGCCGATCGTGCCGTCCACAAGGTCGACCGTCTGCGGCACATAGCCGAAGTAGCTGCCGAGCGTTTCCGGATCCCACTGGTCCAGCGTGGCGCCGTCCAGCCGCACTTCGCCGCGGTTGGGCTTCCAGATGCCGAGAATCGCGCGCACCAGCGTCGTCTTGCCGGCGGCACTCGGGCCGATCACGGCGAGCACCTGGCCCGGCGTGAGCGAGAAGGAAACGCCCGAAAGCGTGAAGCGCTGCGTGCCCGGAGGCGCCACCCAGATATCACGCACCGCAAGCTCGCCCGAAGGCCGCTCCAATGTGACGCCGCGCTGCGCAGGCTTGCGGAAGGTGGCGACGGCCTGCGCGATGCGGCCCCAGCCCGTCCGCGCGGCGACAAGGCCTTTCCAGTTGGCGATTGCCTGATCGACCGGCGCCAGCGCGCGGCCGGACAGCACCGAGGACGCGAGGATGACGCCGCCACTCGCTTTGCCATCGATCACCAGCAGCGCGCCGACCGACAGGATCAGCGATTGCAGCAGCATGCGGAACGCCTTGCTTGCGCCGCCCAGCCGGGTGACCGTACGCGAAAGGTAGGACTGTGCTTCGATGAAGCCCGTTTCCCAGCCCGCGGTGCGGGCCACCAGCCGTTCCTGCATACCCATCGCCAGTGCGCTTTCGGCAAAGCGGATTTCCGATAGCGCCGCGGCCGAACGGCGCCCGGTGATGTTTGCCAGTTCGCGCGAACCCGCCTGCGTGCGGCGATTGGATATGATGGCAATGCCCGCCATGATGAAGACGCCGGCCAGCGCCGTCACACCCAGCCACCAGTGCAGGGCAAACAGCACGATCATGAACATGATGACCCATGGCAGATCGATCAGCGCGACAGGGCCTTGTCCGGCAAGAAAGGTATGGATGGAATCGAGGTCGCGCGTGAACTGCAGCCCGTCCCCTTTTTCCGCGCCCGCGCGAAGGGGGCGGGTGACGGTGGCGTAGTGCACCGCCTCGAACAGGTCGTCGTGCACGCCGTTGGCAATGCCGAGCAGCGCTTCGCCGCGGATCGCCTCGAACACCGACTGGAACGCGTAGACCAGCAGCAACATGCCGAACAGGCCGATCAGGGTGGGCACACTGCGGCTCGGCAAAACGGAATCATATACGAGCAGCATGTATGCCGAACCCGCAAACACGAGAACATTCAGCATCACGCTGGCGATTGCGACAAGGATCAGGCTGCCGCGATAGCGCGCCGCAAAGAGCCGCATAAACTGACGGTCGACGCTCATATTTCTCCTGACGGCCGGCGGCTATCCCATCGAAACTGCCGCAGCAAGCGCCATTACATCCTCAATGGCGCCGGCGGGGGTTAGCGACGTTCTGTTACAGACCTTGGTAAATACAGAATAAATGCCTCTGATCGAAATCCGATTCAAACGACTCGGAAGTGCGGTTGCCAGCGGCGAGGCGGTGACTGGACGTGGAAGGTTGTGCAGGAGAGAATAAACGCCATTAACCCCGGATTAGGCATCTGGAATGGCAGCATCTCCTGCCCGCGCAGGATGCCGGCTCAGGCGTTCTCAGGGGCGGTGGCGGCGCGGGGCAAGCCGCAGCGCATCGGAAATCTCGATGATCACTGCGATGGCGCGCGCTTCATCGGGCGTCAGGCCCGCGAAATCTGGCAGAAATGCCCGCGCGGCCTGGATCAGATTGGCCGGGCTTCGCTCCAGTTCGGATCGATATTGTGCGATCGTCGTGCATCCATCGATCGCCGACCAGTCGATCCCCCCGGGGCCGGGACGCTGGTGAAACGCCCATAGCGCCTGGACCGCGCGTTCGGCCGCCACGCGCGCCTGCTCGCCCACGCCGTCTGGCGAAGCGCGCAGTTTCAGCTTCTGGCGATAGCGGCGCTGCCGCTCGGCATTGGTAAGGGCCATGTCGGTTGACTTGGCTTTGTGCATGGTTCCTCGCAATCAGGATCATCCGTTACGTAACTATGCCTAACGCGTGACTTTTCACAATCGGTTCGGTCGGATTGACATCGGTCAAATCCCGCTCGCCCAGGTGTTGCTAGCAAGAGATGCCGGGGCTGCCCGGCCTTTCTGCGAGAGAAGTGTCCATGTCTTCTGCATCCAGCACCCCTTGCGCATCGGCCACGGATCGCCGAACCCTGCGGCGCTCGATCCCCGGCACGGCCTTGTTTGACGGTGACCTCGCGATCCGGGGGTTCGAGCTCAATGCAATGTGCTTTTCGTTCAACAACGCCGCGAACCGCGCTGCCTTCTTGGCTGACGAGGAGGCCTACTGCCGCAAGTATGGCCTGACCGGGGAACAGCGCGCCGCTGTTGCAGCGCGCGATGTGCTGGCCATGCTCGCGGCCGGCGGCAATGTCTATTATCTCGCGAAGCTGGCCGGCATTCTGGGGCTCAACGTGCAGGACCTCGGCGCGCTCCAGACCGGTCGCAGCGTGGACGATTTCAAGGCCATGCTCGTCGCCGCGCGTGCCGGGGTCGATCCCGCTCTGGGCGGCTTGCATATCGGGTCGCGGCCGTCCGCCTCTGCCCGCCAGCGGGAGAATGCGTGATGGCACAGGTTGTCGGCGGGTATTTCACCAGCCACGTTCCCTCGATCGGCGGCGCGATCCAGCGCGGTGATCAGCAGGCGGAATACTGGAAGCCCTTCTTCGACGGATTTCCGCCCGTCCGGCAGTGGCTTGCCGATGCCGCCCCCGATGTCGCGGTCGTGTTCTACAATGACCACGGCCTCAACTTCTTCCTAGATGCCATGCCCACTTTCGCGGTCGGTGCGGCACCGCGGTACGACAACGCCGATGAGGGCTGGGGTCTGCCCGTCTACAAGAGCTTCGAGGGGCACCCCAACCTCTCCTGGCACGTGATCGAAACGCTGGTGGAGGCCGAGTTCGACATCACCACCTGCCAGAAGATGCTGGTCGACCATGCGCTGTCGATCCCGTTCGAGCTGGCGTGGCCCGATGCAGAGGCCTGGCCGGTCAGGCTCGTGCCGATCGCGATCAATACGGTGCAGTTCCCGCTGGCTTCGCCGCGCCGCTGCCTTGCGCTCGGGCGTGCGGTCGGCCGGGCTCTGCGCAGCTGGAAGGGCGATGAGCGGATCGTGGTCATGGGCACCGGCGGCCTTTCGCACCAGCTTGAAGGTGCGCGCGCCGGCTTCATGAACCCGGACTACGACCGTTTCTGTCTCGATCATCTCGCGGACGATCCAGCCGCGCTGACGACGCATTCCGCAGAGGAAGTGGCCGAACTGGCCGGCACGCAAGGTGTCGAGATCCTCAACTGGATCGCCGCGCGCGGCGCGCTGGGGGAGGCGCCGCAGGCGATGGTCATGCGCAATTATCACGTGCCGATCAGCAATACCGCCGCCGCCACGGTGGTTCTCGAACCGGCCTGAACCGGCCGGCGGGCGAACCTACTCGCCCGGATCGTTCACGGCGAGCAAGGCCAGCTCGGTGCGGTTCTCGATGCCCAGCTTCTGGTACATCGCGTGGAGATAGACTTTCACGGTACCTTCGCCGATGCCCAGCTCCGCACCGATATCGCGGTTGCGCATGCCGCGTGCGACCAGCCGGGCGATGCGCCGCTCGCGCTGGTTGAGCCGCTCGAGCGGCCCGCCGTTGTCCGCGCTGAGCGACAGGTCTAGCGCGCGCTGCAGCAGGGCGGCGTCGATAGCCTTCCCGCCCGCCTGTACTTTGTCGAGCACCTCGACGAGGCCGCCCTCGGCACCATCCTTGTAAACGATGCCTTCGACACCCGCGCGCATCACGGCGAGCAGCTGGCGGTCGTTGATTCCGGCCGTCAACAGCACCACCGCGCGCTTGTCCCCCCTTGAGCGCAGGGCTTCGAGCGCCTGAACCCCGTTCATGCCCGGCATGTTGATATCGAGCAGCACGATCGCGGGATCATGGGTGGCGATGGCGGCAAGGGTTTCCTCGCCGCTCGCGGTGGCGGCAACCACCTGGAAACGGCTGCCGCGCAGCACGGCTTCCACACCGGCGCGAATGAAGCCGTGATCATCGGCAACAAGAACGGGAATCATCAGGCAATCCTATTGGGCAAGGCAATGTCGAGCAACGCGCCGGGGTGATTATGGCAGATTGAAAGCGTTCCGCCCAGAGCCTCGACCCGTTCGCTGATTGATCGCGGACGGGGCAAAGGCCGGTCGGCTGGGAAGCCTTCGCCGTCGTCGGCGATGCGCAGGGTCAGTCCCGGCCCTCCGGTGCCGACGGCGACGATCACTTCCTGGCAGCTGCCGTGGCGTGCGGCATTGGCGACCGCTTCGCGCAGCACCTGTCGCAACTCGTGGGCAAGACCGATCGAGACCGGCATTGGCCGAACCTGCGCGTCGAGCCGCACGGCGATCTGCCAATGCTGGCTCATCTCACCGAGCAGGGTTTCCATCTCCTCGACAAGGTCGGTGCGCCGGTCGCCTTCCTCACCGCGCCGCAGCCGCTGGATCATAGCGCGCAGCTCGCCCTGTTCGCGCCGCAGCGCGGCCTTGAGGTCGTTGATCTCGGCCGTCGGATCATGTCCCTCGCGGATCCAGCGCGAAAGGGCCTCAAGCCGGAACAGGGTGCCGGCGAGGAACTGGGCGACACTGTCATGGAGGTCGCGCGCCAGCGCATCGCGCAGCGCCGCGGCCGAGGCGGCCTGGGCCAGCTCGGCCAGATCCTCGCGGTCCAGCTCGGTGCTCAGGTGGCGGCCGATCGCCTCGACGAGTGGCAGGTCGTCAACGCACATGTCCGGGATGCCCCAGATCAGCAGCTGGCCGGGGCCGGCCGCCGTCTCGAACGTGACGATCATCGCTTCCTCGATCCCGCAATGTGCGGCAAGCGGCGCATTGACCGGACCGGGGATGGCCAGCGGATAGGAACTGGGCCGGCTGATGATCCGCCGTCCGCGCTTGCGATCGATCAGGGCGGCACGGTCTGGCTCCCCGAAGCTGCCTTCAAGTGCTTCGGGCCCAAGCCTGTCCAAAACAACCGCATAGCCGGAATCGCGCAGCAATTCGGTCCAGGGCTCCTCGCCGTGCGGCACCGCGATCGCGGCACCGCGCGCCTGCAGCGCAACCCGCGCGAAGGTCAGTGTCTCGACCAGAATGGCATTGCGCCGCTCACCCGGCGTGCCCGGCGTGCGCGGCATCGCGGTCGCGCGCGGCCCGCGCTGTTCGCCGCTCAACCAGACCATCATGATCGAGAGTACGCCGAGATACATCAGCCGCCGCCCGTAGCGGTAGAGATCAATCGGCATCCCGGCGATGAACATGCCCGTGCCGATCAGCACGTTGAGGGTGACCAGCGCGACCGATGTCCAGGCCACCGCGAACCAGCCCCAGCGCAAGGTGGCGCTGATCAGTAGAAAGGCGGTGAGCGCCATGAACGGACTGTTGAAATCGGCCTTGTCCGCCTCGGAAAGGTAGACCGCGAGCACGAAGGCAAGCGTATCGATACCGTGGACCCAGGGGGCAAGGCGGAATTCCCACCACCAGCTGCGCCAGGCGATCATGATCATCACCGCAGCGCCAGCAAGGTAGGCAACAAGCATGGAATAAATGGCTACATTGCTCCGCTCCGGTGCTGATGGATCGAGGGCGAGCGAGACAAGAAACACGAGGGCCATGGCCGCCCGACTGGTCGCCAGAACCTTTCCGGTTCGCCGTGCGAACATCCTCGGCCGCATGTTATCCCTATTCCCCGGTTAATAGCTCATTTAACCTACGTTAGTGAAGGTTATGTTTTTTTGCACGTGTCGGCAATGTCAGGTGCGCCGGGTTTGCCCAGCATATTGGCGTTGCGGTTGAGTTCTTCTTGCGGTCAAGCCGGTATTAATCCATTTTTGCTGCCGGATTGGCGATTTCAGGGTCGTGACAAGAAAACATGGGCAAGTCGGAACATAGAGTCGCATCGCCGCGCCCGCCGGGTGCGGACGACTCGGCATATTTGGCGCCTGCCTACGCCCGTCCGGACCAAGCTGGTTCACCGCGTTCCGAGTCGGCCGACTTGGAGATTCGCGAAGACATCCTGGCATCCTTGACCGACAAGCAGCGTGCCGTTCTCGATCTCCTCATCGAACACAAGACCTCGAAAGAGATTTCGCGCATCCTCGGTATCTCGCACCACACCGTCGATCAACGCATCCTGCTGGCGCGTGCCAAGCTGGGCGTCGCGACGCGCAGCGAGGTGGCGCAGGCCTATCGCCGTCTGGTGGCAACTCCCGCCACTGTCGCGGCCGTATACGAACGATCCGTATATGACTTTTCCGACGTAGCGCCGCCACTTGATGACCTGCAGGAACCGATGCGGGAAGACAAGGTGGACTGGCTCGAAAGCCCGCCTGACCGCAAGGAAGCACTGGCGAAGGTTGCGGTCCAGAGCGGTGAGGCATTGGCCGAACCTTACCATCACGTCCTCCCGGAGATGTTCGACGGGCCTTACGGGACCTATATCCGGCTTGGGACGATTGCGATCTTCGCGATGTTCCTGATCCTGATCGTCATGGGCGGTCTCGCGATGTTTGCGCAGTTGTCGCAGATCATCGCCCACTGATCCGGCGCGAACCTCTCCACCTTGTTGGCAGACGTGGGCCCGCAGGTGGGCTCCAGGCTCGGAGAGAAAGTGATGACTGCATTTCCTACCCAGAGTACGCCTGAGATGCCGCTTTCGGTCGCGCAGCTGCGGATTGCCCGCGATCTGCAGCAGGCCGAAGCCGCACTGGACGAAGCGCTGCTGCTTCAGGCACAGTTGCTGCAGACGATGCTCGGCGCTCGCCGCGGTACCGGCGTTGCTCCGTTCCTTGGCCAGGATGCCCTGATGCGGCTGCTCAAGAGCCAGCAGGCCATGCTCGACGCGGGCGGTGAACTGGCCCGTGTGCACGGCCGCCTGAGCACGATCGCCGTCGAAACCTGCGGTGGCAACGATGCCTGTCCGCCGTCTGCGCGGCTCGAAGACGCCGAAGCTGCAGCGGCTGGCATGGCGGTTGCGGCTCAGGCGGCGTGATGTCGGTTCGGTCCAGATGCTCGGGATCCTGAACTGCCATGATCTGGCTCTGGATTCTTCGCTTAGCCCTGATCGCCACCGTGCTGTTCGCGGCCCGCAAGGGAGACGAACCCGAAAAGCTGGTGGCGACGGTGCTGCTCTCCACATTCGTGTTGGATGTGGGTAATCATATGCTGTTCGGCGATCCGGCCTGGTACACGGTCAACCCGGGACACCTGGTGATCGATACCTGGGCCTTCTTTTCCCTGCTCTGGGTTGCGCTTTATGCCAATCGCGGCTGGCCGCTGTGGGTCTCTGCCTCACAGGTGCTTGTCGTGCTCGGCCATGTCGCAAAGCTCTGGGACGTGGACATGGTCCGCCGAGCCTATTGGACGATGACGCAAATGCCTTTTCTGTTCCAGCTGGTCGTGCTGGCAATCGGCACGGGGGCGCATGTCGAGCGCCAGCGCCGTATTGGCCGCTATCACTCGTGGCGGCTCGTATGAGCGGACACCTCGTTCGCCGCCATGAGCGCGGTCGCCGCAGGGCTGCCCTGCGCCGCGCCAGCCCCGCCGTTCTTGCCGAGGCCATGGCCGCGCAGGATCCGCTCGGCGAAGCCGGACGCGCACCGGGGCCGGAAGTGACCGCATCGCTCGCCGCAGGCCTGCATGAGTCCTCCGCGCGGATCACGCCTGAAGCCCTGCTCGCCTTTGCCCGCGAGATGTACGCGATCCGTCGCCGCCGTGATCGCCACTTGCCCGGCGACCTGTTCGGGGAACCGACGTGGGACATCCTGCTCGATCTCTACGTTGCCACGCGTGAAGGCCGCCCGGTACCGACCACCAGCGCCTGCATCGGGGCCAATGTCCCGCCGACGACAGCGCTGCGCTGGCTGCGCATCCTCGAGGCACGCGGGCTGGTCGAGCGCGAAGAGGACGGGCGCGACGGAAGGCGGACGTTCGTGCGGCTTTCCGCGCGGGGACTTGCCGCGATGGACGATTGGCTGCACGTGGCGCTGGCCATGCTCGATCACTCGGTCGGGTCCATCATCCGCCGTGGCGTCCCGCTTGCGGAGGCAGCGGAATAGCGCAGGCTGATCCTGCCCGCCGGCGGCTTGATGCTTGACCGGCGGGCGGTTCCGGCCTAAGGGCGCGGCGTCCCGAACGGCCATCGGCCAGTCGGTTCATCAGAGCTGAACATTGCCGGTGCGCGGCAAGTGGGGCCTCGAAGGCGGTTTTGGCCGTCATTCGTGGGTCCCTCTTGTGTTTGGTCCAGTCTTCCGAATCGGGGTCTGGACCGGTCCTCGCCGTCAGCCGTCAAAGTAACCCGGTGGCGACTTGCCCCGGGTGGAGCGTTTTCGGCTCATGCAGCGCCCCGGCGCGAGGCTTCACCGGCCTTGCCCGATGCTGGATGAGATATTCCGCAAAGCTTCACCTGGTTCTTGCCGCGCCCGCAACCAAGGTGAAGAGTCCTTCATGCCTACGATCAACCAGCTGGTCCGCAAGGGCCGCGAACCGCAGAAGACCAAGTCGAAGGTCCCTGCGATGGAGCAGAACCCGCAGAAGCGCGGCGTCTGCACCCGCGTCTGCACGACGACCCCGAAGAAGCCGAACTCGGCACTGCGCAAGGTGGCCAAGATCCGCCTGACCAACAGCCGCGAAGTGATTTCGTACATCCCGGGCGAAGGCCACAACCTGCAGGAGCACTCGGTCGTGCTCATCCGCGGCGGCCGTGTGCGCGACCTTCCGGGCGTGCGCTACCACGTGCTGCGCGGCGTTCTCGATACCCAGGGTGTCAAGGACCGCAAGCAGTCGCGTTCGAAGTACGGCGCCAAGCGTCCGAAGTAAGTTTCATCTGGGATCGGAACCGCAGGGCAGGCCCGGCTGGGCTGGCCGCGTTCCGAAGGAGTACGCAATATGTCTCGTCGTCGTCGTCCCGAAAAGCGGGAGATCCTGCCGGATCCGAAGTTCAACGATCAGATCCTGTCGAAGTTCATGAACAACCTCATGCTCGACGGTAAGAAGTCGGTCGCCGAAAGCATCGTCTACGGTGCCATGGAAACCATGCAGACCCGCGCCAAGGCGGACCCGCTGCAGCTGTTCCACGATGCGCTCAACAACGTGAAACCGCAGATCGAAGTCCGCAGCCGCCGCGTCGGTGGTGCGACCTACCAGGTCCCCGTCGAAGTGCGTGCCGAGCGTGCCCAGGCGCTCGCGATCCGCTGGCTGATCACCGCTGCGCGCAACCGCAGCGAAACCACCATGTCGGCGCGCCTTTCGGCCGAGCTGCTCGACGCTGCCAACAACCGCGGCAATGCGGTGAAGAAGCGCGAAGACACGCACCGCATGGCCGACGCCAACCGCGCCTTCAGCCACTACCGCTGGTAAGGTTCGTTCAGGCCGGCTGCCGGTTGGTCACAAACTGATCAGGCAGCCGTCTTGAAACGGTCACGCTAAGCACACTATGGGGCGGGCCGAATCCCTTCGGTCCCTCCAGCTTCCAAGGAACCCTCCCATGGCCCGCAGCCATCCGCTCGAGCGCTATCGCAATTTTGGCATCATGGCGCATATCGACGCCGGCAAGACCACGACGACCGAGCGTATCCTCTACTACACCGGCAAGTCCTACAAGATCGGCGAAGTCCACGACGGCGCTGCGACCATGGACTGGATGGAGCAGGAGCAGGAACGCGGCATCACGATCACCTCGGCCGCGACGACCTGCTTCTGGCAGGATCACCGCCTGAACATCATCGACACCCCGGGCCACGTGGACTTCACCATCGAAGTCGAGCGTTCGCTGCGCGTGCTCGACGGCGCGGTTGCCGCGTTCGACGGCGTTGCGGGCGTCGAGCCGCAGTCGGAGACCGTGTGGCGCCAGGCTGACAAGTACGGCGTGCCGCGCATGTGCTTCATCAACAAGCTCGACCGCACCGGCGCGAACTTCAAGTACTGCGTGCAGACGATCATCGACCGTCTCGGTGCGAAGCCCGCGGTGCTCTACCTGCCGATTGGCGCGGAAAGCGATTTCAAGGGCCTCGTGGACCTGGTCGAGCAGCGCGCGATCATCTGGAAGGACGAGAGCCTCGGCGCCGAGTTCTTCTATGAGGAAATCCCGGCTGACATGGCCGATGAGGCAGCGGAATACCGCAACACGCTCGTCGAGCTCGCTGTCGAGCAGGACGACGATGCAATGGAAGCCTATCTCGAGGGCAACGAGCCCGACGTGGCGACCCTCAAGGCGCTGATCCGCAAGGGCACGCTCAACCAGTCGTTCGTGCCCGTGCTGTGCGGCTCGGCGTTCAAGAACAAGGGCGTGCAGCCCCTGCTCGACGCCGTTGTCGACTACCTGCCTTCGCCGCTCGACATCGAGGACGTGCAGGGCATCAACCCGGATACGGATGAGCCCGACAGCCGTGCGACTTCGGACGACGCGCCGTTCTCGGCGCTCGCGTTCAAGATCATGAACGACCCCTTCGTCGGTTCGCTGACCTTCACCCGCATCTATTCGGGCACGCTGACCAAGGGCAGCTACCTGAACTCGGTGAAGAACAAGAAGGAGAAGGTCGGCCGCATGCT
>NZ_JAIEPN010000108.1 GCF_019748365.1 Novosphingobium sp.
CCATCGTTGAGGCTTGGCGTCGTTCCGATGCCAGTCGTTAAGGGATTGGCTTTCGGGCGACTTTCGACTAGTGGATCAACGTCAACGGTTTAAGACCGTTGTCAACAGATCGCGCCGGTGCCCGAGAGGGCTTAATTCGGGAACACGGTGAGGAGCGGCCTTGGCTGATCCGAATCCGAGGCTGTCCCTGCAACTGTAAGCGGCGAGCGCGATGCACATCGCTTCCACCTTCGGGCGGAAGCAGCCACTGGGCCTTACGCTTGTCCAAGCGCGGCCTGGGAAGGCCGTGCATCAAGCTATGACCCGCGAGCCAGGAGACCTGCCGGCGTTTGGTCGCTCTTGCTGCGGTCCAGGGGATGGCCATGGCACGGTAACCTCCGTCTGAGCGACGAACCATTGCGGCTGGGGCCGCAGGGTTAGTCCTGCGCGGGTGAATTGTGCCCACTCGCGTTGGCCTGGCCGACCGTTCGTGCGCTCTCCCGACTCGCCTTGGGAGTTGATGGATCCGGTTGCCCCTTTTCGTCGCGCAGTTGCTCGGCACCAAGGGGGTATCCCGATGAAGAAACCTGTTCTCGTATCCACGTTTGCGCTGGCGCTAGCCAGCTGCCCGGCCTTCGCGCAGTCGAACCCGGGACAGCCTACAACCAATGACAGCGGAGAAACCATTGTCGTGACGGCGTCACGGTCCGGTGAGGCCGTGGCCGTAAACAAGCTCGGTGCGTCGGTGACGGTACTGGACAGCGAAGCGTTGGAGCAGCGCCAGACCCGGATTGTTTCGGACATTCTGCGCGATGTGCCGGGCGTTGCCGTGAGCCGCACCGGCGCTGCTGGCGGCCTCACCCAGCTCCGGCTTCGCGGCTCCGAGGGCAACCACGTCCTCGTTCTGATTGACGGTATAGAAGCTTCGGACCCGTATTTTGGCGAGTTCGATTTCGCCACTCTCATTGCCGATCCCGAAGCCCGCGTTGAAGTCCTGCGAGGGCAGCAGTCCTCGCTTTACGGTTCGGACGCGATCGGCGGCGTTATCCAGTATCTGACATTGACCGGGAAGGAGGCTCCGGGGGTCAGCTTGCGCGCAGAGGGCGGCAGCTTCAACACCTTCACCGGAAGCGCGCGTGCTGGCGGAGTGTCTGGCGATCTCGATTATGCTGTGTCTGGCGCTTACTATCACACCGGCGGCTATCCCACGGCACGAAATGGCAGCAGGGATGTCGGCTCCGACATCGCAGGCCTTTCGGCCAAGCTCATCTGGTCGCCGTCCGAAACCTTCAAACTGACCGGCGTTGCCCGCTACAGCTTCACGGAAGCCGATACCAACAACAGCGAGAACAATCCGGCGAGCCCGCTATTCGGATTCACCGTCGACAGCCCCGGCGTGTTCTTCAGAAACAAGGCCTTCTATGGTCTTGTGAGAGCTGAACTGATCGGGCTCGACGGCCGCTGGACGAACGCAGTGACAGGGCAAGTCGCGTTGAGCGAGCGCAAGGGCTTCGACGCTGCGGGCTTCGATTACGGCAACAAGGGTAACCGCTACAAAGGCTCGTTCGAATCGAGCCTGCGGCTGGGCACCGACGCCATCCGGCATCGCCTGACCGCCGCAATCGACGTCGAGCGCGAAGAATTCCAGAACACCACACCGTCATCCTTCGCGTTTCAGGGAAAAAGATCGACCGACAATGTCGGGATTGTCGGGCAGTATGAACTGCTGATCAACGACGCATTCTCTTTTGGTGCATCGATCCGCCATGACGAAAATGATCGCTTTGATGACCCCACAACTTGGCGGGTTCAAGGCAGTTATTCGCTCCCGACTGGTACCCGTGTTCGCGGTGCCTATGGAACGGGGGTCAAGAATCCGGGCTATTTCGAGCTCTATGGATTTTCCGATGGCCGCTATATTGGCAACCCTAACCTGAGGCCCGAGAAGTCGGAAGGGTGGGAAGCCGGCATCGAGCAAAGCTTCAGCGATGGCAAGGCCACCATAAGCGCGACCTATTTCGATAGCCGCCTGAAGGACGAAATTTTCACGACCTTCCCCGCTCCGACCTTCATAGCGACGCCATCAAACCGTGCAACTTTGTCGAAACAGCATGGCATTGAGGTGGCCCTTGCCGCCCGTCCAATTCCCCAGATCAGGCTGGACGCCGCCTACACATGGCTTCATGCGCGAGAAAACGGCACAGTCGAGGTGCGTCGCCCCAAGCATATCGGCAGTTTCAACGCGACAGTGTTCAGCAAGGATGAGCGCTTTTCGGGTACGTTGACAGTGCGCTACAACGGGCGTCAGACCGATGTCGCGTTTACAAATCCAAGCTTCATTCCGGTGCGCGTGTCCCTGAGGGAATATGTACTGGTTAACCTGAATGCCGAATACAAGTTGCGCCCCAACATTTCGTTGTTTGCGCGCGTAGAAAACCTCATCAACGAGCAATACGAAGAGGTGTTCAGTTTCGCCACTCCGGGCCGCGCAGGCTATGGTGGCGTTCGCGTCCGCTTCTGATGTTCCGCAAGGCGCTCTGCCTCCTTTGGATGATCTCCGTGCTTCCGGCTCTGGCCGGTTGCACGGAGCCGTCTGGTAGTCGCAGCCAGGCGGCAGCAAAGCCAGTCCATGTCATGTCGATGAACCAGTGCACGGATCAGCTTGTCCTGGCATTGCTGCCACCTGAGCGGATCGCGTCGGTCACTTGGCTGTCGCGCGATCCCGACGGCTCCCTCATGTTCCGCGAGGCTGCGCGTGTCGACATCAACCATGGAATGTCGGAGGAGGTCCTGCGCCAGAAGCCGGACCTGGTTATTGCCGGGGCATTTACGACGCCGGCAACACGCGGACTGCTTAAGCGATTAGGGTTTCCAATGATCGAGGTCGATCATGCGGAAACCTACGAAGATATCCGCAAGATAACCCGACAGGTCGCCAAGGCAGTAGGAGAGCCCGCTCGCGGCGAGGAATTGATCGCAAAAATGGACCGCCAACTGGCCGACCTTGCGCGCGATCCGGGCCCGCCGCTACGAGTGGCTGCGTGGGATGGTGCTGGCTTCAATGCAAGCACGGGGTCTCTCTATGACACTGTGCTCAAGACAGCCGGTGCGACCAATGTTGCCAACACACTGCAGAAGAGCAGCTACGGCAAACCGGATATCGAAATCCTGCTCCTTTCTGCTCCGTCCCTGCTGGTGAAAGGCGCCGGGGTAGGTCGCCGCCCGGGGCTTCGCGAAAACGTCGAGCGACACCCTCTAATCCGTCGCTACTGGGACGGTGACCGTACGCTGACGATCCGACAGGCGTACTACGTTTGCGGAACGCCGATGGTGACGGAAGCCGCGATGCAGTTGCGCAACGAACTTCGTTCAGCGGCTCTCCATGCCCGCTCTCCCCTTCCCTTTGCCGGTGGGAAATCGCTATGACCCGGTGGCTTGTTCCCATGCTGGTCAGTTGTCTGCTCGCCAGCGCTTTCGCTTCGGTGCTGGCTGGCTCCGTCTGGTTGACACCACGCGAAGCGTTTCAGGCGCTGGCTTTCGATCATGCGGATCTGGCTGGCCAGATCGTCACCCAGATCCGCCTGCCACGGGTTGTCCTTTCGATGGCCATCGGTGGCATCCTTGGCCTCTCGGGTGCCGTCATGCAGGGGCTGTTGCGAAACCCGCTGGCTGACCCCGGCCTGCTGGGCGTTTCGGCAGGTGCCTCGCTCGGTGCGGTCATCGCCATCTATTTCGGCTTTGCCGCCAGTTTTACCCTTGCCGCTCCGCTGTTTGGTCTGACAGGTGCATTCGTCACCACAGGCATTGCCTTCATCCTTGCGCGGGGAGGCGGTACCCTATCGCTCATCCTGGCCGGGGCAGCAGTCAGCAGCATAGCCAGTGCAGGCGTCAGTCTGGCGCTCAACCTCTCCCCCAATCCTTATGCCGCTTACGAGATCATGACCTGGCTGATGGGTTCGCTTGCCGATCGAAGCTGGGATCATGTCCGCCTTGCCACACCCTTTATCCTTGCCGGGGGTACGATGCTTCTGCTGACGGGCCGAGCTCTGGATGCTCTTGCATTGGGTGAAGCGCAGGCTGAAAGCCTGGGGATTGCGGTTTCACGAACGCGCATGCTGGCGCTGATCGGTACGGCCCTTGGCGTCGGAGGCGCAACCGCCGTATCCGGAACGATCGGTTTCGTAGGCCTGATTGCGCCTCACCTTGTCCGGCCTCTGGTCGCCCATCGTCCAGGCAAGGTGCTCATCCCGGCCATGCTGGTTGGAGCCGTTCTGGTAACCCTCGCCGACATCGCGTCGCGCACATTGGTATTCCGGGGCATGCCGCTAAATCTCGGGGTGTTCATCAGCCTGATCGGGGCACCGTTCTTCCTGTGGCTGGTCCTTCATGTCCGGAGACGCACCGCATGAGCGCGCTGCACTTTCATGGTGTTTCGGCGCGCCGGGGGCAGCGTCTGGTCCTTGACGGGATATCGGCGCGTGTTCCATCGGGCCATCTGACTGCTGTGATCGGCCCCAATGGCGCCGGCAAGAGCACCTTGCTGGACATCACATCGGGCCTCAAACGCCCGGTGCAAGGTTCGGTCGAACTCGATGGCAAGGACCTCCACCGCCTTGGCCGCCGGGAACTTGCCAAGTTGCGTGCCTATCTGCCGCAACGTGCGGGGGTTGATTGGCCGATCACCGTAGAGCGCGTGGTTGCGCTCGGGCTGACTCCGGCGCTGCCAGCATTCGGCACCATACCGTCCGCTCTGCTTCCCGCCATCGACGATGCACTGCTCGCCTGCGATCTGCTGGGTTTGCGGGATCGGCCAGCCACGCAATTGTCGGGTGGCGAACTGGCGCGGGCAATGCTGGCCCGCGCGATTGTCGGCGATCCAGCGCTTCTGATCGTTGATGAACCAACCGCGGGTCTGGATCCACGCCATGCCATCGATGCCGTCCAGCGTCTCAAGGCCCGGACCACGGCCGGGTGCACGGTTGTCATGGCGATCCACGATCTTGATCTGGCCTTGGCCTTCGCGGACTCGATCCTCGCAATCCGCGATGGGCGATTGCTTGCACACGGTCCGACGCACGAAGTCGTCACCGAAAGCCTACTCACCTCGCTCTATGACGTTCCGGTCCGGTTATCTCGTGACGGGGACGGCATTTCCGTCCGCTTTCTCAAGTCCGGGGTATCATCATGAACCAGATTTCCTTTGACGAACTGGCACGTCTCGCGTGCGACCCTGGCCATGGCTGGAGCATCGGCACATTCGGTGCGATCGGCGAATTCATTCGCGACGAGGATGAGCCGGCCACGGTTCAAAACGACCGCGACAATATCGAAATCGTGACCGCTCGCGGTGCCTTGCGGATCAGGCATTCGGATAGCTTTGAATGCCTTGCCTGGGATAGCCTGTCCTCTGATGGCGAAAGCTGGGGTCATGCAATGGCGCTCTGCGCGCCTCTGACTGGTTCGGTCGATCGGGCTGTCGTATCTTTGGGCGCCGATACCGACGCCATTCGCAGGGAAGACCAGTCGAGCCGCCTGTTCGACATGGGCGTTTGTAACGGCACCATAAGGATGTGCGCCCGCACTGACGACGAAGCGCTGATCGGGGCTCTCGAGGCTCTTGAAGGTCAGGACCTGCTGTCTTCGCCAACAGTCATGGCCGAGGTTCTGCGTGCGCAGCCCCACCGGGTCATGCTCTCGCCTGCCGGACGGATCGAAGTCTTCCAACCGATTCCGCCTCCGGATGGGAAATCGCCGGAAGGCCCGCACACCCATCTGCTTGCCAAGCTTATCGGGAAGGGTCGGCCACATGGCGCCAACGTCCCCATTCCGGATGGCTATCAGTCGATCCTGAACATTCACCCTCGCTCACCTTGGCGGAACGCACTGGGTGAACGGCACGATTTCGTGCCCGATACGGACACCGCCTTTTCACCTATGCTTGAACGCTTTGGCCTTGATCAGGATCGTGCCGTGGACGCACATATCCGCACCGCTGTGGCTGAAGGCGCAAACCCTGAATTCTTTGATTGGCCCGACACACGGCGGGGCCGAACGAAAGCCCGCATCGTCCTGCGCCGTCTTGCCGCTGCCGGTCACGAGCACGTGGGTCCCTGGCGCGTCTGGTTCGACCGCGCTCCCGTTGAAACCGATGAAACGGAACAGTGAGGTTGCGCCTGCAATTTCAGCGCGAACTTTGATTGGCATGATCGAAGTTTGGGTCTAGAGATATTCAATGATGATGCGGGTTTGCCCGTGCCATCGATGATCGCGCCGGTGCCCCCAACGGGGCTTAATCGGGAATGCGGTGCGGGAGCGTAGCTCCCAAATCCGCGGCTGTCCCTGCAACTGTAAGCGGATAGCGCGATGCACATTTTTCCTGCGCGTGCAGGAAAAGCCACTGGACCGCGCATGAACGCGCATCTGGGAAGGCGTGCATCAAGCTGTGACCCGCGAGCCAGGAGACCTGCCGGCGCTCTGGTCGCTCTTGCCCGGGTCCAGGGGATGGCCAAGGCACGGTACTCTTCCGTCTGAGCGACGAAGCTGTGCGGCTGGGGCTGCACGGCCGCGTGGTTTCGGGCGTCTGTCGCGCCAGCCCGTTGTCGCGCGCCGACCGGACCTGTCCGGCAAGCCCTGCCCGGTGTCGCTCTGGCGCGCGGAGGAACTGCCATGTCGGACCTGTCAAAGGTACCCGTCACGATCATCACCGGCTTTCTGGGTGCCGGTAAGACCACGCTGATCAGCCACCTGATCCGCAACGCTGGCGGACGCCGATTGGCTGTGGTCGTCAATGAATTCGGTACTCTGGGGGTGGATGGGGACATCCTACAATCCTGCGCCATTCCCGATTGCCCGGCGGAAAACATCGTCGAACTGGCCAACGGCTGCATCTGCTGCACCGTGGCGGACGATTTCATTCCCACCGTAGAGCGCCTGCTCGCGCTTGATCCGCGCCCTGACCATATCCTGATCGAGACATCAGGGCTGGCCCTGCCCAAGCCCTTGCTCAAGGCCTTCGACTGGCCGGCAATCCGCAGTCGCATCACGGTGGATGGCGTCCTTGCGCTGGCCGATGCCGAAGCGGTTGCTGCCGGACGGTTTGCCCCCGATCTTGCAGCGCTGGAGGCCCAGCGCGCCGCAGACCCGGGGATCGACCACGAAACCCCGCTGTCCGAAGTCTTCGAGGACCAGCTTGCCTGCGCCGATCTCGTTTTGCTGACCAAGGTTGATCTGGCCGGACCTGACGGAGTCGCTGCCGCAAGGGCAGCCATTGCGGCCGAAGCACCCCGCCCCGTGCCTGTGATCGAGATAGCCGAAGGGATTGTCGACCCTCGCGTGATCCTTGGACTTGGAGCTGCCGCCGAAGACGATATCGCTGCCCGGCCCTCGCATCACGACAATGAGGATGATCACGAGCACGACGATTTCGACAGCACCGTCATCGCGCTCGGCGAGATTGCCGATCCCGCCGATTTGGTGGCGCGTATCGAAACGCTCGCCCGCGACCATCGCATCCTGCGGGTAAAAGGCTACGCTGCCGTGACTGGCAAGCCCTTGCGCCTCTTGGTGCAGGCCGTCGGGTCGAGGGTTCGTCACCAGTACGACCGCCCATGGCGCCCCGATGAGCGGCGCCAGACCACCCTGGTCGCCATCGCCGAGCATGACGATATCGACGAGCCTGCCATTCGCGCGGTGCTGGCAGGCTAAGCTAGGCCGTGCACGTCATCTTTCGCGAAACGCATGGGATGGAGGAAACGGCCATCCCACAGGATCTGGGGCAGGAGCCTGCGGATCTTGTCGTCCTGTCCTTCTCGGACAGCGATCTTGGTGCGTTCGCGGAAGGCTGGCGCCAGGCGCAAGCGGCGGATCCGGCATTTCCTTCGTTGCGGCTCGCCAATCTTGCCGCGCTGATCCACCCTTTGTCGGTCGACACCTATATCGAAAAGACATTGGCCGGGGCAAAGGCCGTGCTGATCCGGCTGATCGGCGGCACGCCCTATTGGAGCTACGGCCTTCAACAGGTCGAGACCCTCGCCCGATCGCGCGGGATTGCGCTTGCTGTCCTGCCTGCCGATGGTCGGCCGGATTGGCACCTCGACAGTGTCTCCACGCTTCCTGCCGCCACGCTGGCCAAGCTTTGCCAGTTGTGTGACGAGGGCGGCGCGGCAGCGGCGCGCGCGGCCCTGGCCGCTCTCGCGCACGCCGCAGGGCTTGGCGTCAGCACTGTGACGCAATGCACGGCTTTGCCGGCAACTGGCGGATGGCACCCCTCCTGCGGGATCATCGATCCTGCCAGCTTCAGGCCCAATGCGGATCGGCCGCTGATCCTGATCGTCTTCTACCGTGCGTACCTCGCCGCACACGACCTGCACCCGATCGCCGCGCTTCATTCCGCGCTTGAACAACGCGGCTTTGACGCGCTCTCGATCTTCGTCCCCTCGCTCAAGCCCCCTGAGGTCAGGGCACAGGTGGATCGCTGGGTGCGTTCGCTGGCGCCTGCAGCCATCGTCAATGCCACGGCTTTTTCAGCGCGGGGCGAGGATGGCGGAACGCCGCTCGACGGGGGGGGCGTTCCGGTCTTCCAGATCGCGCTTGCCACCGCACCGCGCGCAGGATGGGCGCGCACATCGCGTGGCCTCTCGCCGGCTGACCTTGCCATGCATGTCGTACTCCCCGAGATTGACGGGCGCATCTTTGCAGGCGTGTCGAGCTTCAAGGAAGCGGGCGAACGCGATCCGGCACTCGGCTTCGCTCCCTATTCGCACCGCGGCGATGACAACCGGATCGCAGCGGTCGCCGACCGCGTGGCGCGCTGGATCGGGCTGGCCCGCAAGCCGGCATGCGAACGCCGCGTCGCCCTGATCCTGTCGACCTACCCCGGCAAGGCCTACCAGATGGCGCACGCCGTGGGTCTTGACGCGCTGGCCTCAGTCGATGCGATTGTCGCCGATCTGGCAGAGGCCGGGTACAAGGTCAGCCGCCCCACCGATCTTGCCAGGCAGCTGGCGACCGAGCATCTGGTCTGGCCTTTGAATGCCTATCGCACTGCCATGTCCGCCCTGCCCGAGACGCTGCGGCAGGACCTTGCCTCGGCATGGGGAGAGCCGGAAGACGATCCGCTGGCTGTCGATGGGGCATTTCGCTTCCCGGCGCTCACGCTCGGCCAGGTGCTGGTGGCGCTTCAGCCCGAGCGGGGCGAGCCTATCAGTCGCGATGCAGACTATCACGACCTCTCGCGCTGCCCGCGGCACGCCTATGTCGCCTTCTACCTGTGGCTGGGCCAGCAGGGTACGGATGCGCTGGTCCATGTTGGCGCGCATGGTACGCTGGAATGGCTGCCGGGGAAGGCTGTAGCGCTGTCTGACGCTTGCTGGCCCGAAGCGCTGACACAAGCGATGCCGGTCATCTATCCCTTCATCGTCAACGATCCGGGCGAGGCAGCGCAGGCCAAGCGCCGCATCGGTGCTGTCACCATCGGCCATGTGCCGCCGCCGCTCGTCCCGACCGGAAGCGGCGCCGGGCTGGGCCGGATCGAGGCTTTGCTGGACGAATTCTCCAATGCCGACGGGCTGGACCCTGCCCGCCGGGACCGTCTGCAGAAATCCATCCGCGAGGAAGCTGCCGCGCTGGGGCTGGAGGCAGAGCTCGGCCTTGATACCGCCACCACTCTGGTCGAAGCGATCACCCGGATCGATCGCTTCGTCTGCGATGTGAAAGCCAGCCAGTTCGGTGACGGTCTCCACGTTTTCGGCCGCGGTGAACAGGGCGCGGCAGAGCGGAACGGGCTTCTGGCTGGGCTGGACGGCCGATGGATCGCTCCCGGACCATCTGGCTCGCCCCATCGCGGACGAACCGATGTGCTGCCGACGGGACGCAACCTCTACACGATCGATCCGCGCGCAGTACCTTCGCGCGCAGCGCATGCACAGGGCGTCGTGCTCGCCGAGGAGCTGCTCCGCCGCCATCTGCAGGATCACGGCGACTACCCGCGTGGCCTTATGGTGGATCTGTGGGGTTCGGCCACCATGCGCACGGCTGGTGAAGAGTTTGCGATGGCGCTGCACCTTCTGGGGGCAAAGCCGATGTGGGACATGGCTTCAGAGCGCGTGACGGGGGTTGAGATTCTCCCACTCGCCATGCTCGACCGCCCTCGCCTCGATGTAACGCTGCGCGTTTCGGGCCTGTTTCGTGATGCCTTTCCCACCCTGCCCGCCTTGTTCGGTCAGGCCGTCCGGGCGCTGTGCACCAGGGACGAACCCGCCGACTGGAACCCTTTCGTTGCCTTGGCCCCAGCGCCGCGCGTCTATGGTCCGCGTCCGGGCCGGTATGGACTCGGGATCGGAGACGCGGCCGAAACCTATACCGATGATGCCCGGCGTGCGGCGGGCGAAGCATGGCTGGCAGCCTCCGACCACGCGCTGGATAGCGTTTCCGATTCCAGCACGGGAAGCGAGGCTGACCCCGATGGCATCCGTCTGCGAGTGGCCAGCGCGGACGCCTTCGTCCACCTGCAGGACCTGCCTGAAACCGACCTCTTGCTGGCCGCGGACTATGCCGGGCACGAGGCAGGCTTTGCCGCAGCCCAGGCGATTGTCGGAGGCAAGGCCGCACTCTATCATCTCGACAATCGGGACCCGAACAACCCGGCGGCCCGCACGCTGACCGAAGAAATTGCCCGCGTGGTCCGTGCCCGAGCCGCCAATCCAGGCTGGATCGCAGGAATGATGCGCCACGGCTTTCGTGGGGGCGCGGAACTGGCCGCGACGCTGGACCATCTTGGCGCTTTCGCACATCTTTCCGGCAGCGTGCCGCCGCAGCTGATCGACCTTTATCACGAGGCAACGCTCGGCCAGTCCGAAGTTCGCGCCTTCCTCGAACGCGAAAATCCCGATGCACTGGCGGCGATGGAAGCGCGCTTTGCCGCGCTGCATGCCGCGGGCCTCTGGCGCACCCGGCGAAATTCCATCCTGGCCAGCCTGCGGGAGGCACCATGACCGGATTTGCCGTCAAGGGCTGGTGCCCGGACGCATGGCACCCGATGATATCCGGCGACGGCCTACTGGTGCGGGTCAAACCCCGGCTCGGGCGGCTGACACGGGAGCAGGCGCTGGCCCTTTGCGATGCGGCCGCCACCTGCGGCAGCGGGCTGATCGACCTGACGCGGCGCGCCAATCTGCAGATTCGCGGCGTTGCCCAAGATCGCTGGCCCTTGCTGATCCAAAGGCTGATTGCGCTGGAATTAGTGCAGCCCGAGCCTGCACTCGAAGCGCGGCGCAACGTCCTTGTCGCGCCCGACTGGCAGGAGAACGACGACACCCACCGCATCGCCAACGCCCTGCTGGCCCGGATAGGCGAATGGCCCGATCTTCCCGGCAAGGTCGGGTTCGTCATCGATGCCGGCCCTGCCGCTGTGCTGACCGGCGCATCCGGCGATTTCCGTGTCGAACGCGGCACGGACGGCAGCCTCATCCTTCGCGCCGATGGTTGCCTCACCGGATCAAGCCTGTCTCCAGGCACGGAAGCGGACGCCCTGATCGCTCTCGCTCACTGGTTCGCCGCGAGCGGCGCCGCCGCAGCCGGGCGCATGGCCCGTTGGGATGCGGAACTTCCCGCATGGGCAAAAGGTGCGATCGCGCCTGCAATGGCTGAACCGGGCCATGTGCTTGGCACCGGACATCATCCATCGATCGCGCTGGCGTTCGGGCTGATAGAGGCTTCGGAGCTCGCCATCCTGCTCGAATCCGGTTCTGCTTCTGGACTGCGAACAACACCGTGGCGGCGGCTGTTGATCGAGGGGGCGGCGGCTGCCCGGACCCACCCGTCCACCGGCGCTAAACCTGATCCGCTGCCCCATGTGGAAGCCTGCCCGGGCGCACCATTGTGCGCACAGGCGACGGTTGAAACCCGTGCGCTTGCGCGCCGACTTGCGCCCTATGTCTCGGGACGGCTGCACGTTTCGGGTTGTGCCAAAGGCTGCGCCTGCTCGCAGGTGGCCGATGTCACGCTGACCGGACGCAACGGCAGGTTCGATCTGGTCCTTGCTGGCAAAGCCGGATCGCCTCCGTCCCGCTCCGGCTTGAGCGCCAGCGAAATCCTCGCGCATTTTGGAGCCGTCTGATGCCCCATGTCTATGAAACCGACGGGGCAGCGATCTATCGCCAGTCGTTTGCCACGATCCGCGCCGAAGCCGATCTCTCCCCTTTCGCGCCAGGCGAAGAGCAGGTGGCAGTGCGGATGATCCATGCGGCCGGGATGGTCGGACTTGCAGCGCATATCCGGTTCTCGTCGGGATTTGCCGATGCGGCACGCGCTGCGCTGGCCGGCGGCGCGCCGATACTGTGCGATGCGCGGATGGTGTCTGAAGGGATCACCCGCGCCCGGCTTCCCGGGAGCAACGCAATCATCTGCACGCTGCAAGATCCTGCGGTGCCTGACCTTGCACGCAAGATCGGCAACACCCGATCCGCTGCCGCGCTGGAACTGTGGCGGCCCATTCTGGCGGGTGCGGTCGTGGCGATCGGCAATGCACCAACCGCGCTGTTTCATCTGCTGAACATGCTGGAAGACCCCGCCTGCCCACGCCCTGCGGCGATCATCGGCTGTCCGGTGGGCTTCGTGGGAGCAGCTGAATCCAAGGCTGCCCTCTGGGCCGCTCCTCCTGCACCCTGCTGCGTCGTCGAGGGCCGCCTTGGCGGCAGTGCCATCACCGTGGCGGCCATCAACGCGCTGGCGAGTACGGCCGAATGAACGCCGGCACGAACATCGGCACCATTCACGGTGTCGGGCTTGGTCCGGGTGCGGCAGACCTGCTGAGCGTGCGCGCCGACCGGCTTGTACGCACGGCGCACCACGTCGCCTATTTCCGCAAGGCTGGGCGGCCCGGCCAGGCAAGGCGCATCGTGGAAGGGATGCTCCGCGCTGACGTGATCGAGTTTCCGATGGAATATCCGGTAACCACCGAAATCCCGGTATCCGATCCTCGCTACAATGCCTGCCTGTCGGCGTTCTACACGCACTGTTCGGAGCGGCTTGCAGCGATTTCGCAGCAGGGTGAGGACGTCGTCGTGCTGTGTGAGGGCGACCCGTTCTTCTACGGCTCCTTCATGCACCTCCATGCCCGCCTTTCAGGCCGCATACCGGTGGAAGTCGTCCCTGGCATCACGGGCATGTCTGGCGCCTGGACCGCGACGGACCTGCCGATCACCTGGGGCGATGATGTGATGACCGTGGTCATGGCCACGCTGCCGGAAGCCGAGCTTGCCCGCCGGATCCGCGAGACTGACGCGCTGGTGGTGATGAAGATCGGTCGGAACCTGCCCAAGCTTCGCCGCGCCGTGGCAGCCGCCGGGCGCATGGATGCGGCATGGCTGGTCGAACACGCAGCGATGCCCGGACAGCGCGTCACCATGCTGGCCGAGGCTGAGGCGGTGACCCCCTATTTCTCGATCCTGCTGATCCATGGTCAGGGGAGGCGACCATGACCGGGGAAAAGGACAAGGGTTGGCTAGCAATCGCCGGTCTGGGACCAGGAGACGAGGCACTCGTCACACCCGAAGTCACCGCCGCGCTGGCCGGGGCTACGGACGTGATCGGGTACATTCCCTATGTCGCCCGGATAGCTGCACGCGAAGGCCTGACGCTTCACCCCTCGGACAACCGGGTGGAGCTCGACCGCGCCGCTCTGGCGCTCGATCTTGCGGCGCAGGGCCGCAGGGTCGTTGTCGTATCGTCAGGTGATCCGGGGGTGTTCGCGATGGCCTCGGCGGTATTCGAAGCGCTTGAGGCAGGTCCTTCCCGCTGGCGGACGCTGGATATCAGGGTGCTGCCGGGCATCACCGCCATGCTGGCCGCCAGTGCACGGGCCGGGGCACCGCTGGGTCACGATTTTTGCGCGATCAATCTTTCCGACAACCTGAAACCCTGGGCCATGATCGAAAAGCGGCTGCGGCTGGCCGTGGAGGCGGACTTTGCCTTGGCGCTTTACAACCCCCGCTCGAAGGCACGTCCCGAAGGCTTCGCCCGTGCGCTGGCCTTATTGAAGGAGCTGTGCGGCGATGATCGCCCGATGCTGTTTGCCCGCGCCGTCACAACGCCGCAGGAAGATCTGCGCATCGTGCCGCTGGGCAAGGCGCACGATGAAATGGCCGACATGCGCACCACGGTGATCGTGGGATCAAGCCGGACGCGGATCATCGAACGTGCGGCAGGCCCTATCCTCTATACGCCCCGGTCCGTTGCGGAAGTGGCCTCATGACCAAGCCATTCCAGCACATCTTCTGCGCGACAGACCTCGATCCGGTCACCGATCACCGGGCGGTCGATCATCACGACCGGAAGCTTGAGCTGGCGCGCAGCGACAAGCTTTGCCTCGGCGCCCGTGCCACCGGCGTTCTTGCACACAACAAGGTCGATCATGTGAGACTGCATCAGCAGCCGATCACCTTCAGCCGTAAACGGCCCGCGATCGATGACAAGGTCGTGGGAGGGCAGGCCTGGGGGCGCAGCCGGAGGGTCAACAAAGCGCAGCAGGTAGTGATGCTGCGGCTGTGCGGCAAAGGCTTCCACATGCATTCGGCCCAGCGCGAGCAGGATGCGGCGCGGCGTGCCCGCAAGTTTGGCCACCGCAGCGGCAGTGTCTCTCACGCATGTCCAGCGATCGCCCGACCCGGCCTCCCATGCGGGTCTGGTCAAGGCGATATGGGCAATCCCGGCAATCCGCGCGGCCTTTATGGCATGTGCGCTCATAGTCGCGGCAAAGGGATGCGTCGCATCGACCAGATGCGTGATGCGATGGTCTTGGAGATAGGCCACAAGCCCCGCCACCCCACCAAAGCCGCCGACGCGGATCGGCACCGGCTGTGGCCGCGGGTTGTCGGTCCTGCCCGCGTAGCTGAGTGTCGTCGCAACCTGCGCTGCCGCAAGCAGGCGCGCCAGTGCGCTCGCTTCGGTTGTTCCGCCAAGCAGGAGAACATTCGGCATGGCTGACATGGACCCTCGCGCATGGTTGACGATCATCGGCATCGGTGAAGACGGCGTGGACGGCCTGTGCTCAGCGGGCCGGGCCGCGCTGGCCAGGGCCGAACTGGTCATGGGATCGGCGCGCCATCTAGCGCTGCTTCCCGCGCTTACCTGCGCGGTCTTCAAATGGCCAGTTCCCTTTGCCGACGGCATAGCCGAACTGCTGGCGCATCGCGGGCGGCGGGTGGTCATGCTGTCATCGGGCGATCCGTTCTGGTTCGGCGCAGGCGCAAGCCTTGCGCGCCATCTCGGTCCGGCGGAATGGGTTGCGCACCCCGCGCCATCGACCTTCAGCCTTGCTGCCGCCCGGCTGGGCTGGCCGATCGAGGAAACGGCCTGCCTCGGCCTGCACGCAGCGCCGCTGGACCGCTTGTGCCCCCATATCGCACCCGCCCAGCGCGCCATTGTCCTGCTGCGCGATGGCGATGCCGTTGCCACGGCGGCGCAATATCTGACCAGCAAGGGCTTCGGCCCATCGACGCTTCATGTGATGGAAGCGCTGGGCGGCCCCCATGAACGCCTCCGCGTGACGACCGCGCAAGCCCTGCCGTTCGCAGACATTGCCCATCCCGTTGCCGTGGGCATCGCGTTCGCCGGTTCAGGCAATGTCCTGCCCGTCACATCCGGCAGACCGGATGCGTGGTTCGATCACGACGGACAGATCACCAAGGCCCCGGTGCGCGCCCTGACCCTCTCGGCCCTCGCCCCGCGTGCCGGTGAATGGCTCTGGGATATCGGCACGGGTTCTGGGTCAATCGCGATCGAATGGCTGCTGGCTCATCCCGCCAACCGGGCGACCGCGTTCGAAGCCGATCCGCTACGGGCCGGCCGCGCCCGCGCAAACGCCAAGGCTCTGGGTGTAGACCGGTTGGATGTGATCAATGCCCGGATGCCCGAAGGCCTGCCGGAAGGCCCCCATCCGCATGCTGTGTTCATCGGTGGCGGCTTGTCCGACCCGCTGCTCGATGCCCTCTGGGCCCGGCTGCCTGATGGAACGCGGCTGGTGGCGAACGCCGTGAGCCTTGAATCTGAAGCCGCTCTTACCCGTTGGCATGGCGCAAAGGGCGGCAGTCTGCTGCGGATCGAACTGGCCGATGCCGTGCCCCTTGGCCAGCGGCATGGCTGGAAGGGGCGCTATCCCGTGGTACAGTGGAGCGTCACGCTATGATCGTGGCTGGCTTCGGCTTTCGGCGCGGCGCAGGCCTCGCTTCGCTGCGGGCGGCGCTGGAACTGGCGCAGGACGGGCTGCCCCCTATAACCCATTTGGCGACCGCCATCGACAAGACGTCTGCGTTGGTACCGCTTGCAGAGGCACTGGGACTGCCGATGACCGGCATCCCATCGGCGTCCCTGTCCACCACGCCTACGCCCACCAGCTCTGCCGCCAGCCTGAAGGCACGCGCGACCGGCAGTGTCGCAGAAGCCTGCGCGCTGGTCGCCGCTGGTCCGGGCGCCCGCCTTTTGCGCACGCGCCACATCTCGCCCGATCGCATGGCCAGCTGCGCCATTGCCGAAGGATCACAGCCATGACCGTCCACTTCATCGGCGCCGGCCCCGGCGCACCCGATCTTTTGACCCTGCGAGGGCGCGACCTGATCGCCGCCAGCCCGGTCTGCCTCTATGCCGGTTCGCTGGTTCCCGTGGCTGTACTCGATCACTGTCCGCCCGGTGCCCGCATCGTCAACACCGCGCCCATGACGCTGGACGAGATCATCGCCGAGATAGCGGAGGCTGACGCCGCAGGGTGCGATGTTGCCCGCCTCCATTCGGGCGACCTGTCCGTCTGGTCGGCAATGGGCGAACAATTGCGCCGCCTGCGCGCACTGGACATTCCGTTTACGGTCACGCCGGGTGTTCCCGCCTTCTCGGCGGCAGCGGCGGCTCTGGAAGCCGAACTGACCTTGCCCGAGCTCGGCCAGTCGCTGGTACTCACGCGCACGCCAGGGCGGGCCAGCGCGATGCCGCAGAGCGAGAGCCTCGCCAATTTCGCTGTGACGGGCGCGACTCTGGCTATCCATCTATCGATCCACAACCTCGCGCGGGTCGTGGCCGATCTTGCTCCCGCCTATGGCGCGGATTGCCCCGTTGCGGTCGTCTGGCGCGCCAGCTGGCCCGACCAGCGGATCGTCCGGGCCACCCTCGACACCGTCGAAACAGCCATCGCCGGCAGCATGGAACGAACCGCGCTGATCCTTGTCGGACGGGTGCTGGGGGCGGAGGACTTCGCACAAAGCAGCCTCTACGCCCACGGCTACGACCGGCGCTTCCGCCCACAGGATGCGAGCTCGCGCTTTGCAGGAGCCGGGGAATGAGCGTTTCAGGCCTGATGATCGCCGCTCCGGCATCGGGAACGGGCAAGACTACGGTCATGCTGGGCCTGCTGCGAGCGCTGGTTGAAGACGGCGCGGTGGTCCAGCCCTTCAAGAGCGGTCCCGACTATATCGATCCCGCCTTTCACCGCGCCGCCTGCGGCCGTGCGTCGTTCAACCTCGATACTTGGGCCATGAATGGCGAGCTGATCGCTGCAATCGCGGGAGAGGCTGTTGGCGCGGACATGGTGCTTGCCGAGGCTTCGATGGGCCTTTTCGATGGTGTCGCGAGCCGGGGTGCCGTTGGCAATGGCGCCAGTGCGGACATTGCACGGACAATGGGCTGGCCGGTTGTGCTGGTGCTGGACGTGTCCGGACAAGCCCAATCCGCCGCTGCAACGGCGCTCGGTTTCAAGCATCTGGATGACACGCTGCCGTTTGCAGGCGTGATCCTGAACCGGGTGGCCAGTCCCCGCCATGAACGGCTGGTGCGCCGGGGGATGGAAGCGATAGGCATGCCTGTGCTGGGTGCCCTGCCCCGGCGCGGCGATCTCACCCTGCCAGAACGCCATCTCGGTCTGGTCCAGGCTGTCGAGCATCCCGATCTCGAGCGGGCGATATCGGACTATGCCGCATTTCTGCGTGCAAATGTCGATCTGAATGCCATCCGCCATGCCGCCAGCAGCAACAGCGCCCCGCCTCCGGCCCCCGGCCAACTGCCGCTTCCCCCTGCCCAGCGGATTGCCATCGCCCGCGATCCCGCCTTTTCCTTCGTCTATCCCCATGTGCTCGAAGGTTGGCGGCGGGCTGGCGCGGAGATCATGCCCTTCTCGCCATTGGCAAACGAGGCCCCTGCCCGCGATGCCGATCTTGTCTGGCTGCCGGGCGGCTATCCGGAATTGCACGCAGGGACCATCGCTGCAGCGACGAACTTCCTGACCGGCCTGCGCCATCACGCCAAGACCCGCCCGGTCCACGGCGAATGCGGCGGCTACATGGTTCTGGGCGAGGCCTTGGTGGACAAGTCGGGAGAACGGCATCGTATGGCCGGCCTGCTGGGGCTTGTTACCAGCTATGCACAGCGCAAGATGCATCTCGGCTATCGCCAGGCCGAACTGCTGGCACCGATAGCCGGACTGGCCAAAGGCAAAAGACTGCGCGGCCACGAGTTCCACTACTCGACGATCCTCGAGCAGACAGACGCAGCGCTGGCATGTGTAACCGATGCAGATGGCGTCGCGGTTGCCGAAACAGGCTCGTATCGCGGCCGCGTGACCGGAACCTTCTTCCACATGATCGCGAACGCATCGTGAAAGGGTTCGTATCATTTGTGGGTGCGGGCCCTGGCGATCCCGAGCTGCTGACCCTTAAAGCCGTTTCTCGTCTTGAGACAGCGCAGGTGGTCCTGTTTGATGATCTGGCTGCGGGACCGATCCTGGCCCGCGCGCGCGATGACGCTGAACTGGTAGCGGTAGGCAAGCGCGCCGGTCGGCCATCTCCAAGTCAGGCCGAAGTCAGCCGTCTTCTGGTGGACCATGCCCTGGCCGGGAAGCATGTCATCCGGCTCAAATCGGGAGATGCTGGCTTGTTCGGCCGACTCGAAGAAGAAATTGAGGCGCTTCGCCATGCGGGAATCTCGTTCGAGATCATTCCTGGCGTCAGCTCGGCGACCGCCGCAGCGGCAGCTGCCGCGATACCACTGACACGACGCGAGCACGCTAGACGCGTCCAGTTCGTAACCGGACATGGCAAGACTGGCACTTTACCCGAAGACCTCAATCTATCAGCGCTTGCCGACCCTTGTGCCACAACGGTCGTCTTCATGCCAAAGCGCACATTTCCGGCGCTTGCTGCGCAGCTTGTCGCGGCAGGACTTGCGGACGATACTGCAGCCTTGTTGGCAGAAAACATTAGCCGACCGGACCAAAGACTTACCAGAAGCACTATTGCCGGACTTGCTCGGTCACTTGCCGACGGCGGATCGGATGCAACCGCACTGGTGATCTACGGCCCCATGATGGAGGAGGCATGATCCACCTCCATCTGATCGGCATAGGCACCGGGAATCCCGACCACCTGACGCGTGCTGCAATACGCACAATCAACGCGGTCGATCTCATTCTGCTGCCCCGCAAAGGCGATGCCAAATCAGATCTCCTGGACCTGCGCCACTCCATCTGTGGCGCCGCATTGGCCTCACCGGTCCGCATGGCCGAGTTCGACATGCCCGTTCGCCGACAGGATGGCGACTACACGCAGGCCGTCGACGATTGGCACGATGCGATTGCAGCGATTTGGGCAGAGCAGATAGCAGTTCACCTTCCTGATGGTGGGCGGGTCGCGCTGCTCGTGTGGGGCGATCCGTCGCTTTACGACAGCACACTGCGTATTGCCGATCGGCTCCGGACGGCTGGGGTCGACCTAACTGTTCGCGTCGAACCCGGTATCACCAGCATTCAGGCTCTTACGGCTGCTCACGCCATCCCGCTGAACGCCTTGGCCGAACCTGTCACGATCACCACCGGCCGCAGGTTGCGCCGGGAAGGCTGGCCGCTGGGAGTGCACACGATCGTCGTCATGCTCGATTCCGGCTGCGCCTTCGAAGTCCTCGATCCTGCTGGCATCACGATCTGGTGGGGTGCCTATCTGGGCATGTCGCAAGAAGCACTGGTGCATGGGCCACTTGCCGATTCTGCGCCGCAGATTGCCGCGCGCCGCGCGGAACTGCGCGCTCGCCACGGCTGGATCATGGATGTCTACCTGATGCGAAAGGAACGAGCCGATGCCTGCTGACCGCGAAGAAGAAGCTGCAAGCGCAGATGCGCGCCATGCCGAGAAAATGCGCAAGATCCAGGCTGCGCGTAGCACCATGATGGCCACCAAGACCCGCGAGCAGGGGCTGCTGATCGTTCACACTGGCACGGGCAAGGGCAAGACAAGCGCTGCACTCGGTATGGTCGTGCGCGCAATAGGACATGGCATGAAGGTCGGGGTCGTCCAGTTCGTCAAGGGCGCGATGGCGACAGGCGAAAAGACGGTGTTCGACGCTTTCCCGGAAAATGTCGAGTTCAAGCCGATGGGTGAAGGTTTCACCTGGGATACGCAAGACCGGACACGCGATATCGCTTCGGCACGTACTGCCTGGGATGAAGTCTGCCGCATGATCGCCGATCCGGCTTACCAGATGGTGGTAGCCGACGAACTCAACATCGTCCTTCGGTATGACTACCTGCCCTTGGATGAGGTTCTTAAGGCGTTTGCCGCGAAACCCGAGATGAAACATGTCATCGTCACCGGACGCAATGCGCCCGATGCACTGATCGAGGCGGCCGATCTCGTCACCGAGATGACCATGATCAAGCACCCTTTCCGCTCGGGCGTGAAGGCGCAGGCAGGGATCGAGTTCTGAGCGATCTGCCGCCCCAGTTCGATGCCGAGTTCGCGGCTCGATTTGCGCAGCTGCTGCGCTGGCGACGCGATGTGCGGCACTTCGAAGCCCGTGCTGTCGCGGAAGAGGAGATGTGTGCGCTGCTGGAGTGTGCCTCCCTCGCGCCTTCGGTCGGGAATGCGCAGCCCTGGCGGTTCGTGCGCGTGCGTTCATCCACCCTTCGTCAGGCGCTGGCCGACCATGTCGATGCACAGAACGCACAAGCAGCGCAGCAATATGCCTGCCAAGCCCGGCAGGAACTGTATCGTTCGCTCAAGCTGCATGGCCTTCGCGAAGCCCCGGAACTGATCGTGGTGTTCTGTGATGAGCAGCCCAAAGCAGGCCATGGACTTGGCATTGTCAGTATGCCGGAGATGTTGCGCTATTCATGCGTGCTGGCGATCCACACACTCTGGCTGGCGGCAAGGCTCCGCGGCATTGGCGTCGGATGGGTATCGATCCTCGAGCCCGGTGTCATCCGCGCCTTGCTGGACGTACCCGCCGACTGGTCGCTGATTGCACTGCTGTGCTTCGGATACCCCCAGGACCCGTCCCAGACACCCGAATTGGAGCGGCGGGGCTGGCAAGCCCGGGAACCTGTGACCAACCGAGTGTTCGACCGATGACCCCCAATCTATGGAGCAAGAAATTATGTTGATCCCCGTCGAGGACGGCCCTGCCGTAGTAGCATGCAACACCTGCCGACACAGCAGCACCGCAAAGGAGGATGACGCCGGTGTGCGTGGTGGCGCGCGTATGGTCGAGGCCCTGCGCGCCGTGCAGGCACGCGATGAACGCTATTCCGGTATCGCGGTGCAGGAAATGCCCTGCTTGTTCGCCTGCAGCGAATTCTGCACGGTCCATCTTCGTGCGCCAGGCAAAGTCGGGTATGTTCTGGGCCGCTTCACTCCCGATGAAGATGCCGCCGCTGCCATCCTCGATTATGCCGTCCATTATGCGCAAAGCGAACATGGCCGGGTTCCGTTCAAGGACTGGCCGCAGGGCGTCAAAGGCCACTTCATCACCCGCACACCGCCGCCGGGCTTTGTCGCGCAATGAGCACGTTTTCTTCCGTCGATGCCTTTGATGCTGCCATTGCCGATATGCCTGCGCCAGATGAAACAGCAATGGCCAGCGCGCGCAACCGGCAGTCGCAACTGACCAAGCCGCCAGGATCCCTGGGACGGCTGGAAGAGATCGCGATCTTCATGGCCGGTTGGCAAGGCCACGAAAGACCCCGGCTGGAACGGGGGCGTGCAGTCGTGTTTGCGGGCAATCATGGCGTCACGGCACGGGGCGTGAGCGCCTTTCCTCCCGAAGTCACCCACCAGATGGTGGCCAATTTTGAAGCAGGTGGCGCTGCCATCAACGCGCTGTGTGCCGCTGCCGGGCTCGATCTTCAGGTGCTGGCGCTGGAGCTTGACCGGCCAACCGCCGATTTCACCTCAGCCCCGGCCATGACCGAAAGCGAATGCCTTGCCGCGCTGTCTTCCGGGGCCGCCATGGTCGAAGCCGGCCTTGATCTCCTTGTCCCTGGCGAGATGGGCATCGGCAACACCACGGCCGCTGCAGCCCTCTGTGCAAAGGCGCTGGGAGGCGGTGCAGGCGAATGGGTCGGCCCGGGAACGGGGCTCGATCCGGCGGGCGTGGCGCGCAAGATCGGTGTAATCGAAGCGGCACTCGTCTTCCATCAGGTTGCACCGTCAACGCCTTTCGAAACCCTGCGGCGTCTGGGCGGGAGGGAAATAGCCGCAATGGCAGGTGCAATTGTCCGTGCAAGGCAACTTCGGGTGCCGGTGCTCCTGGATGGCTTCATCTGCTGCGCTGCCATCGCGCCGATCTTTGCCGCCGAACCTGCAATTGTCGACCATTGCCTGGCAGGGCATTGTTCGGCCGAACCTGGTCACAAACGGTTGCTCGAGCGGTTCGGTCTCGCACCGCTCCTCACTCTGGGCATGCGCCTGGGCGAAGGGAGCGGCGCTGCGGTCGCGGCCCAGATCGTGCGTTCAGCTCTCGCCGCACACAACCAGATGGCCACTTTTGCCGAAGCTGGCGTGGCTGCTGGCGTATGAGCGAGTTTTTCCTGCACCTCATGCGGCATGGCGAGCCCATCCACCCCGGTCTGCTTCTCGGAAGGACCGATGCGCCTACGACGCCCGAGGGCGTCGCATCATGCGTGGCACAGGTCGAGGAACTGTCGTTCCAGTCGATTGTATGTTCCGATCTCCAGCGCTCGGCAGAGGCAGCAAGAGCTATCGCCGATCCAAGAGGGCTGCACCCGATCCTCGACTCACGGTGGCGCGAACTGGACTTCGGCGACTGGGACGGTCTGGCACCCGCTAAGGTCGACAGTGCCGCGATCAGCGCGTTCTGGGACGACCCGGACGCCAATCCGCCACCCGGTGGTGAGCGCTGGTCTGCTCTGGTTTCGCGCGTGGAAGCGGCCTTGGCCGCAATCCCGCCGCAAGACACGCTGGTCGTAACGCATGGCGGAGCAATCCGGGCTGCGCTGGCCAGCCTGTTCGGCTTCGGACAGCGGCAGGTCTGGGCGTTTGACCTTCCCTATGCCGCGCTGATCAGCCTGCGGGTCTGGCCGGGAACGCCGCGCTCAGCCCAGATCGCGGGCCTTTGGACATGAAGCGCCCGATCGCATGAAAGGCTTCCTCATCGCACTCCAGTTCCTCACCCGTTTGCCGACACCCCGGCTCACGGTTTCTGCCGAGGAATTCGCCCAGTCCATGCGCTGGTTTCCAGCTGCTGGGCTGGTGATTGGCCTTATCGTTGCCGGGGCCGCCTGGGTTGGAGCAAGGACCGATCCCTGGACCGGAGCCCTTGCCGCCTTGATCGCCTGGGTTCTCGTCACCGGAGCCCTTCACCTGGACGGTCTGGGAGATATGGCCGATGCCAGCGGCGCGGCCCACAAGGACCGCGAGCGGCTCCTGGCCGTCCTGGCAGATCCGCATGTCGGCAGCTTCGGCGTAACGGCCATCACCATGCAACTGCTGACCAAGCTCGTGCTGCTGCATGGCATGATCGAGCACAGCCAGTTTCTGGCACTGATCTGGGTGCCGGTCGCCGCGCGCATCGCGCCGCTGGCATGGACCTTGTTGCTATCGCCGTTGCACGATGGCCTTGGTGCGCGCTTTCGGGGCGCGATCAGGCCGATCGATCTGGCGCTGTGGGCCGCAGTACTTCTCGCCACCACGGTGGCGTTTCCTGCATTGCTCATTGCGGTTCCTGCTGCGGCACTATGGGGCCTGTGGATCAAGCGCGCTATTGGCGGCATCTCGGGCGATGGACACGGCGCCGGAATTGAACTGATCGAGGCGGCGCTGCTGCTGGCGCTTGTCGTGATGGCGGCCGCATGACCCGCGATCGCTGGACATGGCACGGCGGCGGCCTCTCTGCGGCCCGCGCGCATTTCGGCGACGATGCGCGTGGTTGGATCGATTTTTCCACCGGGATCAATCCGCATGTCTGGCACGGTGCAGGGGCGGTGGAGATCGATTGGCGTGCCCTGCCAGACGAAATGGCCCTGCGCGCGCTGGAGCAAGCGGCCGCCGCCAGCTTCGGGTGTCATGCCGATCATGTCTGCGCGGTGCCAGGCACCGAAGTTGGCCTTCGCCTCGCCGGCAGGGTGCTGGGCGATGACGTCTGCCACGCCGTTCCATCCTATCGCACCCACGGCGAGATGGCGGCCTCCAGCCATCCCGTAACGCTTGGCAATCTGGCGCTGGCCGATGGATCAAGCCTGATCCTTGCCAACCCCAACAACCCGGATGGCGTCCTGCTTTCTCGGGAAGCCTTGAGCGATCTTCTGGTGCGGCGTGGTCGGAAAGGGTGGCTGGTAATCGACGAAGCCTTTGCAGACTGCCACCCCGACCACAGTTTCGCCGACCAAGTTGATGATCGGCACAGACTCCTGATCTTTCGGTCCTTCGGGAAATTCTTTGGCCTCGCCGGATTGCGGCTCGGTTTTGTGCTGGGCCCTCGTCCGATCCTGGCGAGTCTGCGTAAGCAGCTAGGTGCCTGGCCGGTCTCGGCGGCTGCGATCGCCATCGGCACCCGCGCCTATCAGGATATCGCCTGGCAGGACGCGATGCGGGAGCGCCTCATCGCCGAGGCCACCAGCTTCGATCAGCGCTTGGCCTCGTTCGGTTTGTTGGCAAGCGGCGCATGCCCACTCTTCCGGCTGATAACGACGCCGGACGCGTCACACCTGTTTGAACGTCTTGCCCGGGCTGCGATCCTCAGCCGCCCCTTCGCCGATAAACCGGATTGGTTACGCTTTGGCCTGCCCGCCAACGACGAGGCGATGGAGCGTCTCTGTGCCGTGCTCGAAGACCATGGCTGAACCGTTCGCGCTCATGGCCCTGGTGCTGGATGCTGCCATTGGCTGGCCTGGCGCGCTGTATCGCCGTGTCGGACATCCGGTCGGCCTGTTTGCCCGGATCATCAATGCCTGCGAAGGCGCATGGAACCGGCCAACTCACTCAGACGGCATACGCAAGACGCTCGGCGTCATGACCGTTCTGATACTGCTGGTGCTGACAATCGGGGCTGGACTTGGCCTTACCGCGCTCGCCCGGCACCTGCTGGGCTCATGCTGGTGGCTTGGTGCCGCAGCACTGGCCTGGCCCGCTCTGGCCCAACGCAGCCTCTACGATCATGTTCTTCCCATCGCAGTCGCACTGGAGCAGAATGATCTCGAAAGTGCGCGCCATGCCGTCTCCATGATCGTCGGGCGTGATACCGACACCCTTGATCGCGCGGGTGTGGCACGAGCTGCAATCGAAAGTCTGGCCGAAAGCTTTTGCGACGGCATCGCCGCGCCGCTGTTCTGGCTGGTTATCGGCGGCCTGCCCGGCGTCTGGGCCTACAAGGCGATCAATACGGCAGACAGCCTGATCGGCCATAAGGAAGCGCGCTGGCGCGCCTTTGGGTGGGCTGCGGCGCGCACGGACGATGTGATGAACCTGCTGCCGGCTCGGCTTGGCGGCGTCGTGGTATGTCTTGCCGGCGGCGGAGGGTGGGCCACGCTGTGGCGCGATCACCGCCGCCACGCCTCACCCAATGCAGGCTGGACCGAGGCGGCCATGGCGGGCGCGCTAGATCTCGCGCTCGCGGGACCAGTGTCCTACGATGGTGTGACCCATGCCAAGGACTGGATCGGCAGCGGGCGGCGCGATGCTGGCGCTGCTGACGTCAGGCGCGCTTTGCGCATTTATGTCCGCGCCTGCCTGTTGCTCTGGGCCATCGTGGCCGCTCTCACCTGGAAGGATATCGTATGGGCGCTCTGATGTTGCAGGGCACGGGTTCCGATGTCGGGAAATCGGTGCTGGTTGCCGGGCTGTGCCGCGCCCTTGCCAATCGCGGGCTGAGCGTTCGCCCGTTCAAGCCCCAGAACATGTCGAACAATGCTGCGGTTACCGTCGATGGCGGCGAGATCGGCCGCGCCCAGGCTTTGCAGGCTCTAGCATGCCGGGTCGAACCGCACACCGACATGAACCCGGTACTGCTCAAGCCTCAGGCCGACCACACATCGCAATTGGTCGTTCACGGCAAGGTCCGCGGCACGCTGGGCGGTGGCAATTTCCGGCACAAGCGTGGCGAACTGCTGCCCGAGGTCATGGAAAGCTGGCACCGGCTGCAGGCGCAGTGCGATGTCGTCGTGGTTGAAGGCGCCGGCTCGCCGGCGGAGATCAACCTGCGGGCAGGCGACATCGCCAACATGGGCTTTGCCCGTGCTGCCGGTGTGCCAGTCGTGCTGGTCGGCGATATCGATCGCGGCGGCGTCATTGCTGCGCTCGTTGGCACGAGGGCGGTATTGGACCCGGACGACGCGGCGATGATCCGGGGTTTTCTCATCAACAAGTTTCGCGGCGATCCGGCGCTCTTTGCCGACGGTTATCGGCAGATCGAGGCGCTTTCGGGCTGGCGAGGCTATGGCGTGGTGCCCTGGCTGCGCGCCACTGCCCATTTGCCAAGCGAAGATGCGGTCGTGCTTGAACGAACCGCACGCGAAACCGCCGGTCGCCTGAAAATCGCCTGCCCGATCATCCCCCGGATCGCCAATTTTGACGATCTCGATCCGATCAAAGCGGAAAGCTCGGTCGAACTGGTCATGGTACCGCCAGGCCAGCCCATCCCCGGTGATTGTGCGCTGATCGTCCTGCCCGGATCAAAAGCCACGATCGCTGATATGAAGGCGATGCGCGAACAAGGCTGGGACATTGATATCCTTGCGCATCATCGGCGCGGTGGAAAGGTCCTGGGCATCTGCGGCGGCTATCAGATGCTCGGCCGCCGCATCGCCGATCCGGAAGGGATCGAGGGACCACCTGAAGATATCCCCGGTCTGGGTCTGCTGGATGTCGAAACGGTCCTGACCGGAGATAAGGCGCTGCGCCAGGTTGCAGGCACTGCGCTCGATCAAGCCTTCACCGGCTTTGAAATGCACATGGGCGTGACCAGCGGTCCCGATTGCCGTCACCCCTTTGCGCTGCTCGGCGAAGGGCGGCCCGACGGCGCAACCAGTGCAGACAGGCAAGTCACGGGCACTTACGTCCACGGAGCATTTGCCAGCACGGCGCTGCGTTCAGCTCTGCTCGGCATGCTCGGCGCGCAGTCGGACGGGATCGACCATGATGCGAAGGTGGATGACGCGCTCAATGCGATCGCGGCTGAGCTTGAACATCATCTCGATGTGGATGGTTTGTTGAAACTCGCAATGGGGAAAGACGATGCGTAGCCTGTTCGTGATTGGCGGAGCGCGCTCGGGCAAGAGCCGCTATGCACAGGCCAGAGCCGAGGCGACCGGCCTGTCGCCAGTCTTCATCGCTACGGCTCAAGCTTTCGACGAGGAAATGCGCAACCGTATCGTTCGGCACCAGGCGGATCGCGGCGTGGAATGGGAAACGGTCGAGGCCCCCCTTAAACTTGCGGAAGCGATCGAGTTGCATGCCTCACCCGACCGGGTCTTGCTGGTGGACTGCCTCACGCTATGGGTGACCAATCTCCTGATCGGCGATCACGATATCCCGGCGGCAGTCCGCACACTCATTGAGACCATCACGGTTGCGCAAGGGACCCTCATACTCGTCAGCAATGAGGTCGGATTGGGCATCGTCCCGGAAAACCAGTTGGCGCGCCGGTTTCGGGATGAGGCCGGGTTTCTTCATCAACGTGTCGCGGCTTGCGCGAACGAGGTGCAGTTGCTGTGCGCTGGCTTGAATTTGCAGTTCAAATGAAAATGTCCCATTGTATTAATGGCATATTTGGAATTCAAATTGCGCGAGAGCCGGCCAGAAAGACCGCCAGAAGCTGGATCATGGCGCTGCCCATGGCGATGGTTGGCTGCCCGGTTTGGAAGGCGTTCATAACGTTGATGCGGCTTGTCGGGACATCTTTTTCCGCGACGAGAGTGCCTATCTGGTGGCGGAAAACTCTAGACCCAAGCGGTTCAAAGTTGGGTAGCAGTGCAACTTGGCGTCGGACTCTGCTCAAAATCGGTTACATTTCAGACCACCGTCACGGTGTATGTGCGCGCGGTAAGTGTCGCGGTGGCTCCCTTGGTCCTTGGGGCACCGCGTTTCAGCCTGAACCTAGGCTAGAGAAAGCTCTTGCCAGCGTGGTTCTCAAACAAAGCCGCATCTCGGACATAGCCAAGCAGCACCTCCACCTTTTTCTGTCGCGAGACCTCCTGCATTTTTGGCAGTGAAGCACCAGCCTTCGCAGCTTCGGTCAGGAATCCCGATCGAAGCGAGTGCGCCCCGACCGCAGCCGGATCGAGACCGACCTTCTCGGCGTAGCGCTGGATCAGGCGAGCAACCGAGCGATCTGACATGGGCTCCTTCGTCATCAAGCCCTGAGCATCGGTTCGATAGAAAAGGGGCCCCGCCTCCCCTCCCCTGACGCTCAGCCATTCGTTGAGGCGGGGACCGGGCTTGAGCACCTTGCCCGACGGAACTGCGATGACCTGCCCCTCCCCCTCCTGGTCGGTCTTCGAGTGCCGGATCGTCAGCTTGAGCCCTTCGCGCACGAGCTCGAGATCGGCGAGCTGCAGAGCGACCAGCTCCGAGCGCCGAAGTGCTGCTGCAAGGCCCAGCGCCATGACCGCACGGTCACGGATTGCCCTCGGGCTCGATCCTTCTGCAGCCGCAATCATCCGCGCCAGATCGGCCGCCAGAATGGCGCTCTTCTTGCGTGTCGGCCGTGCGCGCTGCTCGCGCCGAATGCCGGCGAGCGTATCGGCGATGACATCGCGGGGATCACGGTGCTGCGGCGCCACGTGCCCCGCCTGCCTGTGGTGCCAGGCAATGGCAGCAAGGTGCCGCCCGATCGTACTGTCCGCCCTCCCCGCTTGAGCCAGTGACGCCAGCCAGGTTGCAACCACCTCGGGCATCGCGGGCATGGGCTCAAGGTCGCGCGTCCAGCACCATTCTTCGAACTGCCGCCAGTCGCTGTCATAGGCGCGGACGGTGTTCGCGGCCTTGGATCGCGCCCTGTAGGAACGGGCGGCCTCGATTTCGGCGGCGAGCTGCGGAGGGATTGCCTGTCCGAGCGAGACGAGGCCCTCATCGATCGGCACCTCAACGATCAGCCCGGTGCCGTCAGCCAAAGCGCCTCTCCTTCATGCTCGATCGCGCCGCTGGTTTCTTCGGCGTTCTGCCCTTGGGAGAGCGGCGGCGTCGCAGCGGATTTGAGGCACTCTATATAGATTGTCGTGTTGTCCGTGAAGGGCGCTTATCGGACAGCAAATCAACCGTACAAGCTGGGTATACTTTTTAGGCCGTTCATATACTATT
>NZ_JAIEPN010000006.1 GCF_019748365.1 Novosphingobium sp.
ATGAACACCCGCCTGCAGGTCGAGCACGGCGTGACCGAGATGGTCATGGGGATCGATCTCGTCGAATGGATGGTGCGCGGCGGCGCAGGGGATTTCAGCTTCCTCGATACAGCACCCACCAGACCGCAGGGCCATTCGGTGCAGGTCCGCCTCTACGCCGAAGACCCGGCGCTCGATTATCGCCCAACCTCGGGCACGCTGACGGCGGTCCAGTTCCCGGCCGATATCCGCACCGAAACCTGGGTCATGGCCGGCAGCGAAGTGACCTCGTGGTACGATCCCATGCTTGCCAAGCTGATCGTCCACGCCCCCACCCGCGATCTGGCGGTTACTGCGATGCAGAAAGCGCTTGGCGAAACGCGCGTCGATGGCATCGAAACCAACTTGCGCTGGCTGCGCGATGTTGTCCGCACCCCCGCCTTCACCAGCGGTGAAGTCTCCACCCGCGTCCTCGATACCATCGCCTATACCCCGCGCAGCGTCCGCGTGATCAGCGGCGGCACTGCCACGACCGTGCAGGACTGGCCCGGCCGCCAGCGCCTCTGGGCGGTCGGCGTGCCGCCTTCGGGCCCGATGGACGACCAGTCGTTCCGCCTCGGCAACCGCCTGCTCGGCAATGCGGAAGGCACTGCAGGCCTTGAGCTCACCCATTCCGGCCCCACCCTCGCCTTCACCGCGCCCGCGCGCGTCTGCCTCATGGGCGCAGATTTTGCCGCCACGCTCGATGGCATACCCGTGGCGCGCGGTCAGGTGATCAAGATCGCCGCCGGGCAAACCCTCGCGCTCGGCCGCGCGCGTGGCGGCGGCATGCGCGGCTATCTGCTCTTCGCAGGCGGCCTCGATATCGCGCCCTATCTCGGCAGCCGCGCGACGTTCGAGCTCGGCCAGTTCGGCGGCCACGCCGCGCGCCGCCTTGTCGCGGGCGATGTGCTCCACCTCGGCGATGAACCCGCTGCAACGCCCCTCGCCGAAACCGCGCTTCCGCCGCTGGGCAACGAATGGACCCTGCGCGTCCTCTACGGCCCGCACGGCGCGCCCGATTTCTTCACCGCCGACGACATCGCGATGATCGTCGCTGCTGAATGGCAGGTGCACTACAATTCCAATCGCACCGGCGTGCGCCTGATCGGCCCCAAGCCGCACTGGGCGCGCAAGGATGGCGGCGAGGCGGGCCTCCACCCCTCGAACATCCACGACAACCCCTACGCCATCGGCGCCGTCGACTTTACCGGCGACATGCCGATCATCCTCGGCCCCGATGGCCCTTCGCTCGGCGGTTTCGTCTGCCCCTTCGTGGTCATCGCGGCGGATCGCTGGAAGCTCGGCCAGCTCGTGCCCGGAGACCGCCTGCGCTTCGCTCCGGTCACCATCGCCGATGCTGCCGCAGCCGATGCGGACCAGCAGCGCCTCCTCACCCAGGGCGCACTCCCCGGCCCGGTGCCCGACCGTCCCGTCGCGCACCTTTCCCCGATCCTCGTCGAGCTGCCCGAAACAGCCGTCCGCCCCCGCACGATCTACCGCCAGCAGGGCGACCGCAATATCCTCGTCGAATACGGCCAGATCGTCCTCGATATCGAACTGCGCATCCGCGTCCACGCGCTGATGGTCGAGCTTGAGCGGCTGGCCCATCCCGGTGTCATCGATGTGGTCCCCGGCATCCGCTCGCTCCAGTTGCATTTCGACGGCAAGGCGCTCGATCAGGCCACCGCGCTCGCCATGTTGATCGACGCGGAGGAGCGTCTCGGCGATCTGGCGGACTTCACCATCCCCAGCCGCGTCGTCCACCTGCCGCTTTCCTGGCGCGATCCCGCCACCATCGAGACCATCGAAAAGTACATCGCCGCCGTGCGCGACGATGCGCCGTGGTGCCCGGACAACATCGAATTCATCCGCCGCATCAACGGCCTGCCCGATGTCGCCGCGGTCGAGAACCTCATCTTCGAGGCCAACTACCTCGTCATGGGCCTTGGCGATGTCTACCTCGGTGCCCCCGTCGCCACCCCGGTCGATCCGCGCCACCGCCTCGTGACCACCAAATACAACCCCGCGCGCACCTGGACCCCGCCCAATGTCGTCGGCATCGGCGGCGCTTACATGTGCATCTACGGGATGGAAGGCCCGGGCGGCTACCAGCTGTTCGGCCGCACCGTGCAGGTGTGGAACACCTACAAGCAAACGGACGCCTTCACCGAAGGCAAGCCCTGGCTGCTGCGCTTCTTCGATCAGATCCGCTTCTATCCGGTCAGCGCCGAAGAGCTGGTGGAATGGCGCCGCGATTTCCCCGCCGGCCGCCGCGCGCTGAAGATCGAGCCGAGCGAATTCCGCCTTGCCGACTATCGCCAGTTCCTGTCTGACAACGCCGATGCCATCGCGGCATTCGAAGCCAACCGCAAGTCCGCCTTCGACGCCGAACGCGCCGATTGGCAGGCGCGCGGCGAATTCGACCGCGTGACCGACCTTGCCGAAGCCGAAGCCCCTGCAGCCGCCGCCACCGAAGTCCCCGATGGTACCGACCTTGTCGAGGCCCCCTTCGGCGGCAGCGTGTGGAAGCTGCTCGTTGCCGCCGGCGATGCCGTGAAGGCCGGCGATACCATCGCGGTGATCGAGGCGATGAAGATGGAATGCCCCGTCGAAAGCCCCGGCACCGGCACGATCGAGGCGCTCTACATCAAGGAGAAGCAGTCCTTGCAGCCCGGCTCCCCGATGCTCGCCCTGAGGCGGACGGTATGACCGCTGCCGCGATCGCCGCCGCCGTCAACGCGCGCTCAACAACCGCCGTCGCTGAGGTTGAAGCCGCGCTCGCCCGCATAGCCGCCTATGATGCGATCCAGCCCCAGATCTGGATCAGCCGGGCCAGCGCCGAACAAGTCCTCGCCGCCGCCCGCGCCGTCGATGCCCGCATCGCCGCTGGCGAGCACCTCCCCCTCGCCGGCGTGCCCTATGCCGCGAAGGACAACATTGACGTCGCCGGGTTCGAAACCACCGCCGCCTGCCCCGCCTTCGCCTACCAGCCCGAAGCCAGCTCCACCGTTGCTGAACGCCTCGCCGCAGCCGGGGCGATCTGCATGGGCAAGACCAATCTCGACCAGTTCGCCACCGGCCTCGTCGGCGTGCGCAGCCCCTATGGCGTGCCGCGCAACGCCTTCAACCGCGCCTATGTCAGCGGTGGCTCCAGTTCGGGCTCCGCCATCGCGGTCGCCGCAGGGCTTGTTCCCATCGCGCTTGGCACCGACACCGCCGGTTCGGGCCGCGTCCCCGCCGCGTTCAACCATCTGATCGGCTTCAAGCCGACCAAGGGCCGCTGGCCGACGCGCGGCGTAGTCCCGGCCTGCCGCTCGGTCGATTGCGTCACCGTCTTCGCGCACGAAACCGCCGATGCCGCACTGGTCGACAGCGTCATCGCCGGCTTCGATCCCGCCGACCCCTGGTCGAAGCCCCTCGCCAATCGCACCATCGCCCCGCGCAAGATCGGCGTTCCCCTGCGCCGCCAGCGCCAGTTCTTCGGCGATGCCGAGAGCGAATACCTCTACAACCGCGCGCTGGAAACGCTCGCCACCCTCGCCGAAATCGTCGAGATCGACATCGCCCCGCTGCAGGAAGCCGCGCAGTTGCTCTACGGCGGCCCGTGGGTTGCCGAACGCACCGCCGCGATGGCGCAGATCCTCACCGAAAACCCCGATGCGGTCGATCCCACCGTCCGCGCCGTGGTCGAGGCCGGGTGGAGCAAGACCGCAGTCGAGACCTTCAATGGCGTCTATCGCCTCGCCGAACTCAAGCGCCACGCCGATCTCCTGTGGGGCGATCTCGACGCGCTCGTCTTCCCCACCACCGGCACCACCTACCGCGTCGCCGAACTCGCCGCCGCACCCATCGCGCTCAACAGCAATCTCGGCGCCTATACCAATTTCGTGAACCTGCTCGACATGGCCGCGCTCGCTATTCCCGCTGGCACGCGCCACAACGCGACCGGCTTCGGGATCACGCTGATCGGCCCGGCAGACACCGACCGCGCGCTTCTCACCATCGCCGATGCCTATCTCGCCAAGGCGGACCTCGCCTCGCCGCCCCCGCTCGACCTGGAGGGAAAAATGCAGACCGTGAAACTTGCCGTCGTCGGCGCCCACCTCAAGGACATGCCGCTTCACTGGCAGCTCACCTCGCGCGAGGCGACCTTCGTCGAGGCGACCCACACCGCGCCCAGCTACAAGCTCTACGCCATGGCCGACAGCGTGCCGCCCAAGCCGGCCCTTGTCCACAGCGCCGAAGGGGGCGCTGCCATCGCGGTCGAAGTCTATGAGCTTGGCGTTGCCGAATTCGGCAGCTTCACCGTCGAAGTCCCCGCCCCGCTTGCCATCGGCACGGTCACCCTCGCCGACGGCACCAGCGTCAAGGGCTTCGTCGCTGAACCGCGCGCGATCATCGGCGCGGAGGACATCACCCATCTCGGCGGCTGGCGCGCCTATATCGCGCAGAAGAACTGAAGGAGCATTCGCATGCAAAACCTCAAGTCCTTGCTCCTCGCCGCCGCACTGATCCCCGCAGCAGCCCACGCGGAGGCCCCCAAGCCCCATGTTCAGGTCGTCCCGGGCTTCGCTGATTTCCTCGCCATCGATGGCGATACCGTCTGGGCCACCAACAAGGGCCGCGTCGAGCAATGGTCCACCAAGGGCAAAAAAGCGGAAAGCCCCATGGGCCGCCCCTGCGGCGGCATGAGCATCGATTTCGGCTCGCTCTGGGTCGCCGATTGCCCCGAGAATGCGGTCAAGCGCATCGACATCAAGACCGGCAAGCTCCTCGCCGTCGTCTCCTCGGGCATCGCCAATAATCAGGAAGGCGAGCTCAACACCGTCACCGGCGCGGGCTCGGTCTGGATCGGTTCGGACGCGAATGGCAAGATCGCGCGCATCGATCCCGCCACCAACAAGGTCGCCGCCACGATCGAGGTCGCCCCCGGCTCGTGGTACCTCACCTTCGGCCTCGGCGCGCTCTGGGCCGTCAGCGCCAAGACGCAGCTTTTGAGCCGCATCGATCCCGCCACCAACACGGTCACCGGCACTGTCCCGCTCGGCAAGATGCCCGGCTTCCTTGTCGCCGGTGAAGGCGCGGTCTGGGTGCAGGAACAGGGCGATGGCACCGTCGCAAAAATCGATCCTGCCACGATGACCGTCACCGCCCGCATCAAGGTCGGCGACAACCTCAAGTGGGGCGATATCGATACCGGCGACGGCAAGGTCTGGCTGCGCACCACCGACGATCAGGAGTTCGTGGTGATCGACGCAGCGACAAATGCGATCCTCTCGCGCCACGGCAAGCCCGTCGGCAGCGGCGCACTGCGCTGGACCCCCAAGGGCGTGTGGACCTCGGCGCACGACGTCCAGACGCTGACCTGGTGGCCCAAGGGCAGCCAGACGGCCAAGCAGTAATTTCCACCCTTCGTCATTGCGAGGAGCGTAGCGACGAAGCAATCCAGAGCGGCGGGCACAGACGCTCTGGATTGCTTCGTCGCTACGCTCGCAATTGTCTGTTCGCGATGGCGTATTGGTTGGGTGTTCCGCATGAGCGGGATGCCCGGAGCTGGGTGGCCACCCAGCTCCGGGCGCGGACAGTCGGGCCGTCTCGCAATGGGGCTTTCGCCCGCCGTCATCATGGTCGGCTGTCCGCTTCCCTTTGACGCTTGGTGAGTTGCCAGGGCCGCTCCTTGGACGCCCGCAGACAATCACAAGCTACCGGAAGGATAGTCGATCATGCCCGATCAGACCAATACCCCCACGCGCTTTGTCGGCTGCGATGTCGGCAAGGCGCTTGTTGCCGTGTGACGAGAGGCGGGGTTAGCGTTCCACGTTCAGCATCACCGGTCCCAACAACCCTGATGGCCGCAGCGGCGCATCGGCGCGGTAGGTCTTGAGCGTGGTGAAGGTGATCGGTTTCGCGCCGGGCTGCGCATCGCCGATCAGGCGGTTAACCCATAGATTGGTGACGCGGATTTCCAGCGTGTTGTTGCCGTCGTGGACAAGGCCGGTGACATCGGCTTCGTAGGGCGGATTCCACAGGATGCCGGCGGACTGGCCGTTCACCAGCACTTCGGCCAGATCGCGCACGTCGCCGAGATCGAGGATCAGGCGCTGGCCGGGCCGCTTGGCGGGGACCTTGAGCGTCTGGCGATAGGTGGCGGTGCCCGAGAAGTAGCGTACACCGGAATCGGCGTTCTGCGTCCAGTCGGCGAGTGCGGGCAGCGTCACGCTCGCGGGAGCGCCGCGGCCGGGCTGGAAGGTGACGGTCCATGGGCCGGTGGCAGCGGCGAGCGGTGTTCGGGCCGGGGCCGGGACCGCGAGGCTGGCGGGGCCGGGCTTGCGGAATATGACAAAGCCCGATTGCCAGGGCGTGAGGGTCAGCGGGATCGCGGTGCGGCCATTGGCCGAAGTATAGCTGAGGGGGGCGGCCTTGCCGGTAGCGGCGTCCCACCATTCGGGGGCTCTGCCGGTCTGCGCGAAGCTCAGCGTGGTCGGCTCGGCGCGGTTCTTTCGGTTGGTGATGAAGTAGATATCGGCGTCCGCTGTCTTGCGGTGGACGAACATCAGTGAGGTGTCTGCTGCCGCCCGGGTGTAGGTCAGGTCTGGCGCAATGCCGAGCGCGGCGAGCGCGCTGTCCGGATCATGGCTGGCGAGGACGCGGCCCTTGCCGGTATCGCCTCCCCACAGCGCATCGGCGATGCGGGTGAATGCGGCCGCATCGTCCATCAGCGCGGGCGAGCCGGTCGGCTTTTCGCCGATCAGAGTGGCACCGCCGCGCACCATCGTGTCGATGCGCTTCAGCACGCCGAGGCTCATCCGCGCCGAATTGCCGCCGAGGTAAAGTGCCTTGTAGCGCGCGCCGCTCTTCGCGACGAGGTCTGCGCCGTCGTTGGACAGCTCGTTCAGGACGACATCGGGATTGACGAAATCGAACGCATTGGCGGTGGGCAGATCGCCGGGCGCAGCCTTGGCGAAAAGCGCGGTGAGCGGGGCTTCCTCGCCATAGAAGTAAGCCACATCCGCCACGTTGCGGCCCTGCTGGAGCATGTAGCTACTGCGGGCCATGTAGTCGGTCCAGGGCCGCGCCTGTTCGCCCCAGGTTTCAAGGCGATTGAAGTACTGGCCGAAGATGAACAGCGAGAAGCCGGGAGCCTTGTCGGTCAGCGGCTGGTGGACCGAAGTGTGGATCACCGGGCGGTTGACACCGAGGGCGAACTCCATGTCGATCATCGGCTTGAGGTCGCGCGGGGCGAAGGCCCAGGGCTGGAGCGCGGAGGTCAGCGATTCCGCGGCGACGAGGTTCTGGCCGTAGACATGGGCGACCGAGGCGGCGCCGCGCATGTCACCCTGATGGGTGGGCTGCGGGGCGCCGCTCTCGGTATCGTAGGACCACATCGCGGCCATCGGAATATCAGCGTGGCGGCGCATGGCCATGTCGTCGCCCAGCGAGGGGCGCTTGTCTTCAAGCGCTTCGGAATAGTGGATGAGGCCGCGCTTGTGGGCTTCCTCGGTGATCGTCTTGTAATGCGCATCGGCCATCAGATCGGCGAGGGTCTGGCGATAATCGTGGAGGAACGCATCGGTGCGCGCGGGGCTGCCGCGGATCACGCCGGTGAGCGCGGGGAGCCACGGCACCGGATCATAGCCGCGCCGGGCCTTGAACTCGGCGACGAGGCCGGGCGTCCAGTTGCTCGCGCCGACTTCGATGCTGTCGTTGAGGAGCGCGCGCACGCCCTTGCTGCCGATCATGTCGGTGCCCGCCGCGTCGATATAAGTGTCGAGGTAGGTGTTGATGTAGCGTCGGACGGCGGCGGCATCGAACTTGTCGACTTCGAACCCGGTTGCCTCGGCGGGAGCGGGGTGGTTCTCGGTGCCGGTGAGCGTGTAGCCGAGGCGCAGGATGCGCCAGTTGCCCTTGGGCGGGGTCCAGTCCAGCGAGCCGTCCGGCCTCATGCGGGCGGTGAGATCGATCACTGCGCTTTCGGGCGCAGCGGGCGCGTCGGGCGTCGGGATCGCGTTGTAATCGAGCGTGGTGGCAAACCCGGCCTTCTCCTCGAAGCGGTGGGTGAGGGCAGCGGCAGAGAAGCGCAATTCGGCCACGGTGACATGCGGGCCGCTGCCGCTCATGAAACCCGGGAAGGCGGGAAACTCCACGCCGGGGGCGGGCCGGGTCGGCAGGCCGAAGCCGTTGGCGTCGGCAAGGAAGCGCACGCGCAATGCCCTGGCGGTGACCGCCGGGAACGTGACGGTGTACTGCGCCGACGTGCCGGTGGGGAAACGGGCGACTTCGCTGAAGGCGGTGCCGTCGCTGCTCGCTTCGAGCACGGGAACGAACTTGGCGGCGCTGAACAGCGAGGTGGGCGGCGTGGCCAGCGTGGCCGAGCGAACTTTCAGCGGGGCGGCGAAATCGGCGCGGATCCATGCGGGTGCATCGGCACTGCCGGCAGGTACTTCGACCGTCGTGACCTGCTTGCCGTCGGTCAGATTTGCACCATCGATCGCGCCGGAGGAGGCCGACCAGACCGGGGCCAGTGGCGCCTCGATTTCCGGGACGGCGAAGACATAGGTATCGCGGTAAAGCTGCGGAAGGTCGGTCTTGGGATGGTCCGAGCCGATTTCGGGCTGCATGCCAAGGTCCTGGAACGGGCCAGTGGTGCTGGGCGGCGCGGCGAGCTTGCCGTTGAAGCGCTTGCCGCCTTTCACGCGCGTTTCGGACCAGACGAACTTCTTCATCCCGTCTTCGGGCTTGACCCAGGGACCGCCGGTCTCGCTCCAGCCGGGCGAGGCGGCAATGGCGAGTTCGAGGCCGAGCTTGTCGGCGGTTTCGGCGGCGGTGCGGAAGGCGTGCTTCCACTCCGGGGTCATGTAGACGAGGCGCTTCTCGACGACTTGCGGCGTGTTGAGCTGCGCATCGAAGGTCTGCGCGCCGCCGATGCCGATGCGCTTCATCCATTCGAGATCGAGCTTGATGCCTTCCTCGGTCACGTTGCCGTTCATCCAGTGCCACCAGACCCGCGGGCGGGCGGACATGGGCGGATCGCGGAAACCATCGGCGAGCGGATCGCCAACAGCATCTTTTGGCGCCTGCTGGGCATGGAGCGGCGCGATGGCCGAGCCGGCGAGGAGGAGTGCGCCGAGGAGGCGAATGGGGGGCGTGGACACGGCGTCTCTCCCGGACGGCTGGATGATTGTTTATGATTGCTTTGATCAAGAACGCGCATCGGATGCAAGCGAATTCGGGTGGGACGCGGTTTTCAAGGTGACACAAGTTACACCGCGTCATCCTCGGATTCATTCCAAGATTTCATATAGTATCAATAACTTGATGGCGAAGAGTGACAGGGTGACAGTGCTCTGCAGGATTCTTTTGCAGGGGGACTCACGATTTCAAATAGCGGGCGGGCACTGTGGCAAAATCGGGGTGTGTAGGACAGCGGACTGGGGTTTCAGGGCCTGGTGCGGTGGTCGCGCCTCTGGGGGATGACAGTGAGGGTATGACGAACGAGGCAGTTGTTCATACCGGGACTTGATGTTAGCCTGAGACGACAAGACAAGCCGTGGGGGTTCGCGCAATGGCGGCAGGTATTAAGCCGGTCATCTTCAAGTATTACCAGCCAGCGACATTGCTGGCGATTTTCGCGTTCTGGTCGCTGCTGCCGGCCGAGCTCGTGACGAATGGCTGGACGATCCTGATCGCGGCGATTGCCACCAAGTTCATGATTCTGGGGCTGGAACAGATCAACGAACGGCATGCGGGTTGGCGATTGACCCGTGCCGAGTTTGTCTCGGATCTGTTCTACTTCGTGATGTTCTACACGGTGGTGCGCTATGCCGGGAAGCATTGGGCCGATGCACCGCTGATCGGGGTGAAGGACGCGCTGGGCATCCACACGCCCTGGCTGGAAGCCGCGCCGCTGATCGTGCAGGTCGCGCTGATCATGCTGCTGATCGAGTGGGGGCACTATTGGCTGCACCGCGCGATGCACAACTGGTTTCCGCTGTGGGTGGTCCACGCGCCGCACCATTTCGTGCGCCAGCTGAATGCGCTGAAGGGGGCGGTCGGCAATCCCTTCGAGCTGTTCCTGATCGGCCTCAGCTTGACCGTGTTCCTCGACTTCTCGCTGACCGCGCTGCTGTGTGCCGGGCATATGCTGGGGACAATCGCGGCGTTCAGCCATGCCAATGTGCGCTTCGATCCGCCGCGCTGGTATTCGGCGGTGTTCACCACGGTGGAGGCGCATAGCCTGCACCATTCGGTGGAGTACGAGGACACGCGCTGCAACTATGCCTGCGCGCTGATCCTGTTTGACCGGCTGCACGGGACGTTCAAGGCGGGTGAGGCGGTTGAAGTCGGGCAGGAAGGCCGGCGGCACATGGGGATCGCCGAGACGCTGATCTATCCGCTGACGCCGATCATCAGCTGGGTGAAGGGGCGGAAAGCGGCGGTTTGAAACGGCCGGAGTGGGGGCATATCGCTCTGGATCCTCACCTGCGCGGGGAGGACGAGCAAAACGTCTCAATCGTCATTGCGAGGAGCGTAGCGACGAAGCAATCCAGGTCGTCGCGCGCGACCGCTCTTGATTGCTTCGCTCCACTCGCAATTGTCTGTTCGCGATGGCGTATTGGTTGGGTGTTCCGCATGAGCGGGATGCCCGGAGCTGGGTGGCCACCCAGCTCCGGGCGCGGACAGTCGGGCCGTCTCGCAATGGGGCTTTCGCCCGCCGTCATCATGGTCGGCTGTCCGCTTCCCTTTGACGCTTGGTGAGTTGCCAGGGCCGCTCCTTGGACGCCCGCAGACAATCACAAGCTACCGGAAGGATAGTCGATCATGCCCGATCAGACCAATACCCCCACGCGCTTTGTCGGCTGCGATGTCGGCAAGGCGCTTGTTGCCGTGTACGACAGCGCCACCGGCATGGTCCGTGAATGGCCCAACACCACGGCGGCGATGGACCAGCTTGCCGCCACGTTCGATGCCGCCACTCTCGCCGTGTGCGAAGCCACTGGTGGCTACGAGGCCAACCTGCTCGACGCCCTGACCCGCGCAGGGGTTGCAGTGCACCGCGCTGATGCCCGCAAGGTCAAGGCCTTCATCCGCTCGTTCGGCACCTTGGCCAAGACCGACGCGATCGATGCCACCGCACTTGCCCGCTATGCCAAGGAGCGCCATGACCGCCTGACCCGCTGGCAGCCATGCAAGGACCGGCGGGCCGAACTCCATACCCTTGTGGCCACCCGGTCCGATCTCGTGCGCAGCCGGGCCGCACATGCCAACCGGCTCAAATCGCCCACCGCAGCCCCGGTCCAGTCTGAACTGCTAGGCCTCCTCGGCGCCTACGAGCAGGCTATCGCCATCCTCGACCAACGCATCGCCAACCTGATCGAGACCACCCACGAACTCGCCACCAAGGCCCGCATCCTGCAAGCCATGCCAGGCATCGGCCCAACAACCGCCGCAGCGCTGCTCGCCTACATGCCCGAACTGGGCACACTCGGCCGCAAACAGGCCGCCAGTCTCGCCGGCCTCGCACCGCACCCGCGGCAAAGCGGCAACAACAACGCCTATCGCCGCACAACAGGCGGACGGCCAGAACTCAAACGCGCCCTGCCCATGGCAGCACTCAGCGCGGTCCGGTTCTCGCCCAATCTCAAATCATTCCACCAGCGTCTCATCGCAAACGGAAAGAAACCCATCGTTGCTCTCGTCGCTGCCATGCGAAAACTCATCACAATCGCTAACGCCAAAATCCGCGATGGATTAACAACTCAACTGAGTTGATGACGAGGCCTTGTTCGGGATCAGTGCAGCTTCAGCCGCGGTCGCACGATCTGGTTCACGTGTCCGATCACGATCAGCGTGACCCCCCTCCACCAGCCATGGATGGCAATCAGGTGCATCCGATAAAGCGACATGTAGACCATCCGCGCGATCCGCCCCTCGACGCGCATGCGCCCTCCGACGAGATTGCCCATCAGGCTTCCCACGGTCGAGAACCGGCTCAGCGAAACCAGCGAGCCATGGTCGTGGTAGGAGAATTCCTTGAGCGGCTGCCCCGTCTGCGCACGGACAAGGTTGGTGAACACAAGGCTCGCCATCTGGTGCGCGGATTGCGCGCGCGGCGGCACCGGGCGGTCCTTGCCGGGCAGAATGCACGAGGCGCAGTCGCCCAGCGCGTAGATGCGCTCGTCGGTCTCGGTCTGCAGCGTCGGGCGCACCACGATCTGATTGCCGCGGGTGAGCGCAAGGTCGCTCATCGTCTTGATTTCCTCCGCGCCCTTCACGCCCGCCGCCCAGACGATGAGGTCTGACGGGATCACATTGCCGTCGCCGGTATGGACCGCGCGGTCTTCCAGACGCACCACTTGCGTGCGCTCCAGCACCTTGACGCCGAGCTTCTCGAGCTCCTGACGCGCGGTTGTCGCCAGCACCTCGTCCAGCGCGGGCAGAATGCGTGGCCCCGCCTCCAGAAGCGAAACTTCGAGCTTGGTCTCGTCGAACACTTCGAGGCCGTAGTGGCGCAGCGCCTTCGCCGCATTGTAGAGCTCGGCCGCCAGCTCCACGCCCGTCGCGCCGCCGCCGACGATGCTTACCCGCACCCGCGCATCGGGATTGCCGGTGTGGTGCGCATGGTTGGTGCGCAGGCAGGCATTGAGCAGCTTCTGGCGGAACTTGTCTGCCTGCGGCCGGTCCTCAAGGAACATCGCATGCTCGCGCACGCCCGGCACGCCGAAATCGTTGGAAATGCCGCCGATCGCCAGCACGAGGTAGTCATAGCGCACGGTGTGCCGCCCGATCACTTCGTCGCCGCGTTCATCAAGCAAGGGCGCGGTGGTGATCGTGCGATGCTCGCGGTCGATGCTTTCGATGCTGCCCTGAAAGAAGCGGTAGCCCCAGCGCACCGCGTGGCCGCCATAGCCGACCTCGTCGAGATTGGCGTCGAGCGATCCCGCCGCCACTTCATGCAGCAGCGGCTTCCAGATATGCGTCAGGTTGCGGTCGATCAGGATGATGTCGTGCTTCTTGCGCCCGTACTTGGCACCCAGCTTGCGGACCAGCTCCAGCCCGCCGGCGCCGCCGCCCACCACAACAATCTGCGTCTTCTGATCCGGCACGCGCATTTCCCCCTGCGCAAGCGAACGGCGCCCTAGGTTAATGCCAGAAACGGGCCGGCAATAGTAGCCTGTCCGTTCGGGAAGCGCGGAAATCAGGCCTTCGTGCGCCCTCCAAGCGTGTCGGCGAACCAGTCGGCTATGTAATCATTGCCGAAACTCATGTTGTCGGCCCCCACATGCTCCACCCCGCCTTCGCGTGCTGTGAAGATCTTCAGCTCGCGCCGCGGCGAATTGACCAGCTGTGCATAGCTCTGGTGGGCATAGTCCACGCTGATCTGCCGGTCGGTCGCGCCATGCGTCACCAGGAACGGCACCTTGATCCGGTCGAGGTGCCCATTGAGGTTCATGTCGTTGCTCTTGGCAAGGAAGTCCGCATGGTCCTTCGCGCCGAACACCCAGTAGACGTGGCCCCAATAGTGCGGGACCGGGTTCTCGCCCTCGCGCGCCATGCGCTTGTCCTGCACTTCGCGCCAGTTGTGGTTCGCGCCCCAGGCCGCCCCGCTGGCGAAGCGCGGCTCATAGGCAACCGCGCGCGGCGCGAAATGCCCGCCGAGCGAAATGCCGGTCATGCCGATGCGCTTGGGATCAACCTCGGGCCAGGTCTCCAGCCAATCCACCCACTTTGAGGCCCACTGCTCGGAGTACGGCGTCGCATTGAGGCCCTGTAGCCGTAGCGCTTCGCCCGTGCCTGGCTGATCGACGCACAGCGTGTGGATACCGCGCATGGCCAGAGCTTCGGGAAAACCGCCCAGCCACAGCATTTCCTTCATGCTGTCGAGCCCGTTGCAATAGACCACGCAAGGCGCCGGACCATCGACATGGGCGCGGTGGAAATAGGCGGAAATCGTCTTGCCTTCGTGGGGTATCTCCACGCGCTCGACCGGATCACCGGCAAACTTCGTGCCCCGCTGGAAGCTGTCGAGCGCCTTGGCATAAGTCTGCTCGCGCCCCGCCGATCCATGCGCCTGCATGCGCTCGCCGGTGAGGTAATAGATCGTCGCGCGCTTGAGCTTGGTCCCGGCCGAGAACTCGCGACCCAGCGCAAGGTCTTCCTCGGCCAGCTCGACGAGCTTGTCCGCCATCTTCACCCATTCGGCCATGAAGTCGGCGGTGCCGGCATCTGCGCCACTTTGCGCCTTGGCACGCAGCGGCTCGATCATGTCGACGATCTCGCCGATCCGCCCGCCGTTCTCCATCGCGATCGCGACCGAGAGATTCCAGATGTAGTTGGGAAAGGGCTCGAACAGCGCCATCGATCAGACCCCTGCCGGCTGGAACAGCGCTGCATCGGGCGCGGGATGCGGCATCGTCTGCGGGCCGCCGACACCGACGCCCCACTGGTCCATGATTTCCGGGGCGGGTGCAATCACTTGCGGCACGTGGTTCTCGAAATCGACCTTCTCCAGCTCCGAGGTGTACTCGATCGCGAAGCCCGCCGGGGTGGTGAAGTAGCTGAAGGTGTTGTTGCCCGCCGTGTGGCGACCGGGGCCCCAGCGGATATCGATTTTCTGCCGCTTCAGCCGCGCAATGCCGCGCATCATCTCGTCGACATTGGGCATGTCGTAGGCAACGTGGTTGAGGCAGGGCGGCCCGGGGAGGAAGGCAATGCGGTGGTGCGCTTCGTTGCAGCGCAGGAAGCACATGAAGTCGCCCAGCCAGTCGCTCAGCTTGAAGCCCAGCACATCGATGAAGAACGCCAGTTCCTCGTGGTGGCGCGGCGAGTGCATCACGATGTGGCTGATCCGCTCGGGGATCGCCTCGCGCGGGGCGAGCGCACGTGCCGTGCCGCGCGCGACGCCGGCGGAAATCTCGTAAGGCAAACCGTCCTTCGAGAAGAAGCGGAACCCGTAGCCACCGCCGAACTGATCAAGTTCCTTCGGCTCCCACACGATCTGGCAGCCATAATCCCGCACTTTGGCGAAGAGGGCGTCGACATCGGCCTCGCTGTCCGCCGCCAGCGCGATCACGTCGATCCGCTGGACCGCGTCGGGCCGCAGCCGCACGACGTAGAGCTCGTCGTGCCCCTCGGCCGCAAAGTAGACCATGCCGTCCGCTTCCTGGACCTCCTTAAGCTTCCAGTTGTCGCTGTAGAACGCGCGCTCGGCGGCAAGATCGGTGACGGCATAGCCGACATAGCGGATTTCGGTAACGCGGCTCATGATGTGGCCTCTCTCGTATCGCTGAGTGATTTATAGAATTGCCCGCCCTTCATGATGGCGGCAAGCTTGTGCCTGTCCTGCAGCAAGCGGACATCGGCAGTCGGATCGCCCTCGACGAGCAGCAGATCGGCGAGATACCCGGCGCGGACCTGCCCGACATCCCAGCCCACCAGCTCGCCGCCCTGTTTGGTCGCGGCGACCAGCGCCTCGGTGGGCGTGAAGCCGAACAGGTTCACAAAGTGCTCCAGATCGCGCGCGTTGCGGCCGTGCGGATTGTAGGGGAAGCCGTAGTCCCCGCCCGGCAGCACGCGGATGCCGCGCTTGCGCATTTCCGGGATCACCTGCTGGCCCAGTTCGATCCCGCGCAGCGCGCCAAGTTCGGCCGCTTCCTTGGGGCCGATGCCGAAGTCCTGCGCTTCATAGGCCCGCGCCCAGAGCAGGCCGACGGCAGGCGCGGTGAAAGTGTGGTCCTTCTTCGCCTCGAACAGATCGAGCGCTTCCTCATCGGCATAAGTGCAATGATAGATCGCGCGGAACCCGGCCCGCAGCGCGCGCTTCACAGCCTCGGCCCCTTGCGCATGGCAGGCGAGCCATATCCCCGCCTCGCGCGCCGCCTCGCCGATCGCCTGCGCTTCCTCTTCCGAATACATCAGCGTTTGCGAGCCACCCGGCTGGAAGGCATCATCGCTCGACATCAGGAACTTGATCGTGTCGCAGCCGTCGGCCTTCTTCTGCGCCACATACTCGCGCAAGTGCGGGATATCGCGCTGATGCGTGGGATCATGCCCCGCCGGCACCCCCAGCACGCCCTCCGCCCCCTTCTCCAGCGCCGAGGCGCGCAGGCGCGGCCCCGGCATGAACCCGGCATCGATCATGTCGCGCAGGGCCGGCTCGATGCGCTCGCCCAGCGAGCCTGCCGAATAGACGCTGGTGAAACCATGCTCGAGCGTGATCCGCGCATTCTGTGCGGTCACCAGCACATGCTGTTCGATCGGCAAAGGCTTCATCGTGTTGATCATGCGCTCGACCGATGTCGGCCAGGTGAGGTGGCCGTGCGCTTCGACCATGCCCGGCATAAGCGTGCGTCCCTGCCCATCGACCACGGCCACACCGTCGCGCGGCAGGCGCTCGTCGCCCTTGGCCAAGGCCTCGATCCGCTCGCCGCGCACCAGCACTTCGCCCGGAAACAGCGCTTCACCGCTGCCATCGAAGATCATCACATCGGTGAACAGCGTGCCCGTCATGCGCCGGTATCCGCCGCAAGGCCCGTCGCCGCAATGCCGGCGAGCGCGCAGATCTCGTCATTGTCCGATGTGTCGCCCGTCACGCCCACCGCGCCGATGATCGCGCCATCGGCATCGCGGATCAGCACGCCGCCGGGCACGGGCAGCATCCCGTTGGGAAAGGCTGCCTGCAAGCCATTGAAGAACATCGGCATCGCCGCCGCGCGCTTCGCCAGTTCGCGCCCGCCAAAGCCCATGCCGAGGCAGCCCGCCGCCTTGCCCATCGCGATTTCGGGCCGGTAGATCGAGGCATTCTCGTCGCGCAGCAGCGCAAGGATGTGACCGCCGCGATCGAGCACCACGCAAGCCAGCGGCGCGAGGCCGAGGCGCTTTCCCTCTGCCAGCGTTTCTGCGGCAATCACTTGAGCCTTTTCCAGCGTCAGCATGTCCCGGCCTTTCTCCCGGCCTCGTTGTGCTGCCCGAGGATCAATCTGTAAAAATGATTGTTTGGATAATTGGGAATAGAAACCAACTATACATCTTGCACCTCGCCCCGTCGCGCGATCGCCTCGATCCGGCCGCGCAGCCATGTCAGCCCGGCATCGTCCTTGCGCCCGGGATGGTAGCTCAGCATCTGCTTCATCGCCGGAATCTCGAACGGCATCGGCGCGCTGGTGATGGCAAAGCGGCCCTTGAGCTGCTCGGCGAGGCGCAAATGCATCACCGAAAGGCGGTTGGTCCCCTCGATCAGCCAGGGCACCGCCGTGAAGATCGCCACGGTCGCTTCGATCGTGCGGCTGCGCCCCATCAGCTCGAGCTGCCGGTCGGCGTAGGACAGCGTCTGCCCGCCGCCCAGCACGACCGCGATATGGCCCGCCGCGAAGAACGCCTCCTCGCTGATCGTGCCATCGGCGATGGCGGGATTGCCGGTCCAGCCCACCACCACCTGCGGCTCTTGATAGAGCACGTAGGAGAGGTGATTGCCGCCGATGACGTATTCGGGCGTGATCGTGATATCGATCTTGCCTTCCTCCAGCTCCTGCACCGTGCTCGGCTGCGGCAGGGCGCAATCGATCCGGATGCCCGGCGCATCCTCGCCCAGCTGGGCGACGAGCGGCACGATCAGCGAAGCGAAGACATAGTCCGACGTCACCACCTTGAAGCTGCGCTGCGAGGTGGCGGGATCGAAATGGGGCGAGCGCGAGAGCATCACTTCCAGCCCGAGCAGGCTCTCGCGCACTTGCGGCATGAGTTCGTCGGCAAACGGCGTTGGATGCATGCGCTTGCCCTGCAATTGCAGCAGCTCATCGCCGAAGTACTCGCGCAGCCGCGAAAGCGCCGCGCTCATGGCAGGCTGGCTCAGGTTCAGCCGCTCGGCCGAACGGCTGACACTGCGCGTCGTCATCAGCGCGTCGAACGCGACAAGGAGGTTGAGATCGAGACCTTTGAAGCGCATCCTGCCCACTCCCCAACGAAGCTGTCACCGCTCCATGTATCCACCGATCTTATATGACTTTATGCATCATGACAATTTTACTTGATTGATGATTTCGCCCAGATCAGCATCAAACAGATGGGAGAAGGTGAAATGGCAATCGACCGGCGCACGTTCGTGGCGGCCACCGCAGCAGGGCTTACGCTGGCTGCGGCCCCGCGCGCCCTTGCCAAGGCGGCAAAGGCAGTGGCGCCCGCCCCTTTCCCCGCCGATTTCATCTGGGGTGCCGCCACGGCCGGCCATCAGGTCGAGGGCAACAACATCAATGCCGATTGCTGGCTGCTCGAGAACATCGCGCCAACCGCCTTCACCGAGCCTTCGGGCGACGCGGCCAACAGCTTCGAGCTCTGGCGCACCGATCTGCAGCTAGCGAAAAACCTTGGCCTCAATGCCTATCGCTTCAGCCTCGAATGGGCGCGGATCGAGCCCGAGCCGGGCCGGTTCTCGATCGCCATGCTCGATCACTACAAGGCGATGATCGAAGGCGCGCGCGCCATGGGCCTCAAGCCCATCGTCACCTTCAACCACTTCACCACGCCGATCTGGTTTGCCGCGCGCGGCGGCTGGATGAACGACGAGGGACCGCAGCTGTTCGCACGGTTCTGTGACAAGGCCGCGCGCCACCTCGCTGGCGGGATCGACCACGCCACCACGCTCAATGAACCCAATCTGGCCGGCGTGCTTCAGTATCTCCTCCCCCCGTTCCTGCTCGATCAGGACAAGGCCATGGTCGAAGCGGCCGCGAAGAAACTCGGCGTGCCGCTGTTTCTTGCAGGCAACGCGCTCTACCAGCCCGATCCGGCCAAGGTTCAGGCGCACCTGCAGGCCGCACACACGCAGGGCAAGGCCGCAATCAAGGCGGTGCGCGGCGATCTTCCGGTCGGTGTCAGCCTTGCCATGATCGACGATCAGGAAGCCGAGAAAGGCTCGGTGCGCGATGCGATGCGCGAGAAGTTCTACAACTCCTGGCTGCGCCTTGCACAAGCCGACGACTTCCTCGGCGTGCAGAACTACGAACGCGCGCTCTGGGGCAAGACCGGCAAGCTGCCCGCCCCTGCCGATGCCCGCCGCAACTACATCGGTTCGGAAGTCTACCCCGCCTCGCTCGCGGGCGCGGTGCGCTATGCCCATCAGGTCGCCAAAGTGCCGATCATGGTCACCGAACACGGTGTGGGAACCAGCGACGACGCCGTGCGCGCCTGGATGATCCCCGAGGCGCTCGATCACTTGCGCGCCGCGATGGCCGATGGCGTGCCGGTCAAGGGCTATTGCCACTGGTCGCTGATCGACAATTTTGAATGGGTGTTCGGCTACAAGCCCCAGTTCGGGCTGCACAGCTTCGACCGCCAGACCTTCGCGCGCACGCCCAAGCCCAGCGCGCTGGTCTACCGCGACTACATCAAGACGCACACGGCAGGAGCCTGATCCCATGCGCAAGACCTTCGCCCTGCTGCTTTCCTGCATGCTCGCCCTCGCCGCCCGTCCGGCGCTGGCGCAGATGCCCGCATTGCCGCCCGCGGACACTGTCCCGCCGGTGCGCGGCGAGGAGATCGTGCTGAGCAACGTGCCAGCCGGCGGCGAGACCTGGACCCGCGTGTTCGGGCAGGTCTGGGCGCGCAATGTCCAGCGCTCGACGCTCTACGTCATCCGCCCGATGAACGGCCGCGCCAATGGCAAGTCGGTGATCGTGGTGCCGGGCGGCGGCTACATGTTCGTCTCGATCGACAGCGAGGGCTTCCGCGTGGCGGACCGGCTCGCCGCACAGGGCTACACCGCTTTCGTGCTCAAGTACCGGGTGAACCCCACCCCGCCGACGCCTGAAGGCTTCATGGCCGATATGGCCGCGAAGTTCGGCCAGCTTGGCAAGGGCGAACTCCCGGACCTGCCGCCAGCGGTCGATGACCTTGCCGCTGCCATCAGTGTCGTCTCCTCGCGCGCGGCGGAGTGGAAGCTCGATCCCAAACAGATCGGCGTGATCGGCTTTTCCGCCGGCTCGCGCACGCTGATCCGCCTGATCGAGCAGAAGAGGGAAGCCGCGCTCCTCCACCACGTCGGCCTGATCTACCCGCCGATGACCCAGACCGTCACCGGCGGCCCCCGTCCGCCGCTGTTCCTGGCGATTGCCGCGGGCGATCCGCTGTTCAAGCAGGGCGGCCTCAAGCTGGTCGACAGCTGGCTCAAGGAAAGCACTGCACTCGAATTCCATCTCTATTACGGCGGCGAGCATGGCTTCGGCATGATGCCCAAGGGCACCACCAGCGACCGCTGGATCGACCAATACATCGATTGGCTGGCAGTCGAGTGAGCGGGCCATCTGCGCAGAACCCAACCCACAGGAAAGAAACGACCATGGAACCCGGACACCCCATCACCGCGATCACCAACGCCCTGATCGTGGGCGGCGGCATCGGCGGCATGGCGGCCGCCATCGATCTGGCGGCACGCGGCGTGGCGGTCACGCTGATCGATCTCGATCCCGAATGGCGCGTCTATGGCGCGGGCATCACCATTACCGGCCCCACCTTGCGCGCCTATCAGCGGCTCGGCATGGTCGAGGACATCGCGCGCGAGGGCGCCATCGTGGCAGGCTCCTCAATGTTCCTGTTCAACGGCATGCACCTGCGCGATCTCGATGAACCGCCGATCGAGGAAGGCCTCCCCGCGACCGGTGGCATCATGCGGCCGATCCTCCACCACCTCATGCAGCAGCGCATCGCCGCCGCCGGCATTCCGGTGCGCCTCGGTGTGACTGTGGACACCCTCGCCAACCGCGATGGCGGAGTCAACGTCACCTTCTCCGATGGCACCAGTGGCCGCTACGATCTCGTCATCGGTGCCGACAGCGTCCGCTCGCGCGTGCGTGATCTCGCCTTCCCGCACATGGGTGAGGCAGAGCGGACTGGCCAAGGCTGCTGGCGCGTTTCCATGAAGAAGCCGCCGACGCTGGAACGCGGCGAGATGTTCTTCGGCCACCGCTACATGGTCGGTATCACCCGTTGCGGCGAAGACCGCATCTACCTCTGGCTGCTCACCCCGCATGAGGACACCGGCGAGCGCCTCGAAGGCGAAGCCCTTGTTGCGCAGATGAAGGCCCATCTCGCCGATTTCGGCGGCAACGCCGGCTGGGTGCGCGATACGATGAGCGCCGAGGATTGGGTCAACTACCGCCCGCTCGCCGCAAAGATCCAGCCCCGCCCCTGGTCCAATGGCCGCATCGTGCTGATCGGCGATGCCGTCCACGCCACCACGCCGCACCTTGCCTCGGGCGCCGGCATCGCGGTCGAAAGCGCGCTGGTGCTGGGCGAGGAACTGGCTCGCGCGGACAGCGCCGAAGCCGCGTTGATGGCCTATGAGGAACGCCGCTACGAACGCTGCCGCGATGTTGTCGAGACCAGCGTCTCGATCGGCGCAGCGCAGCTGGCGGGCCGTCCGGGCGAGGAAATCGGCGGGATCATGGGCGCGGCGCTGCACCGCCTGGCGGGGCCGTTCTAAGGGGACGGCCGCGCTTTTCCGCTCTGGATTCCCGCCTGCGCGGGGATGACGAAGGGTTGGTGCAACTAACAAATTCAAACTTCGTCATCCCCGCGCAGGCGGGGATCCAGAGCTGTGTCGCGCCGCCCCGCGTCAGTTAGGCAGCACCCTCAATCCGCGTGGCGCAAATACGCCAGCGCCATCTTGGCGATCTCGTCCTTGATGAAGCCCCAGAGATAGGGATCGCTCGATTCCGGCGTCGAGCCCAGCCCGAACTGGCGCGCGATAGTGGCAAAGACGATCTGGAACACCGCCAGCGCCTTGGCCTCGGGATCGGCTGACTTGATTTCGTCGCGGAATGTCAGGATCGCCGCGATCGACATTTCGGATGAGCGCCGCGCCGTCTCCTTGCCGGGTTCGGACACCAGCGGATCGACTTCGGCACGCGCCATGATCGTGCGCAGCAGCGGCGCATTCTGCTCAAGGAATGCGCTGTAGCGCTTGATGTAGAGCGGAAGAAACGCGCCGAGGCTGTCGGTCTCGGCCAGCACCTCGTCGATCATCACCCGCTCCTTGGCGAGGATCGCGGTCAGTTCCTCCGCGATCACCGCGTGAAGCAGCCGGTCCTTGCTCTCGAAGCGCAGATAGATCGAGCCGATCGAGACCTGCCCGCGCTCGCTCACATCCTGCAGCGTGAAGCTGTCGCCCCCCGTCTCGATCATCAGCGCCTTGGTCGCCTCGAGCATGCGTTCGAACGAGGCAAGGCTGCGCCCCTGGCGCGGTTTGCGGCTGAGGGCCTGAAGCGCGAGCGCTTCGGTGTGTCGGGTAGCGGTTGACATCGGCTTGGTAGACCCTACTAAAACAGGAACGTCAATTCTAATTTGATTCGGCATCTGCGTACCAAAACGCGCGAGGACCGGGCCCACCGGACAAGCGTGAACTGCCGAAGGGGGAGAAAGTTCAGGCATGCGTTTCTCGGTGTTCCTCAACGCGCGCACGATGCGCCCCGAAGACGACCGGCAGCTGATGAAGGACCTCGAGAGCCACGCCCTGCGCGCCGGCGATCTCGGCTTCTCGGCCATCTTCATGCCCGATCACCACTTCAACGGTTACATGCCGGTGGCGAGCGACAGCTTCATCTTCGCCGCCTACCTTGCTGCCAAGATGCCGCAGATGCACTTCGGTTTCTCGGTCGTCTCGGTCCCCCTGCACCACCCCGTGCGCTTTGCCGAACGCATCAACATTCTCGATCAGCTCACGGACGGGAAGCTTCTCGTCGGCATCGGCAGCGGCACGACGCCGGAGGAAATGATCGGCTTCGGCGTGAGCTACAAGGACGCGGGCGCGATATCGGACCGCAATCTGGAACTTGCCGAAGCGCTCTGGGCCAAGGCGATAACCGATCCGGCGATCGAGATCGACAATGGCCCGCATCAGGGCCGCGTGCTCCAGCGCATCGCCCCTGCCCCCTACACGCCCGGCCACGCGCGGCTCATGCCGGTGGCGATGAAGGAAACCAGCGCCCGCCGCGCCGCCGTGCATGGCTGGCCCGCCTTCATTCCCGCTTTCACTCCGCCCAGGATCGGCGGCACCGAACCGTTCGTCCACGTGAAGAAGTTCTTCGACATCTATCACGGCTTGCTGACATCGGCCGGCCACTCGGACGAAGTGGTCGCCAGCGCGCTCGACTGGACGACGCACACCTACCAGTGCGTCCATGTGGCGGAGAGCGACGATCAGGCCCGCGAGGAACTCGAGGTCATCCTCAAGGCCTATCAGGCTGCCGTTGAGCGCGAGGCGGAGTTCAACGCGCGGGCGGAAAGCAGCGACGAGAACAGGAAGACCGATCGTACGCCCAATGCCCTCACCGAAGACTGGATCGGCACGTGGTGTCTCTATGGCTCGCCCGAGACGGTGATCGAGCACCTGCAGCCCTACAAGGAGCTCGGCATCGGCAATGTGCTGTGCGGGACGACCACCGGTCCGCTCACCGAGGAACGCCTGCGGCTGGGCAACCAGACGCTCGACCTGCTTGCGCGCAAGGTCATGCCGGCACTGGCCTGAAGGATGCGCTCCATAGCCCAACCATCAGCCTGATGAATGCTTATCGATGAAAACATACTATTTCACTTAATGGACCGGATCAGGCACCACACATCTCAATCCATATCCGGTTCGGACCGTTTCGGCTCAAGACACCGCGCCGGTCCGCTCGAATGTCCATCTGAATGCCAGAGCCCGCGTCGGGCCCTGGTCGAAACTCGCAAACCAGACACTCCAGCTCAAGCGGAGTGCATCAAGGGAGGGATCATGCGCACCACCATCCAGGGATTCTGTCTGCTCGCCGGCGCTGCGGTCATCGCCATGGCCGCGCCGGCCCACGCCCAGCAGGCCGCGCAGGCTGATGCTGACGATGCCGTCAAGGAAATCGTCGTCACCGCGCAGAACCGCACACAAAAGCTCAACGACGTTCCCATCGCGATCAACGTGATCTCGGGCGAGGACCTCAAGAAGGCCGGCTTCTCGACCCTCAACGACATCGACAAGATCGCCCCGGTCGTCCAGCTCAACCAGGATCAGGGCACGGTCAAGGTCACCGTCCGCGGCGTCGGCACCACCTCGAACGACGAAGCGCAGGACACCTCGGTCGTCATCAACATCGACGGCGAATACATCAACCGCCCCAACGTGATGTCGATCGCCCTGTTCGACATGGAGCGCGTCGAAGTGCTGCGCGGGCCGCAGGGCACGCTGTATGGCCGCAACTCGACCGGCGGCGCGATCAACTTCATCACCCGCAAGCCCGGCCGCAAATTCGGCGCCGATGGCACGATCAGCTACGGCAACTACAACGCCGTGCGCGCCGATGCCGGTGTCGATGTGCCGCTCGGCGATGTCGCGGCGGTGCGCGTCTCGGGCTTCTACGAAGACCGCGACGGCTACAACAAGCACCCCGCCGGCGGCGGCTTCTTCGTGTTCCCGGCCTATGCCGCAGGCCGTTCGGACGACAACAACGCCTATGGCGGCCGCATCTCGCTGCGCCTCGATCCGACCGACAAGCTTTCGGTCAATCTCGCCGCCGAATACTCGCAGCGCAAGTTCAGCCCGGGCATCTTTGCGGTGGCCGATCTCAACGGCGCGGGCAATGGCCCGACCGGCGGCGGCTGCAACAATGGCTTCACCCGCGTCGCCCCAGCCTACACGCAGGTCCTGTGCGTGCCCAACAACACCAACCTTCTCTCGAAGATCGACCGCAACGAATATGTCGCGCCGCTCTATGGCATCGGCCGGGTCAAGCAGGATAGCTGGGCCGTGCGCGGACGCATTGCCTATGAATTCAGCGAGGCGGCGACGCTGACCTATATCGGCGGCTACCGCAGCTTTTCCGGCGATCCCAAGAACCGCATTACCCTGCCAGTGATCTACCAGTCGTTCTCGTTCCTGGACGAGGCCGACACGCAGAGCCATGAACTGCGCCTCAATGGCAAGATCGGCGGCGTGATCTACCAGATCGGCGGATTCTACTTCAAGGAGCAGCTGGACCGCGAGAACGGCTTCTTCCTCGGCCCGATCGCGCCGCCGAACGGCACTTTCCTGTCCTACTTCGGCCGCAAGATCTCCAGCGACAGCAAGTCGCTGTTCGGTCAGGTCGAAGTGCCACTGGGCGACAAGCTGACTGCCGTCGGCGGCCTGCGCTACACCGACAACAAGCGCGATGCGACCTACGTGAACGGCACGCCGTTCGTGCGCTACAACACCACCGCACCCGTCCCCGGGCGCCCGGATTGCCCGACCGTTGGTTCGTGCGCCGTTGGCGGTCCCAACTTCGCGCTGCTCGGCGCGGGGCCTGGCCGTAAGGACCTCACTGCGATCAACGCGCAGATCCTGCCGCTCGGCAGCAAGGACAGCAAGGTCACCTGGCTCGCCGGGCTGAACTTCAAGCCCAATCCGGAAACACTGATCTACGTGAAGGCCTCGACCGGCTTCAAGGGCGGCGGCTTCGATGCTGTCGGCACCTACCGGCCCGAAACCAACACCGCTTTCGAAGGCGGCTGGAAGCAGACTTTCGGCGATCACCGCCAGCACCAGTTCAACCTCGGCGCGTTCTACTACGACTACAAGGACCTGCAGGTCTCCGTCCTGCTCGACACCACCGTCGGCGGGCAGACCTTCAATGCGGGCAAGGCAAAGATCTGGGGCCTGGAAGCCTCGGGCAGCATCCAGCTGGACGACAACACCAACTTCCACACCTCGATCAATTACCTCAATGCCGAGTACAAGGAGCTGTTTGCCCAGTTCAACGTGCTTGACCTGAGCGGCGCGGTCAACGGCATCGGCGATCTCGATCCGACAACGCCCGGCGTCCAGCAGCCGAATTTTGCCGGCAATCGTCCGCCGTTCTCGCCCAAGTTCATCATCACCGCCGGGATCGACCATACCTTCCAGCTGGGCGGCGCCGGCACCCTGACGGCACGGGCGGACACGACCTTCAAGTCGTCGTACTTCACCGACTTCTACAACTACCGCGACGGTACGCAGGAAGCTTTCACCCAGAGCGATCTCAGCCTCGAGTATCAGTCGGCGAACAAGATGTACTCGATCATCGGCTTCGTGAAGAACCTCGAGAACAACCGCCCGCTGACTTACGGCAGCTTCGTCTCAGCCGGTCCGGACGATGTGTTCAATTGGCAGTTCGGCGCCCCGCGCACGTACGGCATCCGCCTCGGCGTGAAGTTCTGAGCTGACTCGATGACCCAAGAGGGGGCGGTTGGCGACCGCCCCCGACAACCGGCAGCCAGCCGATCGAAAAGGGAGACCGGACATGCAACTGTCCGCCTGTATCGAATGGCAGTTTGCCGAAGGCAATGACACGCTCGCCGACCGGGTCCGCGCTGCAAAGGCAGCCGGGCTCGCAGCCTGCGAATTCCACCTCTGGCGCGACAAGGACATGGCAGGCCTCGCCGCCGCGCTCGCTGAAACCGGCGTCACGCTGACCGGCTTCTGCGTCGATCCGCGCCGCTCGATCGTCGATCCCGCGCAGCATGAGGAAATGCTGCAGGCCGTCGCCGATACGCTGGCCATCGCCAAGACCGTCGGCTCGCCGCCCCTCATCGTCGCCTCGGGCTTCACCCGCGAAGGCATCTCGGCAGAGGCGCACAAGGCCGAGGCCGTGAAGGTCCTGCGCCGCGCCGCGAGCCTTGCCGAAGCTGCCGAAGTCACCCTCGTGCTCGAACCGCTCAACGACCGCGTCGAGCATCCCGGCATGTACCTCGTCGACACGACCCTGGCGCTCGACATCATCGAAGCCGTCGGGTCCCCACGCCTCAAGCTGCTCTACGATGTCTATCACAGCCACGTGATGGGCGAGGACATGCGCGAAGTGCTCGCGGGCCGCATCCACCTTGTCGAGCACGTGCAGGTGGCCGACAGTCCGGGCCGCAACGAACCCGGCACCGGCACCATCGACTGGCCCGCTGCGATCCAGACCTTGCGCGATCTCGGCTATACCGGAGCGCTCGGCCTCGAGTACCGGCCGACGCTGGAAGCCACCGCCTCGCTGGCGGTCAGTCGTGCGGCTCTCGGTGTCTGAACGCCTCTCACTGGCCGAACGCGCCAGCTACGGTTTCGACGATTTCGGCTACAGCCTGGCCTACAACATGGCGGGCGCCTTCCTGCTTTATTACTACACCACCGTCGTCGGGCTCCCGGCGGCGGCGGTGGGGACGATCTTCCTCGTCGCGCGCCTGCTCGATGCGGTGATCGATCCGCTGGTCGGCATAGCGGTCGACAAGACGCGCAGCCGCTGGGGCCGCACTCGCCCGTACTTCCTATTCACGGCGGTGCCATACGTCGCCGTCTTCATCGCCACGTTCAATGTACCGAACTGGAGCCAGAGCGCGCAGCTCGCCTACGCCTTCCTCACGTTCAAGGCGCTCGGGATCATCATGAGCCTCGGCTCGATCCCCTATACCGCGCTGATGCCGATGATGACCGACGATCCGGCAGACCGCCTGCGCCTCGGCGGCTGGCGCTCGATCGGCACTTCGGTGGGTGTGATCCTCGGCACCGCCGCGACCATGCCACTGGTGGGCGCACTCGGCGGCGGGAGTGAAGCGCGCGGCTTCCTCGCCGTCACCCTGCTGTTCGGCGCATTCTCGCTCCTCGCGCTCGGCATGCTCTTCCGCAACTGCCGCGAACGCATTGCCGATGAAGCGCCGGCATCTGCGTTCCGCGTGCTCCCGGCGGTCAGCCAGATGCTGCGCAACCGCGCCTGGGCGGTCTGCTTCGGTTTCTGCCTGCTCTACTTCATCCGCTTCGGCGCCATGCTCGGGCTGACGATCTTCTACGCCAAGGACATCGTCCAGAAGCCCTGGCTGATCCCGGTGATGTTGCCGATGGTCTCGGGCGGCCTGCTCCTCGCCGCCTTCATCGCCCCGCCGATCCTTGCGCGGACCGGCATCCGCAAGGGCTGCATCGGCGCGATCGTACTTTCGCTCATGTGCTTCGCGGCGATGGCGGGGCTCGATCATGCAAGCGACTGGCAGATCGGCGGCCTCGCCGTGCCACCGCTGCTCCTGCCCTATTTCGCCTTCTCGATCATCACCTCGGTCACGATCACCGGCATCTTCTCGATGGCCGCCGCCACCGCCGACTACCATCAGGCGCTGTTCGGCGTGCGGCACGAAGGGCTGCTGTCCTCCGGCATCAGCACATCGACCAAGGTCGGCATGGCGCTCGGCAGCGCGCTCGGCGCCTTCGTCCTCGCCTGGGCCGGCTATGTGCCCGATGCGGTGAGCGAGACCGCGCGCGCCGAGATCCGCAGCGCCTACTTCCTCGTCGCGGGCGGATTGCTGGCGCTGCAGGCTGGCGCCGTGTGGTTCTGGCCGATGGACGGCCACTGGCGCGACCGACTGCGCACCGCGGCCCCTTGACTTCGCGCGGCAATTAATAGAATTATCATTCTAATATTTCCACCGGGACTCGCAGACAGCCACGCGGTCCCACTTCACAATCAAGGCGGCGCTTTGGCAGCCGCCTCAGGGGAGACTGCAAGTGCCGATCTCACGCGGCGTAAGCCTGTACAGCTTTCAGAACGAGACCTTCCAGGGCAAGATGACCCTTGAAGACTGCATCCGCACTTGCGCCGAAATGGGCGCGCGCGGGATCGAGGTTATCGGCGAGCAGTCCTTCTGGGGCTGGCCTGAACAGGACGTCGATCCGGCCGAGATCGAGCATTGGCACCACCTCATCGCCAAGTACGATTGCGTCCCCGTGAGCCACGACTTCATGCTCGACTACAAGCGCTACAAGGGCCGCGAAATGCCCTTCGACGAGCAGGTCGCGAGCGTGAAGAAGGACATCGATTTCGGCGCCCGCCTCGGCATGAAGTATATCCGCGCGCTCGTCTCGATCGCCCCCGAAGTGCTCGTCGCTGCAGCGCCACATGCCGAGGAAAAGGGCATCAAGATCCTCATCGAGGTCCACGCCCCGCTGCACTTCGATCACCCGTGGATCATCCGCCACGCCGAAGCCTTCGAAAAGTCGGGTTCCGACGCGCTGGGCTTCCTCCCCGACATGGGCATGTTCCTCCACGCCTTCCCGCCGGTGTGGAAGGAGAAGTTTCTCCGCATCGGCGTGCCGCAGAACATCGCCGACTATATCGAAAAGGCCTACGCCGACCGCGTCCTTTCCGAATATGTCATCCTCAATGTCCAGCAGATGGGCGGCACCGGCCCCGCCATCGCGATGGCCGAAACGCTGCGCCACAACGCCGCGTTCGAGCCCAAGCGCATGCTCGATTACATGCCGCGCATCCACAATATCCACGGCAAGTTCTACGAAATGACGGCGGATTATGTGGAGCCCTCGATCCCTTACGACGAGATCGTCGCGGTGCTCCAGCAAGGTGGCTACGACGGCTACATCTGCTCCGAATACGAAGGCAACCGCTGGATCGAGGACGCGATGGAACCCGACAGTGTCGAGCAGGTCCGCCGCCAGCAGGTCATGCTGGCACAGCTTCTCGGCGAGCCCGCCCCCCAGCTTCGCGCTGCCGCCTGATAGGAACCCGTGCCATGAGAACACCGGGAATAAAAGGGGCCACGGATCGGCCGGTAGCACCGGATTAAAAATGGGCCAGTCCTGCTAGAC
>NZ_JAIEPN010000021.1 GCF_019748365.1 Novosphingobium sp.
CCGATATTGCCCGCGCCGATGAGGCCGAGCGTCTTGCCGGTGACTTCGACGCCCATGAAGCCGTTCTTCGGCCAGAGGCCCTGCTGGGTCTGCGCGTTCGCTTCCGGGATCTGGCGCGCGAGCGCAAACATGAGGGCGATGGCGTGTTCGGCGGTGGTGATCGAGTTGCCGAACGGGGTGTTCATCACCACCACGCCCCTGGTCGAGGCATAGGGGATATCGACATTGTCGACGCCGATACCGGCGCGGCCGATCACCTTGAGGTTGGTGGCGGCATCGAGGATCGCCTTGGTGACCTTGGTCGAGGAGCGGATGGCGAGGCCATCATACTCGCCGATGCGGGCGATCAGCTGTTCCGGGGTTTCGCCGGTGATGACATCGACCTGGCAGCCCTTTTCTTCGAAAATGCGGGCGGCGTTGGGGTCCATCTTGTCGGAAATGAGAACGCGGGGCTTGGTCATGATTGTCTCCCTCTCCCCTTCAGGGGAGAGGGCCGGGGAGAGGGGAATGGGTCTCGTCCGGCCCTGTGGTTGGAAATGTTTGGAAAGGTTGCGTTAGTGCCCCTCTCCCAACCCTCTCCCCTCAAGGGGAGAGGGCTATTGGGGGTCAGGCAGTCGCGTGAACTTCGGCCCAGGCCCAATCGAGCCAGGGGCCGAGATCGGCGATATCCGCGGCATCTACGGTGGCGCCGCACCAGATGCGCAGGCCCGGAGGCGCGTCGCGGTAGCCCGCCACGTCATACGCCGCGCCCGCCTTCTCGAGGAGGCCGGCAAACGCCTTGATCAGAGCCTCGTCCGCGCCTTCGACGGTGAGGCACACCGACGTCATCGAGCGCGAGGCGGGATCGGCGGCGAGGTGGCCGAGCCAGTCGCGCTCCTGCACCAGCTTGTCGAGCGCGGCGGCATTGGCAGCGCAGCGCGCCTTGAGGCCTTCGAGGCCGCCGACCGACTTGGCCCATTCGAGCGCGAAGATCGCGTCTTCGACCGCGAGCATCGAGGGGGTGTTGATCGTCTCGCCCTTGAACACGCCCTCGGTGAGCTTGCCCTTGGAAACGAGGCGGAACACCTTGGGGAGCGGCCAGGCCGGGGTGTAGGTTTCGAGGCGCTCGACGGCGCGGGGGCCGAGGATGAGGACGCCGTGGCCGCCTTCGCCGCCCAGCACTTTCTGCCAAGAGAAGGTGGCGACATCGATCTTGTCCCACGGAATGTCGTAGGCAAAGACCGCGCTGGTGGCGTCGGCAAAGGTCAGGCCCTCGCGGGTCTCGGGGATCCAGTCACCGTTGGGGACGCGGACGCCCGAGGTGGTGCCGTTCCAGGTGAACAGCACGTCGGTCGAGAAGTCGATGGCGGCAAGATCGGGAAGCTGGCCGTAGTCGGCGCGCACGATTGTCGGATCGAGCTTGAGTTGCTTGGCGGCGTCGGTCACCCAGCCCTCACCGAAGCTTTCCCAGGCCAGCGTAGTCACGCCGCGGGCGCCCAGCATCGTCCACATCGCCATTTCGAAAGCGCCGGTGTCCGAACCCGGCACAATGCCGATGCGGTGCGTATCGGGCAGGCCCAGCACTTCGCGCATCAGATCGATACAGAGCTGGAGGCGCGCCTTGCCGATCTTCGAGCGATGCGAACGCCCGAGCACTTCGGTCATGAGTTTGGCGGGATCGTATCCGGGCGGCTTGGCGCAGGGGCCGGACGAGAAGTGAGGGCGCGCGGGTTTGCGCGCCGGCATCGAAGCAGTCATGTAGTCTCTCCTTGCAGAGAGCACGCGCGGCGTTGGGACCGCGTGGCCCGGCGCCGTGCATAGTGCCAAGGGCCGCCCTGTCAACCTGCGTTAGGGGCAGAGCTCTCCTTAAGGTCTGCGCTAAGGCCAAATTAACCATGGTGGCGGCACACTCACCACATGGTGTTCAGCCGTTCCTTCGCCCGCTTCATGTTGCTGGCACTGACCGTGTCATCGATGCTGACGGGCTGCGTTAACGCGCCGGAGCCGGCCCCGCGGCCAGTGCGCACGGCGACCACGTGGAACCCGCCTGCGGCGCCGGAAAACCGCATGTGCCTTGCCAATCTCAGCCAGGCCTATGCGAACTTCACCCCGCTGGCCGACCAGTACTACGGCGCGGGATGCTCGGCGGTGGGCGCGGTGCGACTCGCCTCGCTGCGCAGCGATGGCGGGATGCTGCAGATCTCGAATCTTGGCCCGGTGACCTGCCCGCTGGCCAATACCCTTTCGGGCTGGGCGCGCTTCGGCGTGGACCGCGCCGCGCGGGCAATCCTTGGCAGTCCGCTGGTGCGGATTGAGACAATGGGCAGCTATGCCTGCCGCAACGTGGCGGGCACCAGTCGCCTTTCCGCCCATGCCAGCGCCAATGCCGTCGATGTCAGCGGCTTCGTGCTGGCGGACGGGCGGCGCATCACCGTTCTGCGCGATTGGGACAGCGAGAACCCGCAGATTCGCGCGTTCCTCGCCACGATCCGGAGCAGCGCCTGCAAGCGCTTCGGCACGGTACTCAGCCCGGAATACAACGCCGCGCACCGCGATCATTTCCATCTTGAGGTCGGCGGCGGCAGGCCGTTCTGCCAATGACCGCAGGCGCGGCACGTGGCTGCTAGAACCTGAACTCCTCTGCAATTAACATATCCTCACTTGCCCTTCTCAACCGAGTTTGTTGAGTAGCGTGCAGGGCTAGGTGGGACTGCCATGATTCGTTATGCTTTCGCATTCGCGATAGCGGGTGCTGCTGTCTGTTTGTCGTCTGCTAGAAGCCGTGGAGGGACGGCCTGATGCGCATGCGAGGTTCGCCGCGCCGTCCGCAAGGCTGGGTCGAATGGCCGACCTTGTTGCTTGCGGTCACGATCTATGGTGGCTGGTTCGCGCTGACATACTGGCATGCCGCCATCCCGGGCATTGTGCTGGTCCTCGCTGGTGGCTGGATCAGCGCCTGGCACAATTCGCTGCAGCATGAGACGATCCACGGCCACCCGACCCGCAGCCCGCTGGTCAACACGCTGATCGGCTGGCCGCCGATCAATTTCTGGCTGCCTTACGAAGTCTACTACCGCAGCCACGTGGCGCACCATGCGACGCGGAAGACAACCGATCCGTTTGACGATCCGGAATCGAAGTACGTCGCCCGCGAAGGCACCGTGTTGTGGTGGAGCGAGCGCGTGCAGCAGACGCTGGTCGGTCGGCTTGTTCTCGGTCCGCCAATCGTGGTGGCGCGCACTCTGGTGGAGGAACTGGCGCGGCTGCCTAAGGAACCAGCGCAGTTCCTGCGCGACTGGGTGCCCCATCTGGCGGGCGTTGCGGCGATTGGGCTGTGGCTGAACCGGTGCGGGCTCGATCTTGGCACGTATCTGCTCTGCTTCGTCTATCCCGGCACGTCGCTGTCGCTGCTGCGCAGCCATGCCGAGCACCGCTCCGATCCCGATCCGGCGCGCCGCGCTGCGACGGTGGAGCACGGCGGTATCTTCGCGCTGCTCTATCTCAACAACAACCTGCATGCCGCGCACCACGCCAAGCCGGACCTTGCCTGGTACCGCCTGCCGCGCTTCCACGCGGAGCGTCGGGACAAGGTGCCCCCGGGCCCGGTCTACCCCTCCTATCTGGCCCTGTTTCGTCGCTTTGCGCTGCGCCCGCATGACGAGTTGATCCATCCCGAGTACCGGCAGCCAACCGGAGGATGAGCGGCCTCGTCGCCTCGCTGGGCATGTACGATCACCCCGCCCAGCGTACCGCAAATGACAGGCTCTGGGCATGGATCGCTGCTCGCCTGCGCGCAGAGGGTGTGACCGATGTGCCGCCGAGCCTTGAGCGGGACCACACGCCAGACATGCTGTGGCCCGATCCGGCGCTGCTGTTTGGCCAAGCCTGCGGATATCCCCTAGCGCGCTTTCACAAGCAGCACCTGCGCGTGCTGGCGGTGCCGCGCTATGGCGCGCCGCATTGCGAGGGGACGCGCCATTGCAGCGTGATCGTTGCCCGCGCCGGAGATGCGCGCACGGCGCTGGAGGACTTTCGCGGCGCGGTGGCCGCAATCAACGAACCGGCCTCCAACACCGGCACAAACCTGCTGCGCCACACCATCGCCGAGCAGTGCGGACCCGGCCCGTTCTTCTCCGGTTTTGTCCGCACGGGCGGCCATGTGGCCAGCATGCGCGCGGTTGCGGCGGGCGAGGCGGCGCTGGCGGCGATTGACGCGGTGACCTTCGCCGCTGCCAAGGCGAGTTATCCCGGCCTTCCTGAAGCGCTGCGGGTGATCGCCGTCTCGCGCAAGGTTCCCGCCCTGCCCTTCGTGACCGCGCAGGCCATACCCGAACCCGTGGCGCAGCTGGTGCAGGAAGCGCTGCTCGCGGCAATGGCGACGCCCGAGCTGGAGGAAGCGCGCGCAGCCTTGTTGCTGCTCGGCGCGGAGGTGATCGCCGCCTCGGCCTATGACGAAGTGCTGGAACTGGAGCGCGAAGCCTATGCTGCTGGGATCATGAAACCCGATATAGGGACCAACACCTCATTTTGAGGCTCCAGCTGGCCCCCTCAGGCCGCGATATCCCCGGGACCGCTGGCCTCTATCCGCAGGCGCACCGCCTCGGCAGCATGGCGGGCGCCCAGTTTGCCCATCATCTTCATGCGGTGGATTTCGACCGTGCGCGGGCTGATTTCGAGGTCGCGCGCGATGGCCTTGTTGCTGAAGCCTTCCGCCAGCCGGTCTAGCACTTCGCGCTCACGCATCGAAAGGCGGCTGATGCGCTGGCGGGCTTCGGCGGCGCGGGCGCGTTGCTGGCGCTGGGCATCGGCCTGGCGGGCGCTACGAGCCACCGCTTCGTTGAGCGGTGCGATCTGATCGGGCATGGTGAGGTAATCCAGCGCGCCGGCCTTGATCGCGGCGACCACCGCATCGATCGTGGGTGCCTCCGCAATGGCGATGATCGGCAACCACTGCCCGGCGCGCATCATGGCACTGACGAGGCTGGTGATCCCTTCGCCCACCGGCTCATCCTGCGCGAGGACGAGACCGCCCGCCGGCGCATGGCCGAGCAGCTCATCCGCGTGGGCATAGATTTCCGCATGATGCCCGGCGGCAAATGCGAGACGAGCGAGCTGGGCCCGGCGGGCTGAGTCGCTATCGAGGACATGGAGGGTGACGCGTTCGATCATGGGTTAACCAAACCATGAACACGGCCCTGCACGCCAACGCGGTTAGTTTCGTTCTGAACCCACAAGCGCCGCTTTTCGGGCTAGATACGCGGATACCTTAGGGTTTTATGCTCCGGAATGGAGCAAATTGGCCCGCAATGGTGCTAAGTAACGCCCCTTCGGCGCACCCCGCAGCATGAACCTATATGGATAGGTATTTGCCCCTATGCGCCGGTGCGTTAACGAAACGGGACGCGGATCAGGTATCCCGTTCCTCGAAGCTGTAATCGGGCAGCGAGTAGAACGCCGAGCGCAGCGCCTCGCCCCAGCTTGAGGAAATCAGCTTGAAGAACGGATCTTCGGCCGTGATCCGCTTGTGGTGCAGCGGCTCGAACTTGTCGCGCTCGATCACCATGAGATCGAAGGGCAGGCCGACGGAGAGATTGGCGGCGAGCGTCGAATCGAACGAGACCATCAGCAGCTTGACCGCATCCTCGAAGCTCATCGCCTTGTCGTAGCCGCGCACGAGGATCGGGCGGCCATACTTGGTCTCACCGATCTGGAAGAAGGGCGTATCGAACGAGGCCTCGATGAAATTGCCTTCGGGGTAGATGAGGAAGAGACGCGGCTCCATGTCCTTGATCTGGCCGGCCACGATCATCGAAGCGGTGAAGCGCGGCCCTTCGCTCTGGCCGCCGGCGCCCTGCATGACCGAATCCTGCCGCCCCTCGATCACATCGCTGAGCAGGCGCCCGACGACCGTTGCGACCTGAAACATCGTCGGCGCATCGAGGATCGAGGGCCGCCGTTCGCCCGGCGCCTTGTTGCGCTCCTCAAGCTGGCTGATCACCGATTGCGTGGTGGCGAGGTTGCCCGCGGTCATGATCGAGATGATCCGCTCGCCCGGCACCGACCAGGTAAACATCTTCCGGAACACGGAAATATTGTCGACGCCCGAATTCGTCCGGGTATCGCTCATCAGCACGAGGCCCTTGTCGAGCACCATCCCCACGCAATAGGTCATCGGTCCTGCCCCCTTATCTGGACTCGCGTGCGGGTTCACTGTTCCACACGCTGCTGCGCAACGGCAAGCTTCACGTGGAGGGTTTCGTCGTAAGCGCCATATCGGATACCGGTTACCGGGGCGGCATCGCGATAATCTCTGCCTGTGGCAACGCGGACATAGTGGGGATCGGGGGAAATCCCGTTGGAAATGTCGAAACCGACCCAGCCGAGCCCTTCGACCAAGGCTTCGGCCCAGGCGTGGCCGGCATCCTGCTCGACGCGGTCCTTCATCATCAGATAGCCGCTGACATAGCGCGCGGGCACGCCGAGCGCGCGCGCCGCCGCGATGAACACGTGCGCATGATCCTGACACACGCCGTGCCCGGCGGCGAGCACGGCCTCGGCGCTGCTGGCCGTATCGGTATGGCCCGAGGCATATTCGACCGAACCGCGCACCAGGGCGGAAAGCGTGTGGAGCTTCTCCAGCGTATCCTGCTTGCCCGAAAGGCCGGCAATCAGCGCGCGCAGGCGCGGGCCGCCGCTGGTGAGCTCGGTCGGCTGGCGGAAGTGCCACAGCGGGAGATAGCCAGCGTGGTGACCGACAATGCCGGCCTTGTCGTTGGTATCGACCACGCCCTCGCAGCGGATCGTCACTTCGGTGACGCCCGGCTCGAACGCGATCAGCGTGACGTGATTGGCGTTCTCGTCGTCATACTCGACTTCCAGCCGCGCGCCTTCGAGCCCGATCTTCCACGAGACGATCGACTGGCCCGCACTGGTCTTGGGCGTGAGGCGCAGCCGCTGCAACCCGCGCGCAGCGGGGGCGGAAAACGTGTAGTGCGTGGTATGATCAACCCAGAGCCGCAAACGTCCAATTCCCTTAGTCGATGAAGCGCCTAGTCTATGAACCGGTAGTCGTACTGGATCTGGTTGGCGAGCCGCGTGTTACGGCTGATGAACTTCGCGATGTATTCGTGCAGGCCCTGCTCGAAGATCGCGTCGATCGTGATCGTGTGGAGATCGCAATCCGCCTCGCGCAGGATGGCGTGGGCGTCGGTCTCGCAGCCGTATTCGCGCGCGAGGTGTTCGAGGTTCGACCGCAGCTTGCCGTAGCAGAAGGCGAGGCTGCGCGGGAAACGGCTATCGAGGATGAGGAATTCGGCGATCCCGCGCGCTTCCATGCGGCCCGCGTTGAGCCAGCGGTAGGCGCGTTCGCCCGCAAGGCTGCGCAGCACGTTTTCCCACTGCACGTTATCAAGGCTGGAGCCGACATAGGAAATCGACGGCAGCAGCACGTAGTACTTCACATCGAGGATGCGCGCGGTGTTGTCCGCCCGCTCGATGAAGCTGCCGATGCGTGCGAAATTGTAGATCTCGTTGCGCAGCATGGTGCCTTCCATCGCGCCGCGCACCTGGGTCGACTGGCGGCGAAGGGTATCAAGCACATCGCCGAGCCGCGTTTCGGTGACCGGCCGGGCGAGCAGCTCGCGCATCTTGAGCCAGCTATCGTTGACCGATTCCCACACCTCGCGCGTGATCCCGGCGCGAACCATGCGCGCGTTCGTCCGCGCCAGTTCGCACATCGTGAGGACGTTGCCGGGATTGTCACGATCACGCAGGATGAAGTTGATCACGTTGGGGCCAGCATAGTCGGAGCCGAACTTGGCTTCGAAAAGCTGCCGCAGGCCGAGTGTGACGATGACCGAGCGCCACTCGTCACTGGCATCGCGCGCATCGCGGGTGAGCGCCATGCGGAAGCCGGCCTCGATCAGGCGCGCGGTGTTCTCCGCCCGCTCGAGATTGCGGAACAGCCAGAAAATGCCGTTGGCGCTTCTGCCTAACATGGGCAGGTCCTCGCCATAAAAATCCGTTCGTCCCGAGCGAAGTCGAGGCTACGCGCGTTCCGGTTCTCGGCTACGCTCGAACCGGCCCCTCGACTTCGCTCGGGGCGAACGGGGAGGAGAAGCGCAGGCTTAGTCATCCAGCACCCAGCTATCCTTGGTGCCCCCGCCCTGCGACGAGTTCACCACGAGCGAGCCCTTCTTGAGTGCAACGCGGGTGAGCCCACCGGGGGTAATGTCGATCCCGGCGGGGGAGACGAGCACGAAGGGCCTGAGGTCCACATGGCGCGGGGTGAGCCCGGCGCGGCTGAGGATCGGCACGGTGGACAGCGAAAGCGTGGGCTGCGCGATGTAGTTGTGCGGGCGCGCGGCGAGCTTGGCGGCGAAGGCGGCGATTTCCTTCTTCGACGAGGTCGGCCCGATGAGCATGCCGTAGCCGCCCGAGCCGTGGACTTCCTTCACCACCAGCTCGGAGAGGTGTTCAAGCACGTACTTGAGCGCATCCGGTTCCGAGCAGCGCCAGGTGGGGACGTTGGGCAGGATCGGCTTTTCGCCGGTGTAGAACTCGACGATTTCGGGCATGAACGAATAGATCGCCTTGTCATCGGCAATGCCCGTGCCCGGAGCGTTGGCGATGGTGATGCCGCCCGCGCGGTAAACGTCCATGATGCCCGAGACGCCGAGCTGGCTTTCAGGCTTGAAGGTCAGCGGATCGAGATAGTCATCGTCAACCCGGCGATAGAGCACGTCGATCGGCTGGTAGCCCTGCGTGGTGCGCATGGCGATGCGGCCGTTCTCGATGCGCAAGTCGCTGCCCTCGACCAGTTCGGCGCCCATCTGGTCCGCCAGGAACGCGTGCTCGAAATAGGCCGAGTTGTAGATGCCCGGCGTGAGCACCGCGACGACAGGCTGGTGCCCCTTGGCGGCGGGCGGCAGGCAAGCGGCAAGGCTGCGCGCAAGGCGGCGGGGATAGTCCGAAACCTCGCGCACGCGGACCCGCGTGAACAGCTCCGGGAACATTGCCATCATCGTTTCGCGGTTCTCCAGCATGTAGGAGACGCCGGAGGGGGTACGCGCGTTGTCTTCGAGCACCATGAACTCGTCCTCGCCAGTGCGGACGAGATCGATGCCGACGATATGGGTGTAGACCCCGCCCGGCGGCGTGAAGCCGACCATCTGCGGCAGGAAAGCGGGGTTCTTTTCCAGCAGGCGCGCGGGCAGGCGGCCCGAGCGGACGATTTCCTGGCGGTGATACAGATCATGGAGGAACGCATTGAGCGCGCGCACCCGCTGCTCGATCCCGCGGGAAAGGCGGCGCCACTGATGCGCGGCGATGATACGCGGCACCATGTCGAACGGGATCAGCCGCTCTTCGGCATCCTCGTTGCCATAGACGTTGAAGGTGATTCCGGTGCGGCGGAAGAAAGCCTCGGCCTCGGTCGCCTTGCGGCGCAGAAGATCGGCGGGCTGCTCCGCGTACCACTGTTCATAGCCGCGATAGGCCGCGCGCACCGAGCCATCGGCGGCAAACATCTCATCATACGATGAGGGCGAGGCTGCTTTCATGCGATCATCCCGATGCGCATGAAGCTTGCACAGCGCGCGGAGTTTGCCAAGCGCCATGCTGCATGTGCGAGACATAATTGTAATCGAATTGCGCGGCGAAGTGTTTCGCCGCTTCGCGCTTGCCTTGGGCAGGCCAAGGTGACACGTTTAATCGCACGGCTAATTTCCGGGAGAGAGCAAGCCATGGGCGAGATCCATCACCGCACCTGCCATATCTGCGAAGCCAATTGCGGCGTGCTCGTGGAGGTTGAAGGGCGCCGCGTCCTCTCGATCAAGGGCGATCCGGACAATCCGCTTTCGCGCGGGCACATCTGCCCCAAGGCGACTGCGCTGGAAGACCTGCAGAACGATCCCGACCGCCTGCGGAGGCCCCAGAAGCGCGTGGGTGAGGACTGGCACGACATCAGCTGGGAACAGGCCTTCCGCGAGATCGGCGAGAAGACGCGCGCCATCCTCGCGCGCGATCCGGCCAGCACCGCGACCTATATCGGCAATCCCAATGCGCACTCCTATGGCAATGCGCTCAACGCGCACCACCTGACCAAGGCGCTGGGGACGAAGAACCAGTTTTCGGCGAGCACGGTGGACCAGATGCCACATCAGGTGGCGAACCTGCTGCTATATGGCCACGCCAGCATGTTCGGCATTCCGGATATCGACCGCACCGAAACGCTGATCGTGATCGGCGGTAATCCGATGGCGTCGAACGGATCGGTCTGGACCGTGCCCGATTTCCGCAATCGGGTGCGCGCACTGAAGGCCCGCGGCGGACAGCTGGTGGTGATCGATCCGCGCCGCACGGAGACCGCCAAGATCGCCGACCGGCATCTGTTTGTGAAGCCTGCGAGCGACGTGTTCCTGCTGGTGGCGCTGCTCAAGGCGGTGATGGCGCGGCGGCCGTTCCAGCCGGTGCAGGACTTCGTGACCGGGCTGGATGAAGTGGCCGCGCTGCTCGCCCGGTTTGATGATGCGGCGTGCCTTGCGGCTTCGGGTGTCTCGGCAGACGACGTTGCATGGATGGCTGAGCGGCTGACTGCGGGTCCGGCCGCGCTCTATGGCCGGCTTGGTATCGCCACGCAGCGGCACGGCACCTTGAACGCATGGCTGATCGCCCTGATCAACATCGCCGCCGGGCAGCTCGACCGCGAAGGCGGCACCGTGTTCCCGATCCCCGCGCTGGACACCATTTCCATGCTGCCGCGCGGCTCGCTCGGCAAGTTCACCTCGCGCGTATCAGGCCACAAGTCGGTGCTGGGCGAATTTCCCGCCGCCGCGCTGGCCGAAGAGATCGAGACCGAGGGGCCGGGCCAGATCAAGGCGCTGTTCGTGGTGGCGGGCAATCCGGTGCTTTCGACGCCCAACGGCCCCCGGCTCGACAAGGCGCTGGCGGGCCTGGACCTGATGGTCTCGGTCGACATGTACCGCAACGCCACCAGCCGCCGCGCGCACTATATCTTGCCGCCGACGGGGCCGCTGGAACGCGATCACTACGGCCTGTTCCTGCTGCCGATGGCGGTGCGCAATATCGCCGCCTATTCCAAGCCCACGCTGGAACGCGAGGACCCGGCAGCGCTCCACGATTGGGAAATCCTGCGCGGCCTTGCCCAGGCCATCAGCGGCCAGCCGGTGCAGGAGCCGACCCCGCGCGAGGCACTGGATCACCTGCTCAAGACCGGCCCCTACAAGGTCTCGCTCGCCGAAGTGGAGGCCGCGCCTTCGGGCCTCGATTTCGGGGCGCCGAAGACGGGGGTCCTACCGGAACGGCTGCGCAGCGACGATCAGACGGTGGCCTGCGCTGTGCCCGCCTTCATGGAAGCCCTCGCCGCGCTGGACGTGGAGGTGCCCGAAAGCGGCAAGCTGACCCTGATCGGGCGGCGGCACCTGCGGACCAACAATTCGTGGCTCGCCAACAGCCACCGCCTGACCAAGGGGCCGAACCGCTGCACCCTGATGATCCACCCGCAGGATGCCGCGCCGCTCGGGCTGGCCGATGGCGACCTGGCCACCGTTCGCTCCTCCTCGGGCGAAGTGACCATCCCCGCCGAGGTGACGGACGACATGATGCCGGGCACCGTTTCCATCCCCCACGGCTGGGGGCACGATCTGCCCGGCATGGCGATGCAGGTCGCGCGGGCTCGCGCCGGGGTGAGCGCCAACGCGCTGACGGAATCGGGGGCGCTCGATCCGCTTTCAGGGAACGCCGCGCTTTCGGGGGTGCAGGTGGAAGTCGCCAAGGCGGAGTTGGAAGCGGCGTAGGAAACGGCGGTTCCCATCAGGTGTTCGTGGTCAGCGAAGTCGAGACACCCCGCGTTTGGTGGCTCGACTTTGCTCGACACGAACGGTGGGGGGAGGAGTTCCCCCGCCTCAGCCCTCTTCCTTGCCCGTGCACGCGCCATTGTGCTTGGAGCTGACTTCCATCTGCATCGACATCGCCTTGCCCTGCGGCCCGGCGCCATTGATCGACATCGTCATCTGATAGGACTCGGCGGTGTAGTTGCCCTGCATCGTCATCGTCTGCGCGCCCTGTTCGGCCTTGCAGGTCATCTTGGCGTCGATCTTGCCGCCGCCCATCGCAAAATTATCGTACTTGCAGCGCGCATCGGCCTGGCCGAAGAACTTGGCGTCCGGCTTCTCTGCCTCTTCCTTGGAGAGGCAGGTGGCGAAAGTGCGGTCCTTGCCGAGGATCTTCGACATCATCTCCTTCGCCTCGGGCGGCATTCCTTCCATCTCGAGCTTGACGAACTTCATCGTCGATTCCCACCGCCCGGGATTGAACTTGAGTCCGGCCTCGGAAACCTTCTTGGCCACGTCCGAGACGCTTTCGTTGGTCGCGGTCACGGTCTTGCCGCTGCCGCACCCGGCCAGCGCCAGCACAGTCGAAAGAGCCACGAGGGGCAGAAGGGGCAGGCGCATGGGTTGAGGTCCTCTCACTGGTTTCGGGACAGGGCTAACACCCCATCGGCGGATTTCCAATGATGCGCGTCACAGGCCTAGAGCCTGTCCTGATGAGGTGGAGGCATCGTCATCGCGTCAGGAAGCTTCTCGGCAAGGAGCGCCGCGCAGTGCGGGCTGGTAGCCCGTGCCAGCGGCGCGACGCTGTCCGAGAGGCTTCCTGACGCGACCCCGAAGGGGCGGGCCGCTTTTGGCCCATCGCAGCGTTGATCGTCGGTCACTATGCGTCAAGCATAGCTCCCTCCTCTCGCCTCGCGCTGGGCCAAAACCGGCTCCGTGCCGATGCCTCCACCTCATCAGGACAGGCTCTAGAACCCGTAGAGCAGGGTAAGCCGGCTGGTGGTGTCCGTCAGAGTGCGCGCGACGCCGGAGCCGGATTCATGCTGCAGCGTGTAGGAAAGCCGGGCCTTGAGTTTGCTGCTGAGACGCGAATCCAGCGCGGCCAGTGTGTAGTAGGTCCGGCGGACCGCATCGAAATAGGTGCTGACTTCCTGGCTGTAGTTCAGCGTGGGGGTGAGCCTGACCTTGAGATCGGCCAGCGCGACTGCCGATAGCGTCTGCTCCCGCGGTCCCTCCACCGGCTGCGTCACGCGCATGGCGGGGCCGGCCTTGATGCTCAGCTTGCGGTCGTCGCCCTCGAGCAGATTGTACCCGAGCCCGGCCGACAGGCTGTACCGGTCCGTGAAGCCCTGGAAGCGATCACGCTCATACTGGCCGAGTCCGAAGACATAGCCGTGGTTATCGAACTTGTAATTGGGCTCCAGCGTCAGCCTGATCTGGTTTCGGGCAACCGCGTCGGAGTTCTTCTGATAGTCGATCCGGCCCGAGGTGGCGACGCGCCAGCGCCCCCGCTCAGCGATCACGGTGAGGCGCCCGACAAAGCCTGAACCCGGCGCGCTGCCGGTGCTGACGAAGGCGCCCAGCTCCCCCTCGCCGCTCCATTTCGTGGGCACATCGAGCAAGGCCAGCTGCAATGCTTCGGAGTGCTGCGCCGGCAGCTCGACCTTGATGTCCCGTTTCGCCAGCGGGGCGGGCTCGGCCAGCCACACTGCGAGGCTGCGACGTGCGGCCCACGCCGAGAGGGCGGCCTGCGCTTGCGGGTTCGCCTGCTGCAGATATTGCACGAGGGCATCGAGCGCGCGCTGATCGTGCGTCGCCTCGACTGCCGCCAGCACATCCATCATGGCGGAGGGCAAGGGCCCCGCTTCGGCAACTGGCCCCGCATCCTGCGCCATCGCCGCTGCCGGGGGTAACAGGACGGCAAGGGCCGCGACCGCGATGATGTGCCGAGAAACCCGCAGTTCCCTGATCCTTCACAGGCCGCAAGGAGGCTTGCGGTAATCACGCTACCAAGGCCCATGTTACACCAAACCCCGCCCCATGCCTATCCGTCGCGGCAGGGGACCGCCGGCCATGACAACGTATTCAGGGCCGGTTCCGGGGGCGAGAAAAGGTACAACGGGCAACGCCTGCGGATTGCATGTGCGCGGTTTGTTCCCCATACTCGCACCATGGCTGAACTCGTGATCCGCAGGGGCTTGGAAGAGCCCGATACGTCCGCAAACTTCGTGCCGCACAAGCCGGCGCGGCCCGAGAAATCGGAGGGCGGGAAGCCGTTCAAGGTCGTCTCCGAATACCAGCCGGCGGGCGACCAGCCGACCGCGATCGCCGATCTCGTCGCCGCGGCGAAGGACGGTGAGGTGACGCAGGTGCTGCTGGGCGTGACAGGCTCGGGCAAGACCTTCACGATGGCCAAGGTGATCGAGGAACTGCAGCGCCCCGCGCTGATCCTTGCGCCCAACAAGATCCTTGCGGCGCAGCTTTATGGCGAGATGAAGAGCTTCTTCCCGGAGAACGCGGTCGAGTATTTCGTCTCCTACTACGACTACTACCAGCCCGAGGCCTATGTGCCCCGGTCGGACACCTACATCGAGAAGGAAAGCTCGGTAAACGAGGCGATCGACCGGATGCGCCATTCGGCCACGCGCGCGCTGCTGGAGCGGGACGACGTGATCATCGTCGCCTCGGTCTCGTGCCTCTACGGTATCGGCTCGGTCGAGACCTATTCGGCGATGATTTTCGATCTGAAGGTTGGCGAGACCGTCGACAGCGGGGAGATCATCCGCAAGCTGGTGGCCTTGCAATACAAGCGCAACGACGCCGCCTTCCAGCGCGGCAATTTCCGCGTGCGGGGCGACAATCTGGAGATCTACCCCTCGCACTATGAGGACATGGCCTGGCGCGTCTCGTTCTTCGGCGACGAGATCGAGGCGATCAGCGAGTTCGATCCGCTGACCGGCAAGGCGGGGACAAAGCTTTCCAAGGTCCGCGTCTACGCCAATTCGCACTATGTGACGCCGGGGCCGACGATGAAGCAGGCGGCGGACGCGATCCGCTTTGAACTCACCGAGCGGCTCAAGGAACTGGAAGCGGAAGGCAAGCTGCTGGAGGCGCAGCGGCTGGAGCAGCGCACCAATTTCGATCTGGAGATGATCCACGCCACCGGCAGCTGCGCAGGCATCGAGAACTATTCGCGCTTTCTGACCGGACGTCTGCCGGGCGAGCCGCCGCCGACCCTGTTCGAATACCTGCCGGACAATGCGCTGCTGTTCGTGGATGAAAGCCACCAGACCGTGCCGCAGATCGGCGCGATGTCCAAAGGCGACCACCGCCGCAAGATCACCTTGGCGGAATATGGCTTCCGCCTGCCGAGCTGCATCGACAACCGCCCGCTGCGCTTCAACGAATGGGACGCGATGCGCCCGCAGACCGTGGCGGTTTCGGCGACGCCGGGGCACTGGGAGATGGAGCAATCGGGCGGCGTGTTTGCCGAACAGGTGATCCGCCCCACCGGTCTGATCGATCCGCCGGTGGAGATCCGCCCGGTCGAGGATCAGGTGCAGGACTGCATCAACGAGTGCCGCAAGACCGCCGAGAACGGCTACCGCACGCTGGTGACGACGCTGACCAAGCGCATGGCCGAGGACCTCACCGAATTCATGCACGAGGCGGGCCTGCGCGTTCGCTACATGCATTCCGACGTCGAGACGCTCGAGCGCATCGAGCTGATCCGCGATCTGCGGCTGGGCGTCTATGACGTGCTCGTCGGCATCAACCTGCTGCGCGAGGGGCTCGATATTCCCGAGTGCGGGCTGGTATGCATTCTCGATGCGGACAAGGAAGGCTTCCTGCGCAGCGAAACCTCGCTGATCCAGACGATCGGCCGCGCCGCGCGCAATGTCGATGGCCGGGTGATCCTCTATGCCGACCGCATGACCGGCAGCATGGAACGCGCGATTGCCGAGACCGACCGGCGGCGCGAAAAGCAGCGGGCCTACAACGAACTCCACGGCATCACCCCCGAATCGATCAAGCGCGACATCCACGACATCGTGGCCGACACCGCGAGCCGCGACGGCGTGCTGGTTGAGATCGAGACGGAAGGCGGGGCCAACAACCTCGTCGGCCACAACCTGCGCGCCTATATCGAGGAGCTGGAACGCAAGATGCGGGCGGCCGCCGCCGATCTGGAGTTCGAAACGGCAGGCCGCCTGCGCGACGAAATCCGCGCGCTGGAAGCGACCGAGCTGGGCCTGCCCGATGCTGACAAGAAGGCGCCGATTGTGGGGCGCAGCAACGAGGGCAAGCCGGGGACAAGGAAGACGCGGTTCGGGAAGACGCAGCGGAAGTGGGGGAAGTGAACCCCGCACCGCACGCGCACATCTTTCCACCGCACTGCGCGTTTCACTATCTTGCGCCGGGATTGAATTTCGGCTGGTTGTTTCCGAACTCTTTGATGCGGCGCTGATGGGCCGCAAAAGGAACGGGCTTTGATTTCACGCGTCGCGCCTCCCCTGCTGGTTCTGCTGCTGGCCGCTTGCTCCTCGTCTTCGGCATCGACGACAGCCGGCAAGGATGTGCCGCTAGATGCCGTGCGCGTTGCCATGCCGGCTAGCAGCGGCGGCGCGGGCGTGACGGAGCGGCCCAAGGACGTGAAGGGCAGCTGGGTCGCGACGCCGGATGGCAGCGGCGCGCGCTATGGCTATGCGGGCGAGACGGCGCTGCTCAGCCTGGAATGCCACAGCGGATCGCTGGTGGTGACGCGCAATGTCGCCGCGCCGATCGGGGCCTCGGCGCTCTTCGCCTTGCAGGGCAGCGGCTATATCCTGCGCCTGCCGGTGGACGCGACGGCGCTACCAGGCCAGAGCGGCTATGTGTGGCGCGGCGCGATTGCTGCCGGCGACTTGCGGCTCAAGCTGTTCAAGGCGAGGTTTGCGGGCACGCTGCCCGGCGGCGGGCATATCGAGGTGCCCGCGAGCGAGGTGCCCGGCAGCCTGATCAAGCGCTGCGCCCCGGAACGCTAGAGCTTTCCAAACTTCGCCTCGTAGGCTGCGGTATCCCCGCTCGACAGCAGCCTGGCCTGCTCGATCCAGTTGTCCCGCGTCGCGCGGCCCGCAAAGGCGCCCAGTTGCGCATCGATCCGCGCCACATCGGCTTCCGTCCACGCCGCGATCTCGGCATAGCGGGTGACGCCGAGTGCCCTGAGCGCCGTGCTGATCTTGGGACCAAGGCCCTTGATGCGGGTGAGGTCATCGCCTTCATCCGCCGCGACGGGCGGTGCTTCCGCCAGCACCGGCGGCGGTTCGATAGCGGCGGCGGGCGGCGCATTGATCAGCGCCGAATTGCGCGCGGCGGGCGCGGCACCTTCGGAGAGGACATCGCGATACTCGCGCTTTTCCGGCAGCGCCTTGCCCCGGCGCAGCAGGAACACCAGCGCCAGCACGAGCAGCACGGCAACTGCGCCAACCAGCACCGCGTTTGCCTGAATCCATTCCATCATCGATCACCCCAAGACTTGCCGGACCTCTCCGGCGCTTTCCCATGCGCAGCCGCCAAAGCCAAGACGGCGCCGCCCGCCATCGGCCGCTTCAGAGCGCCTGCTTCCTGAACAGGATGCGATCTTCCGGCCCGAACCCGCGCCGCCAGATCACCACGCCATAGACGCCGAGGATCGCCGGAATGCCGAAGGCAAGCTCGACCCATTCGGGCATGAGCTTTGCCGCAAAGCCCACCAGCACGGCCGGCGCTGCCGCCCAGATCAGCGGCCAGCGCCAGTTGCTGATCCGTTCACCCAGCAGGCTGCCCAGCAGCCACGACTTGGCGAGCGACGCGCAGCCCAGCGAAATGGCCAGCGCCGCCGCTGCGCCTGCCGCCTGCATGAGCGGATCGAGCCCGGCGCGGCGCGCGGCCAGCATGAAGCCCACCGTCAGCGCCGCCTGCAGTGCGATCGTCGCAAGACTGATCCACAGATTGCGCAGCCGCGCGATGTAGATCAGCGCCGCCTCGCTCACCACGGCGGTCGCGGCGGCCACTTCGGCGGCGAGCAGCAGCGCCAGCGCGGCGGTTCCGGCAACGAAGCCCGGGCCGACCAGCCCCATCACCGCTGCGCCGGGAATACCCAATGCCAGAGCCACCCCGGCCTGCGCCGCGATGATCCAGAACCCCACCTGGCACACCTGCCGCGCCACGGCGGGGAAGTTCCCCCCTTGCAGGTTGCGCGTGATCACCGGGCCGAGGATCGGCTCGAAGCTGGTCTTGAGCTTCTGCGGCAAGGTCGCGACTTGCTGCGCCACGTAGTAGATGCCCACCACCGCCGGCGGCGCCTGGAACACGCCGAGCAGGAACAGATCGAGCTTGCGCGTGCCCCATTCGACCGCGTCGGCACCGGCGAGCGGCAGGTTGCTCCCGGCAAGGCGCAGCAAGTCGATCGGGCGCGGCGACCACTGGCGCGGCACGCCATAGCTCCGCAGCAGCGGCACGAAGGCGGTGAGCGTCGCGGCGAAGATCGAGGCGACATAGGCAAGGATCAGCCCGGATTCGCGGATCGGCAGGAACGCCATGCCCGCCACCCACACCAGCCCTGCGACGATCGACAGCGTCCACGGCTCGACCACCGAGCGCGCGCGCACCGTGGTGCCCACATCGAAGCGATAGGCGAGCGCGGCCAGCGCGATATCGCCGAGCGCAAGCGGCACGATGGTGAGCGGGAGCAGGCGCTGGAGCTGGGTATAGTGCCCGGTCGGGAACATCGGCGCCGGGAAGAAATAGAGCAGCGCGGCCATGACCGCCGAGACGAAGCCCGACAGCAGCAGCGCATCGGCGACCACTTCGGCGCCGTCGCGGTCATCACTGGCGAGTTGCTGCGCAAGGCCGCGCTTCTGGCCGAGCGTGGCGAGCTGGGCGGCCAGCTCCACCGCGATGGTGGCCGAGGCAAAGCGCCCGAGATCCTCCGCGCCATAGAGCCGCCCGGCGATGAACAGGAACGGGATGCGCGCAGCGAGCCGCAGCAGGAAACCGAGGAAATTGGTCCGCCCGCCCTTGGCCAGCGCGGCAATATCCTGCTGTTCGGCGGAAAGAGGCGTGGCGGATTCAGCCAAGGGGCGCCTCCGCCCGAAGCGGACGGGCCAGCAACTTCGCCACCAGCGCGCGCGGGCTGATGGTGCCTTCGAGCAGGGCGGCGACGCCTTCGGCAATCGGCATGGCGATACCGCGTTCCTCGGCAACGCGCACCAGCACCGGCGCGGTGAAGGCGCCTTCGGCCACCGTGCTGCGCTCGGCGAGCAGCGCCGCCGCGCCGCCGGTACGGTCGCCTTCCGCGCCAAGCGCCATGCCGAGCGCGAAGTTGCGGCTTTCGGAGGAGGAGCAGGTCAGCACCAGATCGCCGAGGCCGGAGAGCCCGGCCAGCGTTTCCGCCTCCGCGCCCATCGCGAGGCCGAGGCGCTGCATTTCGGCAAAGCCCCGGCTGATCAGCGCCGCGCGGGCATTGGCACCAAGGCCCAGCCCTTCGACCACGCCGCAGGCAATCGCGAGCACGTTCTTGACCGCGCCGCCGATGGAAGCGCCGATCACGTCGGCCGAATAGTAGGGCCGGAATGCGGGCCGCGCGATCACCGGCGCCAGCCGCGCCCATTGCGCTTCCCCGCCCGCGCAGGCGAGCGTGACAGCGGTCGGCAGCCCATCCGCCACTTCATGCGCGAAAGTCGGGCCGGAGAGCACCGCCAGCGCCGCGCCGGGCGCGGCGGCGGCGGCCACATCGCTCATGAGGCGTCCCGAGGTCTGCTCGATACCCTTGGCGCAGAGGACAATATCCGCGCCGCGCGGCGAAAGCTGGCCCAGCACCGCACCGAGATGCTGCGCCGGTGTCACCATCAGCAGCATCGGCAGCGCGGCAAGGTCTGCCAGCGCGCCCGTTGCCCGGATCGACGGGTGGAGGTCCGACCCCGGCAGGAAGCGCGGATTGCGGTGTTCGGTGTTGACCGCCTCGACCACATCGGCCTCGCGCGCCCAGAGCAGCACCTCGCGGCCATCGCTCGCCAGCATCTGCGCCAGCGCCGTGCCCCATGCGCCGCCCCCGACAACGCCGACTCCGACGCCGACCTGAGGAGCCCCGCTCATGCCTTGACCCCCGCGCCGCGCACCGGCTCGGCATCGGGATCGAGCGGCCAGCGCGGGCGCGCCAGCACATCGAGCGGGTCGGTCAGCCCCGCCGCAAAGCGCTCCGCCCCGGCCCAGCCGATCATCGCGGCATTATCGGTGCATAGCTTCGGCGGCGGCGCGACCAGCGGCAGACCCGCCTCGTCGGCCAATGCCGTGAGCGCGCCGCGCAAGCTCGCATTTGCCGCGACCCCACCGGCGACGACCAGCGCCGTCACCGGCCCCGCAGCCGCCATGGCGCGCCGCGTCCGGTCGATCACGCAATCGATCGCCGCCTGCTGGAACGAAGCGGCGATGTCGGCCTTGCGGTGCACCCCGGCATCCCGCGAGCGCATCACCGCGCTTTTGAGGCCGGCGAAGGAGAAATGCGGCTCTGCGCTGCCCAGAAGCGGACGCGGCAGCGGGACGGCTTTCGCATCGCCCTCGCGCGCCAGCCGCTCGACCGCAGGGCCGCCCGGAAAGCCGAGGCCGAGGATCTTGGCGGTCTTGTCGAAAGCCTCGCCCAGCGCGTCGTCGATGGTGGTCGCAAGGCGGCGATACTGGCCGAGCCCGCGCACTTCGAGGATCTGGCAATGCCCGCCTGATGCGAGCAGCAGCAGATAGGGGAAACCCAGACCCGGCTCCGCCAGCCGCGCCGAGAGGGCATGGCCTTCGAGATGATTGACGGCGAGCAGAGGCTTGTCAGCCGCCATGGCGAGCGCCTTGGCCGTGACGAGGCCGACCATCACCCCGCCGATCAGGCCCGGCCCCGCTGTGGCGGCAATCGCATCCATGTCCGCCAAAGTCAGCCCCGCATCCTGCAGCACCGCGCCGACCATGGGCGCGAGGGTTTCGGCATGGGCGCGCGCGGCAATTTCTGGCACAACGCCGCCATAGGGGCGGTGTTCCTCATCCTGCGAGGCAATGCGCTGCGCAACGATGCGCGCGGCGAGCGAGGTGCCCGCCCCGTCGATCACGGCGACGGCGGTTTCGTCGCAGGAGGATTCGATGCCGAGGATCAGGGCCATGGGACACTTTCCCTTAGAGACATTCGCAGGTACGGCAAGTCACGCATGAACACGCTCACTACACCGTCCGCAGCAAACCCGCTCAAGCTGGGTACGCGCCGCTCCCCGCTCGCCATGGCCCAGGCCGAGGAAACCCGCCGCCGGCTCTGCGCCGCGCATGGCTGGGAAGAGAGTTTCGTCGAGCTCGTCACCGTGGTCGCCAGCGGCGATCAGGTGCTCGATCGCCCGCTCGCGGAGATCGGCGGCAAGGCGCTGTGGACCAAGGAACTCGATGCCTGGCTTGCCGATGGCAGCATCGATTTCGCGGTCCATTCGATGAAGGATGTCGAGACCGAACGCCCCGAGGCGCTGATGATTGCTGCGGTGCTGCCGCGCGAGGATGTGCGCGATGTGCTCGTCGGCGCGGAGAGCGTGGCGGCCATCCCGGCAGGTGCCCGCGTCGGCACCAGCGCCCCGCGCCGCGCGGCGCAGATGCTGCATGCCCGGCCCGATCTCACCGTGGTCGGCTTCCGCGGGAATGTCGCCACGCGGCTCGGCAAGCTCGAGGCGGGCGAGGCGGATGTGACGCTGCTTGCCGCCGCCGGGCTCAACCGGCTCGGCCAGAGCGGTGTCGGCAGCCCGCTCGATGCGGACACCTGGCTGCCGGCGCCTGCGCAGGGCGCCATCGGCGTCGAATGCCTTGCCGCGCGGACCGATCTCGTCGCGCTGCTCGATGCCATCGATCACAAGCCGAGCCACGCCGCCGTCATGGCCGAGCGCGCGCTGCTGCGCGGGCTGGGCGGCACCTGCCATAGCCCGATCGCGCTGCTCACCACCGCCGAGGGCGCAGATCTGACGCTGCGCGCCGCACTCTTCAGCCCCGATGGCGCCGAGCGAGTCGAGGCCAGCGCCACCTTCCCGGCCGGCGACAGCGAAGGCCCCGCAGCGCTCGCCCGCAGCCTGCTGGCGAGCGCACCCGAGGCGATCCGCCGCCACTTCACCGGCGGCTGAGGCCACCCGGGATGATCCCGGTCATCGTCATCCGCCCCGAACCGGGAAACGCCGCCACTTTGGCCGCCGCGCAGGCGCTTGGCCTTGATGCCCGCGGTTATCCGCTGTTCGACATGGCCCCCGCGCCATGGTCCGCCCCCGATCCCGCCGCCTACCGCGCGCTCCTCGTCGGCAGCGCCAATGTGTTTCGACTCGGCGGCGCGGGACTTGCGCAGCTGCAGGGCCTGCCCGTCCATGCCGTCGGCGCCGTCACGGCAGAGACTGGCAGCGCGGCCGGCTTCACCGTGGCATCGATTGGCGAGGGCGGCTTGCAGCCGATGGTCTCCGCGCTGCCACCGGGACGCTATCTGCGCCTTGCCGGCGAGAAGCGCGTCCCGCTCGCCATGCCTGCAGGCGTCGCGGTCGACGACGTGGTGGTCTATGCCGCGGCCGGTCTGCCGATGCCGCCCGAACTCATCCAATTGCTGGCGAACCCCGCCCTTGTCTTGCTCCATTCCGGCGAGGCTGCCGCCCATTTCGCCGCAGAATCGGCGCGGGTCGGCGTGGCGCGCGGCAACATCGCGCTGGCCTGTCTTGCCCCGCGAATCGGGTTAATGGCGGGTGAAGGCTGGCAAAACATTGAAATTGCTGAGACACGAAGCGATCAAGCAGTGCTGGCACTCGCGGTTCAAATGTGCGAGAAAGTGTCACCAAGAGGACACTGACAACTGAAAAATGATCCTATGCAGGACATGACCTTTGGTTCGCCCCTCGCCATGCAACGCTCCCGGACGGGGCGTGGGCGGGCGGTGCTTGCTGTCCTCTTCCTCCTCGCATTGCTTGCCGGCGGCGCCTGGTACGGCTGGCAGACCGGCTGGCTGGAAGTGCATGTTTCGGGCTTCGCTCCGGCCTCGCCCATCCCGTCGCCCTCGGCCTCGATGTCGCAGGCTGCCGCGCAGACCACCGCCAACCTCGCCGCAACCGACGCCGCGCTGACCGCTGCTGCAGCCAAGGTCTCCGCGCTCGAACAGCGCCTCGCCGAGCTGAACCAGCAAGCCGCTGCCGCTGCCGGTCAGGCCACGCAGGCTGAAGCCCTGCTCGTCGCCTTTGCCGCCCGCCGCGCGATCGAACGGGGGCAGCCGCTTGGCTACCTCGAAACCCAGCTGCGCGTGCGCTTTGGCAGCACCCAGCAATCCGCTGTGGACCGGGTGATCGCCTCGGCGCAGAAGCCGGTCACGCTGTCGATGCTGAGCGAGACCTTCGAGAAGCTCGGCCCGCAGCTGATCGGCGGCGCGCAGAGCGAAGGCACGTGGGACTGGCTGACCCGCCAGATGGGCGAACTCTTCGTCATCCGCCATGCCGACAGCCCCTCCCCCACCGCCGAAAGCCGCGCGATCCGCGTGCGTGAGGCGCTGGCAGGGGGCCGCATCGATGTCGCTATCGCCGAAGTGGAGCGCATGCCGGGCAAGGATGCGGCGACCGAATGGCTCGCCCATGCCCGCGATTTCGTGGCCGCGCAGCGCGCGCTGGATCAGCTGGAAACCGCCGCGCTGTCCTTCCCGCCGACGCCGCCGGTGGTGAAACCCGAAGCGGCAGCACAGACAAATCCGGCGTCCAGCGCCGCGACTGAACCGGCGCCCGCCGCCTCGCCTGCCGCCTAAGCCGGCTGCAGCAAGCTCGGCAGCGCGCCGCTCATGCCGCGCGCTTCGTCCATGAAGAAGCGCTTGAGCGCGGGCAAGCGCTGCACGCCCGCCATGCCGAGCCGCCGGATCGCCGAAGGGATCCGCCCCGGCACGCCGAACAGCCGCGTCAGCACGTCGGTCGCCGCCGAGACCATGAAGGTATCCGCCGCGCGCCAGCGTTCGTAGCGGGCAAGCAGTTGCGCATCGCCGGGATCGAGCCCGAGGCGCATGCCGTCGGTCAGCACTTCCACCAGTGCCGCGACATCGCGCAGGCCGAGGTTCAGCCCCTGCCCGGCAATCGGATGCATCCCGTGCGCGGCATCGCCGACGAGCGCGAGCCGGTCCGAAACCATCTTCGCGGTGTGGTGGAAATTGAGCGGCCACGACGAACGCGGACCCATCAGCCGCACCGTGCCGAGCACATCGCCCATGCGTGCCTGCACCGCGCTCTGGAACGCGCCATCGGGCAGCGCCATCGCGCCGGGCGCGTCCTTCTCGCTCACCGTCCAGACCAGCGCCGAGCGGTGATTGCCCTCAGCATCGTCGAGCAGCGGCAGCAGCGCGAAAGGCCCCGCCGGATAGAAGATTTCCCACGCGACGTTGTTATGCGGCTTCGCATGAGCCAGCCCGACGATCATCGCGCGGTGGCCATAGCTCCAGCGCGCGGGCGTGAAGCCCGCCTCGTCACGCGTCGGCGAAGCGCGGCCCTCGGCACCGACCATGAGGCGCCCCTTGATCACGCGGCCATCGGCGAGCGTGACCGCCACACCGTGCGCATCGCGCGTCCGTTCTGACACGCGGGCATTGGGGAGGAAGGTGATGAGGTCCTCCTTCGCCGCCGCATCGTACATCGCGACACGCAGATCACGGTTGGCAAACATGCGGCCGAGCGAACCATCACCGGGTTCGGGCTGAAAATCGATCCGCCCGGGCTTCATCCCGCCGGTCACCGCAATCGAATCGATCGGGCAGCCGAGCGGCTCAAGCGCATCGGCGAGGCCCAGATGGCTGTAGAGATTCCAGCTCGCCGTCGAAATCGCCGAGGCGCGGCCATCGAACCCTTCCGCCGTCTGCGCGGAAGGATCGGAGCTGTCGATCACACAGCTGGGGATGCCGGCCTTGGCAAGCCCGATGGCGAGCGTCATCCCGACAAGCCCGCCGCCGATGATCACGATGTCAGACGTCAGGGTCTCGCTCACTTCGTCGCTCCGCACGTATCACCGCTCCCCGCATCGAGATCGAGGCAGCGCCCGTCAAATGCGCCGGCCGGGACCGGCAGGCCGATCAGTGCCGCAAGCGTGGGGGCGATGTCCACCGTCTCTACGGGACTCGGCTGTTCGAATCCGGTCATCCCCTTGCGCCAGAACAGCATCGGCACGCGGCGATCATAATCCCACGGCGAGCCGTGCGTCGCGACATAGCCCGGACCTGGCACCGGAATCGGCACCACCCCGCGCTTCAGCATCAGCACGAGATCCCCCGAACGCGGGGGGTAGAACGAGGCTTTGGCGCGCGCGATCAGCGGCCAGGTTTCGGGCGAACCGGTTCCGACGGGCGCGGCGGCGATCTCATCCGCGGTGAAGGCCGCGGCGACGTCCGGATTGGCAACCAGTTCGGCCTTCAGCGCTTCCAGCGCGCGGGCCTTGTCGGCAGGGGCCAGATCGCGCCGCAGCCAGATATCGCCGGAAGGCCCATCGGAAAGGACAAGGCCCTTCGCATCGAGCCCGGTCTTCGCCGCGACCGCTGCGCTCAGCGCTTCGGGCAGCAGCGCCTTGCTCACGCGGTGCGACGCGGGCAGCGCCTGCTCGCCCAGCCGTTCGGGCATGTCGAACCCGCCGTGATCGGCCGTCAGCACCACGGCATAGTCGATGCCTCGGCTGTCGAGCGCGATGAAGAAATCGCCCAGCGCCAGATCGAGCTGCTGAAGCTGGATGCACATTTCCGCGCCTTCGGTGCCATAGCCGTGACCGACATAGTCCGTCGCCGAAAGGCTGACCGAGAGCACATCGGGCGTGGCCCCCTTGCCGAGCTTGTTCTCGTCCACCAGTTCGGTCGCGAGATCGAGCGTCGCGCGGTCAAGCCGGGGCGAGGCGCGGAAGGCATTCCTGTCGCCTGCGGCCATCGCGAAGCGACCGGTGCCGACCGCGAACGTGGCACTGAGCGGCACCGCGCGATCCTTGCCCTTGCACCATTCGGGCAGCGGCAGTTCGGGTGCGCCTTGCGCCAGCACTTCGCCCAGCGCCTTGTTTTCATTCACCGCCGCCGGGGTGAGCGCGCGCCCATCGAGCGTGGCAAACCCTGCGCCCTTCCACCAGTAGACGCTGTCGATCACATGCCCACCCATCATCAGCGCACCGCGATCCTTGCCCGAGACGGCGACGTTGCGGCTGGCGGGCCAGAGCGCCTTGATCCGCTCGCCCAGCGTGGGGACGAGGAGATGGCTGACCGAGGCGACATAGTCCTTGGGATCCGCCGCAGTCTGGTTCTCGTCCTCGGCGCAGTAGACCTGCTTCTTGCTGCGGAGGGCCGACTGGTCGATCCAGGTGTTGGCGATGATCCCGGTGCGCGCGGGGTGCACGCCGGTGAGGATCGTCGAGTGTCCGGGGCAAGTCTCGGTCGCGGCATGGCTTTGATAACCTGCCGGGAACACCGCGCCCGTGGCGAGGCGCGCTAAGCCGCCGGTGAAGTGCGAGCGATACTGCGCGAAGAGATCGGCAGAGAACTGGTCGATCGAAATCGCGACAATCAGCTTGGGTGCGTTCGCGGCAGGCTGGACCGCCGGGGCCGCTGCCGGTGCCGGGGCCCGCTTCGCTGCCGGACGGGCGAGCCCGTAGTGCGGCAGGGCGATCACGGCCGCAAGCGCGGCGGCGCCCAGAGTAAAGGAGCGGAACCTGCGAAGCGCCATAGGAGGTAACCTTTCTCGGTACTTGGCCGAACCGGAGTCGCCTGTCCGCGTTCGGGCCGCTGCGTGATGGCCCCGGCGGCGCATGCGCGCAAGGGGCCTCGCATGGCCACTTGCCCGCAAAGGCACGAGGGGCATTGGCGCCCGGCGGACAGGTGGCCAAAGCGATCACGGTGAGATAGACGGCGCATATGGCATTCCTGCGAAACATCGTCCTCCTGCTTGCCGCCTGCTGGCTGGCGCTGGCCGGCGCACCCGCTTTGGCGGAAGGGCCCCATATCCGCGCCTCGCTGCTCGCCGAACGGCCCGCACAACCGGGCGAGACGGTGACGCTCGCGGTGCTGATGCAGCCGGACAAGGGCTGGCACGGTTACTGGAGCAATCCGGGCGATGCCGGCCTGCCGATCACGCTCGATTGGACCCTGCCCTCCGGCGCGAGCACCGGTGCGCTCGCATTCCCGGTGCCGCAGACGCTGCTGCTGCAGGGCTTGATGAACCACGTCTACGAGCATGACTATGCCGTGCTCGTGCCGTTCACCGTTCCCAAGGATGCGGCGCCCGGCACCACCTTGCCCATTTCGGCCAAGGCCAACTGGCTCGCCTGCACCGAGGCGATCTGCGTGCCCGAGAGCGCCACGCTGCAAGGCACGGTGACGGTCGGGTCCGGCCCGGCCGACGCGCGCTTCGATGGCTGGCGGGCCGCACTGCCTGCCCCGCTCGACCGGCAGGGCACGTTCTCGGCCACGAGCACAGGCTGGCGAATCGGCCTGCCCTTCCCGGCGAGCGCGACGATTGGCGAACCGCACGTCTTCATCGACGCGCAGGGCGTGGCGAGCTACGCCAAGCCGCAGGCCTTCAGCCGCGTGGGTGATACGCTGGTGGTCGAACTGGCCAAGGCCGCCGTTCCCTCGCCTGAAGCCCCGCTTTCGATCAGCGGCGTGCTTTCGCTTGGGCTTGGCGCCAAGGGCGAGTCGCTGGGCGGTATTGCCTTTACGGCTGCACCGGGCGCTGTCCCCACTGGCGGCACGCCGCTCGGCAAAGGCAGCGCGCCCGCGCCGTTCTCTGCTGCGACGCTGGTGCTGGCGATTCTTGGCGCGCTGGTCGGCGGGTTGATTCTCAACGTCATGCCCTGCGTGTTCCCGATCCTCAGCCTCAAGGCCATGGCGCTGGCCCGCGCGGGGAGCCACCACGCCCATGTCGAGGGCGTGGCCTATACCGCGGGCGTGATGCTCGCCTGCATGGGGCTTGGCGCGGCGATGCTGGCCTTGCGCGCGGCGGGCACGCAAGTGGGCTGGGCGTTCCAGTTGCAGGATCCGGGCGTGGTGGCGCTGTTGCTGCTGCTGGCGGTCGCGATCACGGCGAACTTCATGGGACTTTATGAGCTGCCCGGCCTTTCGATCGAAAGCGGTGCGGCCGGCGCGAAGAGCGGCTGGCTGGGTGCGTTCGGCACCGGGCTGCTGGCCGCGTTCGTTGCGACGCCCTGCACCGGTCCGTTCATGGCTGCCGCTGTCGGCGCGGCGCTGGTGCTGCCAGCATGGGCGGCGATGGCGGTGTTTGCGGCGCTCGGCTTCGGCCTTGCGCTGCCGTTCCTGCTGCTCGGCTTCGTGCCCGCGCTGCGGCGGCTGCTGCCGAAGCCGGGCGCATGGATGGAGCGCTTCCGCCGCGCCATGGCGGTGCCGATGGGGCTGACGGTGCTGGCGCTGTGCTGGCTGGCGTGGCGGCTTGGCGGTCCCACGTATGCGGGCGGAGCGGTGGCACTTGGCGTGCTGGTCGTGGCGCTGCTGGTCGCCATCGGGCGGGCGCAGCGGCAGGGCCTTGGGACCGCGAAGTGGGCGCTGCCGGGCAGCATCGCGCTCGCCGCGCTGGCGCTTGCGGCCACGCCGCGTCTGGCGACGGCGGGCCCCGGCGGCGAAGTCGAAGCCGGGCTGCTCGATGCCAAGCCCTTCAGCGAGGCCGCGCTGGCCGAGGCGCGGGCGCAGGGCAAGCCGGTGTTCGCCTATTTCACGGCAGACTGGTGCCTCTCCTGCAAAGTCAACGAAGCCGCCGCCATCGAGCGCGAGACGACGCGCGATGCCTTCAAGAAGGCCGGCGTGGTCGTGCTGGTGGGCGATTGGACGCGCCGCGATCCGAAGATCACCAGCTTCCTTTCAGAGCAGGGCGCGGCGGGGGTGCCGCTTTACCTGTGGTATCCGGCCAAGGCTGCCGAGCCGCAGAAACTGCCGCAAGTGCTGAGCGCAGACTTTATGGCAGGGTTGCCGAAAGGGTAAGGCCCCGTCACATAAAGTCGCCCAAGTCCCTTCGTCATTCCCGCAAAGGCGGGAATCCAGGGCGTCATGCGCATCGGCTCTGGATTCCCGCCTTCGCGGGAATGACGAGGTGGGTTGAAGTGGGCAGGAACCTACAAACTCTGCCCGTCATCCACTGTGATATGCGAGCCCGTCACCTGCCGCGAGGCGTCGCTAGCGAAGAACACCATCGGTTCGTCGAGCGCGGTGATATCGGTCAGGCGGCGGCGGGGCCAGGTGTTGATCTGTGCCTTGCCGCCTTCGGTATCGAACCAGTCGCCCGCGATTTCGGTGCTGATGTAGCCGGGCTGGATCGTGTTGACGCTGATCCCCAGCCGCGCCCATTCCTGCGCGAACTGGCGGCCGAGGTGCTGCACGGCGAGCTTGGTGGAGGCATAGGAGGCATCGCCCTGCCCGGTCATGTGCGAGGTGATCGAGCCGATCAGGATGACGCGGCCCTTCTCGCTCTGCTTGGAGCCCGCCTTGATCATCCGCCGCGCGCCTTCGCGCGCGGTGAGGTAGACGCCGGTGAAGTTGGTATCAACGACGCTGCGGATGCCCTCTGCCGGCACATCGATCGCGCGGCCCGGCACAACGATCCCGGCATTGGCGACGACCACATCAGGCACGCCGATCTCAGCCTCAGCCGCATCGAAGGCCGCGATGATCGAGGCTTCGTCGTTCACATCGAGCGCCACAGCCAGCGCTTTGCCGCCGCCCGCATTGATCTCGTCCGCCAGCGCCTGCACGCGCTCCACGCGCCTTGCCCCGATCACGACCGCCGCGCCCTCGCCCGCATAGAGCCGCGCGAAATGCGCGCCGAGGCCCGAAGAAGCGCCGGTGATCAGCGCGATGCGTCCTGCCAGTCTGTTACCCGTCATG
>NZ_JAIEPN010000200.1 GCF_019748365.1 Novosphingobium sp.
CTAGCAGGACTGGCCCATTTTTAATCCGGTGCTACCGGCCGATCCGTGGCCCCTTTTATTCCCGGTGTTCTCACCTCTACCGGGACGAAAGCTTCGGCCCCGTGGTGGCGATGATCCGCGCGCGGGACGCCGATCATGCGGTGGAGCTGGCCAATGACACACAGTATGGCCTCTCGGCAGCCGTGTTCACCAAGGACATTGCCAAGGGCCTGACCATCGCACGCCGGATCCAGTCCGGCATCTGCCACATCAATGGCCCGACGGTTCACGATGAGGCGCAGATGCCGTTCGGCGGTGTCGGTGCTTCGGGCTACGGCCGGTTCGGCGGCAAGCAAGGCATCGACAGCTTCACCGAGACCCGCTGGATCACGGTCGAGACCCTGCCCGGCCATTTCCCGATCTGATAGGCCAATGCCTTCGCTCCGGGAAATCTGCGCGGATGCTCAATCCATCAGGGCCCGGAGCGCTGGCAGAAAATGGGGCCGATGGCGCGCGGGAATGCGCGCCATCAGGTCTTCCTCGAATTCAAGGACAACCCGGCGGATCGTTGCCAGCTGTTCCAGCCCATGCTGCGTCAGCACGACGGCCTGGGACTTGCGGTCGATCGGTTCACGCCGGATCAACTGGGCCGATTCGAGCCGGTCCAGCAGCGGCGCCATGTTGGCACGCTGGATTTCAAGGACTTTCCCGATTTCGCTGGAGGTCATGTCAGTTCGTTCGCCGATCACCTGCAAGACTGCAGAGTCAGAGATCCTGAGGTCGATACTGGCGAGCCGACCAGCGAGATCGGCCATCATGGCATTGGCCGCACGGCGCAGCGCATAACCCGGCAGGCCAGTCAGCCCCGCATTCTTGGAGAACATCGCTTCAGAAGGATTCATGTCCACCCACAATGCTATGTAATATAGCAAAAATACCCATTCTTTCCATAATGTTCCTACACAAAACCGAAAGGGAATGCCATGTCAGAACGTGCCGAAGCCGATACTGTAACCTACCTTGTTGCAAACCGCATCGCCTGGGTCTCGTTCAACCGCCCGGAAAAGCGCAACTGCATGAGCCCCAAGCTCAACCGCCAGATGAAGCGCGTGATCGAAGAGCTTGAGTTCCGCGAAGACGTCGGTGTGCTGGTCCTCACCGGCGAGGGCACCTCCTGGTCCGCCGGAATGGACTTGAAGGAATACTTCCGCGAGAACGAGCAGAAGGGCATCGGCGCGATCCGCGGGGCACAACGCGAGGCTTACGACTGGTGGGAGCGTCTGCGCTGGTTCGAAAAGCCGACCATTGCAATGATCAACGGCTGGTGCTTCGGCGGTGCCTATGGGCCGCTGTTCGCCTGCGATCTCGCGGTTGCCGCCGAAGATGCGCAGTTCGGCCTTTCGGAAATCAACTGGGGGATCCTGCCCGGCGGCGGGGCCAGCAAGGTGATCGCCGAACTGACCGGCTTCCGCAACGCGATGTACCACGGCATGATGGGTGAAAATGTCGATGGCAGGAAGGCTGCGGAATGGGGCCTGGTCAATGAAGCGGTTCCTGCCGACCAGCTCAAGGCGCGGGTAACGGCCATCGCCGAAGTTCTGCTCGGCAAGAACCCACAGGCGCTGCGGGCAACGAAGTGGGCGATCCGCCGCGTTCGCGAGATGACCTATGACAACGCCGAGGACTACCTGATCCGCGCGCAGGAAGCCGCCAACTCGTTCGACGGCGAGGGTCGCAAGGAAGCGACACGCCAGTTCATCGACGAAAAGACCTTCAAGCCCGGCCTTGGCGCTTATGACCTCAGCCGGACCAGCAAGGCATAACGACAAGTCAGGCAGTGCCTTAGAGACATGAAAGTTCCCGGACCAGGCCGGCGCGACCAGTCCGGTTCGGGAAACTCGCGGTGACCGGACACAGGACGCAAGGAAGCTTGCTGGCGCAGCGATAGACGCATCTTGCTCCTGCGGGGAGTTGGCGCATCACGACAAGGCGAAGCGACCATACATGTGCCAGGTACCGTAGCGCCGATCACATTGTGCGCACTCGCTGGCGAATCATCTGCAGATCAAGACTCAACCGACCTTGGCAAGAGTGTGGGTCGAAGCGTGGGCCGGCCGATTATTGCCTTCTGCGATTCTCTTCCTATCCATAGCCCTAGGGAGAAAATGCTGATGACACCCTGTCCGCCACTTTCTGCGTTTTGTCCGTAGATTCAGGCTCACTCCTGATACCAGTTCTGCCGCAATCGGGACCGCCTCCCGGTCAACCCCGATCCGGTGGCCACAACCTAGCGGAAGGTTTTTGCCAGGATCACCAGCGAAGGCTCGCCCTCGAATGGTTCGGGCAGGAAGCCCTTTTCGCGTTCGAGTTCGATCGCGGCATGGTTGTCGCGCGATTCGATGGCGATGACCCGGCGCACCCCGCGTGCCTCGGCTTCATCGGCCAGCACATCGAGCGCCGCCCGTCCAATCCCCTTGCCGCGATAGCGCTGGTGCACCGAAACGGCGACTTCGGCGGTATCGAGCGGCCCGTCGCAGGCCAGAAGCGCCGAGGCGACGATCTCGCCCGTGGCGCAGTCGATGGCGACAAAGCTCTCGCTGCGGAAGTGGTCCGCATGGATCAGCGGTTCGAGCTGCTCGTGGCTGACATGGGCGGACGCGGCCAGGAAGCGGAAGCGGCGGTCCTCGTCGCTCACCGCATTGAAGAAGGCGACCAGCGCCGGCTCGTCGGCAGGTTCGGCGCGGCGGATCACGAGTTCGATCCCGGCGCGGGTGCGGACGGCAAGCAGGGCATCAGTGATCATGGCGGCGACTCCATTCAGGGGTGATCACGCCCTATTGCACTGCAGCAACCTGCCGCGCCTTGATCCAGGCCAAAGCGCGGCAGGTTCTCCCGGGAAAATGGTCCGTTTCAGGCCTTACCCGTCGATGCTCCGGCGGTGCGTTTCGGGCAGGAAGATCAGCCCGAACACGAAGGTCGCCGCAGCCACCACCACGGGATACCAGAACCCGTAGTAGATATCCCCGTTTGCCGCGACCATCGCGAAGCCGATCGCCGGCAGCAGCCCGCCCAGCCAGCCATTGCCGATGTGATAGGGCAGCGACATCGAGGTATAGCGAATGCGGCTCGGGAACAGCTCGACCAGCATGGCCGCGATGGGCCCGTAGACCATGGTCACCAGCAGCACGAGGTAGAACAGCAGTGCCACCACCAGCGGCTTGTTGATCGCCTCGGGATCTGCCTTGGCGGGATAACCGACCTTGGCGAGTTCGCCCACGACAGCGGGCTTGGCAGCCACTGCGGGTGCGCCGACCACTTGCGCGGTGAACGCGGCAATCGCCGCCTTGCGCTCGTCACCCGTCAGCCTGGTCGGATCGGGCGCGGTGATGGTCACCCCGCCGATCCTGACCGATGCGATCGTGCCGGCAGGTGCTGCCACATTGGTGTAGTTCACCGCCGCCTTCGCCATCACGTTCTTCACGATGTCGCAGCTCGTCGTGTCGAACTTGTTCTGGCCGACAGGGTCGAACTGCGACGAGCACTCTGCTGGATTGGCAATCACCGCAACCGACGCAGTTGCCTGGGCCTGCGCCAGCGCCGGATTGGCGGCGGCGGCCAGCGCATGGAACACCGGGAACAGCGTGAGCGACGCCAGCGCGCAGCCGCCAAGGATCACCGGCTTGCGGCCGATCCTGTCGGACAGCGCCCCGAACACGAGGAAGAACGGGGTCCCCATGATCAGCGCGGTCATCACCAGCATGTTCGCGGTGAGCCCGTCGACCTTGAGCATCTTCTCGAGGAAGTACATCGCGTAGAGCTGGCCGGTGTACCAGACCACCGCCTGCCCAGCGATCGCGCCGAAGAAGGCGATCAGCACGACCTTGAGGTTCACCCACTTGCCGAACGCGTCGGTCAGCGGCGCCTTGGAAGCGGTGCCTTCGGCCTTCATCTTCTGGAACACGGGCGATTCATGGAGCTTCAGGCGCAGCCACAAGCCGATGCACAGGAACAGGCCCGACATCAGGTAGGGAATGCGCCAGCCCCAGGCCTTGAAGGCTTCCTCGCCCACGCCGGTGACGGGCGAGCGCACGAGGATCACGATCAGCAGCGCCATCGCGAGGCCCGCCGTCGCGGTGATCTGGATCCAGCTGGTGTAGAGCCCGCGCTTGTCGTTGGGCGCATGCTCGGCCACGTAAGTTGCCGCGCCGCCATATTCGCCGCCTAGCGCAAGACCCTGGAACATGCGCAGCACCACCAGCATGATCGGCGCTGCGACGCCCGCCGCTCCGCAGCACGGCCGCAAAACCCAGATCGTTCGAAACCATGGTTGCGAGCGCGATCGAATCGACGATCACCATCGAGGCCGCCGCGCTGATGCCGCCGAGCAGCGCCACGATCACCAGCCATGCCTGTCCGCCGCCGTGGCTTGGCAGCAGCAGCGGATAGAGGTCCATCGTATCGCCCGCCGGCAGCAGCACCATGCCCGCGAGCGCGATGGGCAGGACCAGCGCCGCCATCACCGCGAGATAGGCGGCAAAACCGAAGCGCGCGCGCGGCAGGTCGGCGGGGTCCTGCGCCTGCGTCAGCCCCATGTAGAACTGGCGCGGCAAGGCGATTATCGCCATCGCCGAGATCAAGCACAGCACCCAGAATTCGAGGCTGAGCCGAGGCGGCGCAAAGCCTGCCGCAAACGTCGCCACGGCCTTGTCGAGCTGCGCCGTCGGGGTTCCCGCGATGATCATGACCGCCAGTCCCGCGACCAGCACCAGCGCGGTAATCTTGAGCAGCGATTCAAACGCGATCGCTACCAGCAGCCCTTCGTGACGCCCGGCCATTTCGAAGCGCCGCGCGCCGAACAGGATCGCGAACACCGCCAGCAGCACGGCGGCCACGATCATTACCGGCACCGAGGCCTGCGCATGCCCCACCAGCGCGAGAGCATTGCCGATCGAGCGCAACTGCAACGCGATGTAGGGCACAGTCCCCAGCAGCGCGATCACCGTCACCAGCCGCGACACCACAATGTCGTGCCCGAAGCGCGCGGCGATGAAGTCCGAGACGGTCATCGCCTTTTCCTCGGCGACCGCCTGCCCCAGCTTCGTCAGGAAACGCGGCGCGGCGAGCAGCAGCGCGACCGGCGCGATGTAGATCGGCAGATAGGTCCAGCCATCGCGCACCGCGCTGCCCACGGCACCGTAGAAGGTCCAGCTCGTGCAATAGACACCCAGCGCCAGCGTATAAGCGCCGTGGCGCACCCGCTTGCCGAGCGCACGGGCCGGACCGCGCGCTTCGATCACCGCGGCGACCATGAACATCATCGCTATTGCGGCCAGCGCCAGCAGCGCCGCCTCGTTGAGCGTCATGCCTACCCCCGCACACAGCCTTATCACCCTGCGGCGCGCTCACCTAGAACGGGTTTATCCGCGCTCGCGCGCTTGGCAGATGTGGCCAACCACATGCGTTTCCCGGCGGAATATGCCGGATCGTGCAAGGGCCTTGCACATTGCCAGCCCGGGTCAATGGCAATCCCTCCCCGAGCCATAGCTTGTATCCGGATTGGACCTCGCGTCGCGCAGGCAGACGTGGGCCATAACAGGGGAGTTTCACGACGATGATCAGGCGCAGCGCCAACCTTCTCGCAGCAGGCACGGCCATGGCCGCGCTCATGATGGCCGATGCAGCGATGGCACAGGCCGCCGGGGGCGCAGCCGATGCCGCCGCCGACAACGCTGATAGCGGGGAGATCATCGTCACCGCCACGCGCAAGAGCGAAAGCATCAACAAGGTCCCGCTTAGCGTCAGTGCGCTCTCGCGCGAGGCGCTCGACAGCCGCGGCATCCGCAACTTCACCGATGTGATCCGCCAGACGCCCGGCGTCGCGTTCGAGAAATCGAACACAACCACGAACATCGCGATCCGCGGCGTCAATTCGTCGGTCGGCGCGGCAACCACCGGCATCTACATCGACGACGTGCCGATCCAGATCCGCCAGCTCGGCTACGGCGGCGGCAATGCCTATCCGGTGGTCTTCGATCTCGACCGGGTGGAAGTGCTGCGCGGGCCGCAGGGCACTTTGTTCGGCGCGGGCTCGGAAGGTGGCACGGTGCGCTTCATCACGCAGCAGCCCAGCCTCGATACGCTGAAGGTCTATGGCCGCGCCGAAGCAGCCGCGACCCAGCACGGTGCGGCCAGCGGCGAAGGCGGCATCTCGATCAGCGCGCCGATCATCGCGGGCAAGCTCGGTATCGCGGCCAGCGGCTATTACCGCCGCGATGGCGGCTGGGTCGACCGGATCAGCTCGTTCACAAATCAGGTTGTCCAAAAGAACGCGAACTCGACCGACAGCTATGTCGGGCGCGTAGCCCTCACCTGGCAGCCGGTCGACAATGTGAAGATCACGCCGGCGGTCTACTATCAGAACATCAAGGCAGCCGACAGCGGCGAGAGCTGGGAAATCTTCTCGGACTACGACAAGCATGTCTTCCGTAACGCGAACCAACTCGCCGAAACGAGCAAGGACCGATTTACGCTCGCCTCGCTCAATGTCAGCGTCGGCCTAGGCGGGGTCGATGTGATCGCAGTCGGGTCGTACTTCGATCGCAAGCAGGCGTTCGTGCAGGACTATACGAACTTCGACCAGACGCTGTTCACCGGGGTGAACGCCCTGCCCTTCTTCCCCGAACAGAACGCGCCGTCGGACTTCCTTGTCGCGCAGAAGAACTGGACCGGCGAACTGCGCCTGCAGTCGAACAGCGCATCAAGCCCGCTCACCTGGGTGCTCGGCGGGTTCTACAGCCACGCCCAGCAGACATCGCTGCAAGTGGTGACTGACCCCTATCTGCCGGTCTACCTGTTCGGCGCGCCTTCGCCGGTCGCGGGCTTTTCGGTCTATGATCAGAACGCCGTCTCGACCGACGAGCAGGCCGCGCTGTTCGGTCAGGTCACCTACAAGCTCACCGACAAGCTCTCGGTCCTTGCCGGTCTGCGCTACAGCCATACCGTCTTCACCATCCGCTCGGTCGCGCAGGGCTTCGTGGTCGGCCCGCTGGTGGACGACCGCGGCCGCCAGAGCGAAGACCCGATCACGCCCAAGTTCGGCATCAACTTCCAGGCAACCCCCGATACGCTGGTCTATGCCTCGGCCTCGCGCGGTTTCCGCGTCGGTGGCTACAACCCGCAGGTCGGCACCTTCTGCGGGCCGGAGCTTGCCAGCATCGGCTATCCGAACGGCCGTCCGACCACCTTCAAGTCGGACTCGGTGTGGAGCTACGAACTCGGTGTGAAGAGCAAGTTCGGCGGGCTCGGCAGCGTGCAGGCGAGCGTCTACCAGATCGACTGGAACGACATCCAGCAGGCCGTCGCGCTCAATTCCTGCGGGTTCCAGTTCACCAACAACCTCGGCAAGGCGCGCAGCCGCGGCTTTGACTTGCAGCTGGAAATCCGCCCGACGAACCGCCTCACCCTGCAGGCCGAGATCGGCTACGTCGATGCGCAGTTCCGCGATACCGTGCGCGGCGGTCCGACCGCGGCGGCCCCCTTCGTCAGCAAGGGCGATGCCGTGCTCGGCGCGCCCTGGACCGCCTCGTTCCACGCGCAGTACGATTTCGACGTGTTCCGCGAGAAGGGCAGCTATATCCGGTCCGACTTCGACTTTCGCTCGAAGCAGAACAGGCTGCCGCCCTACCTGAACCCGGCCAATGGCGCGATCGATACCGCGCTGACGCTGCCGCCCGCGGTGGCCTTCTGGTCGGCGCGGCTCGGGGTGCGGCCGGGCAACTTCGACATCTCGCTCTTCGTCAACAACATCCTCGACAAGTCCACCTGGATCCGGCGCGAGCGGGCTTCGAACCCGTTCGAATTCTTCCGCCGGGAAACGCTGCGGCCGCGCACTTTCGGCGTGACGGCGTCCTACCGCTACTGATGAAAACCGGGCGCGCCGCTTTGCCGGGATGGCAGGCGGCGCAGCTCGAGATGGGGAGATTGCCGCCATGAAGACCTCGCGCCACTTGCTCGCGATTGCCGGGTTCATCGCGGCGGCCTGCGCCTTGCCCCCTGCCGCGCAAGCCGCGCCAAGGCCAGTGCTGCGCTTCATCAACGGCCATATCTACACCCCGCAGGGCTGGCGCAGCGCGATGGATGTACAAGGCGCCCGCATCCAGCGCGTCGGCACCAGCAGGCAGGCACAGCGCTGGCCGCGCACCGGGGTGAAGGTCGTCGACCTCAAGGGCCGCACCGTCCTCCCCGGGCTTTACGACATGCACGTCCACCCCGTGCTCCAGGCCAAGGGCGAGGAAGGCCGCTGCCGCATCCCGCAGGATGCCGGACCGCAGCGCCTGATCGAACTCGTCGCGGCTTGCGTGAAGGCGGCCAAGCCCGGCGAATGGGTCAGCGGCGGCCAGTGGCAGTCCTCGTTGATGACCGGCACGCCGATCACGGCGGCGACGCTGGATGCCGTCTCGCCCGACAATCCGGTCATGCTGTTCGATGTCAGCGGCCACAGCGTCTGGGCCAATTCGCGCGCGCTGGCGGCGGCGGGCATCGGCCCCGGCACCGCCAATCCCGAAGGCGGGATCATCGAACGCGACGAGAAGGGCAATCCCACCGGCGTCCTGCGCGAAACCGCTGGTCGCCTGCTCACCGTGAAGGTGCCGCCGCAGCCACAGGCCGAGACCGAGCGGCAGCTTTCTGCGCATCTTGCCATGCTCGCAGGCTTCGGCGTCGTCGGTTATGTCGAGGCGATGGCCTACCGCGACGACCTCGAAGTCTATGCGGCGCTGGCGGACAAGGGCGTGCTCAAGCAGCGCGTGCAGGCTTGCATCGCCTATTCCGAATCCGGCCGCCCAAACCCCGCGTTCGATCAGACGCTGGCAGATCGTGCAAAGTTCGCCCGCGCCACCTTCAACGCCAATTGCGTCAAGGTCTTTGCCGATGGCGTGCCCACCGAAAGCCACACCGGCGCGATGCTGGCGGATTATCAGGCAGGCCAGCCCAATGCCCCGGCGCGTGGTCTGCTGCTGTTCGATCCCGCCGCGATGGCGAAGAACCTTGTCGCATGGGACAAGCTTGGCGTCACCGTGCTGTTCCACGCTGCTGGCGATCGCGCGGTGCGCGCCTCGCTCGATGCCATCGAGGCTGCCCGCAAGGCCAATGGCATGGGCGGCCCGCAGCATCAGGTCGGCCATTCCGCCTTCGTCGATCCCGCCGATCTGCCGCGCTTCAAGGCCCTGCATGCGGCGGTGGAGTTCTCGCCCTATCTGTGGGACCCGCAGCCGATCAACGACGACATCACGATGGCCGTCGGCAGCCCCCGGATTGACCGTGTCTGGCCGATCCGCGAAGGCTTTGCCTCAGGCGCGCTGGTGATTGCCGGCTCCGACTGGGCCGTTGTCCCCTCCCCCAACCCGTGGATCGGGATCGAGACCGCCGTGACCCGCCGCAATCCGGGCGGCAGCACACGCAGCTATGGCCTGGCGGAGGCGATTACGCTTCCTCAGGCCATCACCATGTTCACGATCAATGCGGCACAGCGCATGGGCATCGCCGACAAGGCAGGCTCGCTCGAACCCGGCAAGTTCGCTGATTTCCTTGTGCTCGATCGTGACCCCTTCACCATTCCGGTGACCGAAATCCACAGCACCACGGTTCTGGAGACATGGGTCGGCGGGCAGCAGATCTTCACGCGAACCAAGGGTTGACAGGCATGTGGCGGCGCCGCGTCAGCCTTGCTCTCCTCGCAGCCCTCGCCGCCTGCCAGCGCGCCCCTGATCCTCCCCCGGTCACCGCGCGCGCCGATATCGCTGCGGTCGAAGCGCAGGCCGCCGAATGGCCGAGCTATGGCGGCCAGCCATCCTCGACCAAGTACTCCGCGCTCGACCAGATCAACACCGCCAACGTCGCCAGCCTGCGCAAGGCATGGACCTGGCACTCGGGCGAAGTTTCCACCGGCACGCCCACGGTCGACTTCACGGTCGGCGAAATGACGCCGATCTACATCAACGCCCGGCTCTATGGCTGCACTCCCTTCGGCCGCGCCGTTGCGCTCGATCCTGCTTCGGGCCGCGAACTCTGGTCGTTCGATCCGAAGAAGCCGCGCACCGGCAACATGTATCACGAGAACTACTGCCGGGGCGTCGCCTATTGGCAGGCCGATACGGCCGCTGCCCGCGCACAGCCTTGCGGCAAACGCATCCTCTACGGCGCACAAAACGCCGTCCTCCATGCCCTCGATGCCGATACCGGACGCGTCTGCACCGGCTTCGGCGCGGGCGGCCGCGTCGATCTCGGTGCCATGGACTACAAGGGCGAGGGCAAACCCGCCAACACCTCGCCGCCCGCCGTCTGGGGCAATGTCGTCGCGCTAGGCACAGCGGTGCAGGACAACATGTACCGCAATTCGCTCGACGGCATCGTGCGCGCGTTCGACGTGATCACCGGCAAACAGCTGTGGTCATGGAACCCGATCCCCGACGACATCTCCGCCGTCACCGGCGCGGCCAATGCCTGGGCGCCCTTGTCCGTCGATGCCAAACGGGGCTGGCTCTTCCTCCCCACCGGCAGCGCCAGTTGGGACACCTTGGGCGTCAACCGCCTGGACCGGATCCCCGATGCCAACGCCGTCGTCGCGCTCGACATGCGCACCGGCCGCAAGGTCTGGTCCTATCAGACCGTCCACCACGACTTGTGGGACTACGACCTGCCCGCCGCCCCTACGCTCGCCACGATCGATCACAGCGGCCGCGCCACCGAAGCGGTGATCCAGGCGACCAAGACCGGCAACATCTTCGTGCTCGACCGCGAGACCGGCAAACCGCTGTTCCCGGTGGTCGAACGCCGCATGCCCGCAAGCGACATGCCGGGCGAACGCGCCTCCCCCACCCAACCCATGCCGCTCCTGCCGCATGCCGTCACTTCGCAGCGATTGCGCACCGAAGACGCATGGGGCCTCCTCGGCTACGACACCGCCGCCTGCCGCACTCGCATCGCCGCTTTGCGTAACGAAGGCCTGTTCACCCCGCCCGGCTTCAAGGGCTCGCTGCTGCATCCCAGCTTTCTCGGCGGCACCAACTGGGGCGGTCTGGCCTACGATCCAGCCACCGGCCTCGCCGTCGTGAATTCCTCGAACCTCGCCGCTTCGGTCCGCCTTGTCCCGCGCGCGAAGTTTGATGCCAAGCGCGACGTGAGGCCCGGCGTCTCCTACTACGAGATGCAGGGCTCCCCCTATGTCATGCTGCGCGAGGTGCTGATGTCGCCGCTCGGCGTGCCGTGCAATCCGCCGCCGTGGGGCCGCCTCACCGCCATCGACATGAAGACCGGCCAGACGCGCTGGCAAGTGCCCTTCGGCCGTCTGACGACATCCAGCGGGATCACCTCGCCCGCCGCGTGGGGAGCCCCCAATCAGGGCGGCCCCATCGTCACGCGCGGCGGCCTCGTCTTCATCGGCGCCAGCCTCGACAGCCGCCTGCGCGCCTATGATATCCAGACGGGGCAAGAGCTCTGGCAGGCTTTCGTTCCGGCACCCGCCACCGCCACCCCGATGACTTTCCGCCATACCGATGGCCGTCAATACGTCGTCGTCAACGCCGGCGGTCACGGCGGCTTCGGCACGAAGCTCAGCGATGCGCTGGTGGCGTTTGCGCTGCGCTGATCTCGTCACTGCCGGCGCGGCGATAGGCTTGCGGGGTCATCCCGAAATGCCTGCCAAAGCGGCGGATGAAGCTCGCGCTCTCGGCAAAGCCTACCGAAAGCGCGATCTCGGCCACATCGCGCCGGCTCTGCCGCAACAGCCGCGCCGCCGCCTGCATGCGCCGCTCATTGACGAGATCGCGCCAGCGCAGACCTTCGGCCCGCAGCCGCCTGCTCAGCGTCGCCGCGGAAACACCCATGCTCTCGGCGACATCCTCCAGCTGCGGTGCGTGGTCAAGCGGACTGGCCTCAAGCGCCCGGACGAGCGCTCCGAGCGACGTTCCGCGCCGGGCATTCTCCGCCGCGCGTCGGCGCAAGTGCTCCTCGACAATCGGGAAGAGCTCCGGATCGATCACCGGGCTCGTGCAATCGAGAAACCGCGCCTCGAAGGTGAAGGCATTGGTCTCCTGATCAAAGAGCACCGGGCAGCGGAAAAACTCTCGGTAGATGCGCTCGTCGCCCTCGCAGGAATGCTCGAAGCGCACCTCGACCAGTTCGAACTCTCCGCCGACATAGTTGCGGCACATGTTGTGCATCAGCGCGATCGAGAACTCCGCGTCCTGCCGCCGTGATTGCAGTGTCTGGTCTGTGATGAGATACTCGAACGTCGCGAAGCCGTCGTCCGCGCTGAAACGGTTGCGCACCGCGTCCTGTATCGTCGCCAGATAGACGGCAAAGCCCGAGAAGGCGGCGCGCAGCGACGGTGCGCTGAGGAACAGGAACCCGAGCGCGCCCAGACTGTTGAGCGCCCCCAATCGCCCCGCCTGCAGCCCGAGATAGGGATTGCCAGCTTCCTGCGCCGCGCGTTCGAGAAAGGCGAGGAACGCCTCGAGCGGCATGACCGCGCGCGCGTTGTCTAGATCGTCGCGCCGCAGCGCGATGCGCGCCAGCATCGGTTCGGGATCGCAGCCGACAAGATCGAGGCAATTGACCACGTGGCGCAGCACAAGCACCGAGATCGTCGGCTTCAGCATGCCCGCCTGTGTCCCATGCGCAAAGACCCCGCGTGTGCCCTCCGGATCGGACCATTCCGCAAGCTGCCCCGCGCGGGCAAGGGCCAGGCGCCAGTTTGGCCGCATCGGCCAAGCCGCACCAAGCCGCGCGCAGGCCTATTCCTTCCTGTTTCCCCTTGGCGAAAGTTGGTGACGCATGAACCGTTCTAGAACTGCCCTCCTCGCCGGCGTGCTGGTTGGCTGCAGCCCTGCTTTCGCGCAGCCTGCGCCGGTTGATCTGGTCCTCCTGCACGGCACCGTGCTGACTCCCTCCGGCACCGTACAGGCCCTCGCCGTCTCGAACGGCACCATCGTCGCGGCCGGTTCCGATGCCGAAATCGCCGCGATGGCGTCCCCTTCGGCACGAACCGTCGATCTTGCGGGCCGCACCGTGATGCCGGGCCTCTATGACATGCATGTCCACACCTACTTCGCCGGCCGCGACAAGCTCTCCTGCCGCTTTCCGCAAGGCGCGGACGCCAGAACCATCGTCGCGGCGGTCAAGGCTTGCGCCGCCAAGGCAAAGCCCGGCGAATGGATCACCGGCGGCAGCTGGGTTGGCGCCGCATTCAAGCCGGGCGAGCAGAACAAGCGCCTGCTCGATGCCGTGGCGCCCAACAATCCCGTCATGCTCAACGACGAGAGCCTGCACAGCGTCTGGGTCAATTCCAAAGTCCTTGCCATCGCCGGGATAACCCGCGCCACCAAAGACATGCCCGGCGCCGTGATCGACCGCGACGCCAAGGGTGAGCCCACAGGCGTCCTGCGCGAAGTCGCCGCGCGCGATATCGAACGCTTCATGCCCAGGGCCACCACCGAGCAGCAGGTGCAGGCGATCAAGGTCGCGACGGACGAGATGCTGTCCTACGGCATTGTCGGCTTCACCGATGCGGCCGTCCGGCGCGAGATGATCGAGGGCCTGTCTGCCTATGCCAAGTCCGGCGGCCTCAAGCAGTACGCCCGCGGCTGCATCGTCTGGGGCCCCAACAACGGCAACAGCGAAGACCTCATCCCGCAGCGGCAGGCGTGGAGCGGCGGCCGTCTCCAGCTCGATTGCGTCAAGATGTTCCTCGATGGCGTCCCGCTCGAAGGCCGCACCGCCGTCATGCTCGCGCCCTATGAGCACCGTGGCGGCGCGCATGACGATCAGGGCCCGGGCGATGGCAAGGGCCTCAAGCTGATCCCCGAAGACCAGCTTTTCCCCGCCGTCACCGCGTTCGATCGGCAAGGCATTCAGGTCAAGTTCCATGCAGCGGGCGATGGCTCGGTACGCGAGGCGGTCGAGGCCATCGCGGCGGCGCGCAAGGCCAATGGCGATGCGGGGCCCCACCATGAAATCGGCCACAACACCTTCATCGACAGCGCCGATGTGCCGCGCGGCCATGAACTGCACTTCACCTGGGAGCTTTCACCCTACATCTGGTGGCCCACGCCGATCACTTCGGTCGATATCGCCAAGGCGGTTGGCCCCGAGCGCATGAAGCGGCTCTGGCCCATGCGCGATGTGCTGGAAAGCGGCGCCAATGTCGTCACCGGTTCAGACTGGCCGGTGGTCCCCTCGGTCAATCCATGGCTGGCCTTCGAGACGCTGGTGACCCGGCAGGTGCCCGGCGCAACCGGTGATCCGATCAACGCAGGCCAGCGCATAACGCGCGAGCAGGCCATGGCCGTGTTCACCCGCAATGGTGCGGCTGAAATGGGCCGGCTCGACAAGGGCGGCACGCTGGAGCCCGGCAAGTTCGCCGACCTCATCGTGCTCGATCGCAACCCGCTGACGGTCCCGGTCGGCCAGATCCACGAGACCAAGGTGCTCGCGACGTATATTGCTGGCGAGCAGGTCTACGCCGCCCCCTGAGGCCCTTCCGCGAGCGCGCCCGCCGCGGCATGCGCGCTCGCCCAGGCCCATTGGAAGTTGTAGCCCCCAAGCCAGCCCGTCACATCGACCGCCTCGCCGATGGCATAGAGCCCCGGCACCGCCTTTGCTTCCATCGTGCGCGAGGAAAGCCCCGCCGTGCTGATCCCGCCTGCGGTCACTTCCGCCTTGGCAAAGCCTTCGCTGCCGCTGGGGGTGAAAATCCAGCGCCTCAGCTTCGCTTCCGCCGCGCGCAGCACCTTGTCCTGTGTCTGGCCGAGTTCGCCTGCCACGCCCACACTCTCCGCAAGCCGCCCAGCCAAGCGCTCCGGCAGCACCGCGCCCAGCGCCCGCGCCATCGCTGCGCGGGGCCGTTCGCGCTTGGCGGCGAGCAGCCAGTCCGGCGCTTGATCGGGCAGGAAATCGATGCTGACGCTCTCCCCCGGCCGCCAGTACGACGAGACTTGCAGGATCGCCGGGCCCGAGAGCCCGCGGTGCGTGAACAAGGCTGCTTCGCGGAAGGCGGCCTTTCCGGCGCGCGCAATCACCTCGGCAGAAACGCCGGAGAGCTCGCGGAACAGCACATCCTCGCCGGAAAGTGTCAGTGGCACGAGCGCCGGGCGCGGCTGCACGACCTTCAGCCCGAACTTGCGCGCGAGGTCATAGGCGAACCCGCTTGCGCCCATCTTCGGGATCGAAGGCCCGCCGGTCGCGATCACCAGCGCCGGTGCGGCCAGGACTTGCGCGCCATATTCAATGCGGAACAGTCCGTCGCCATGCTCGACCGCGCCCACCGGCTCACCGCAGCGCAAGTCCACAGCGCCCGCGCGGCATTCTTCCACCAGCATCGCCACGATCTGCTTGGCAGATCCATCGCAGAACAGCTGCCCCAGCGTCTTCTCGTGCCAGGGAATGCCATATCGCTCGACCAGCGCGATGAAGTCCGCCGGGGTGTAGCGGCTCAGCGCGGATCGTGCGAAATGCAGATTCTCCGAGAGATAGCGGTCGGGCGCGGTATGGAGGTTGGTGAAATTGCACCGACCTCCCCCCGAGATCAGGATCTTCTGGCCCGGCGCATCGGCGTGATCGAGCAGCGCAACCCGCTTGCCTCGCTGTCCCGCGAGGCCCGCACAGAACAACCCCGCCGCGCCCGCGCCCAGCACGATGATGTCATGCGTGGGCACGGAGGCGCTGCGATCAGATATGGAGCGCGCGCCCGTAAGCCGCGAGCACGCTCTCGTGCATCATTTCCGAAAGCGTCGGGTGCGCGAAGACGGTGTGCATCAGCTCCGCCTCGGTCGTCTCGAGCGTCTTGCCCACGACATAGCCCTGGATTAGCTCGGTCACTTCCGCGCCGATCATGTGCGCGCCGAGCAGTTCGCCGGTCTCGGCATCGAACACCGTCTTGATGAAGCCCTCGGCCTCGCCCAGCGCGATGGCCTTGCCGTTGCCGATGAACGGGAAGTTGCCGACCTTGACGGTGTGGCCAGCTTCCTTGGCCTTGGCTTCGGTGAGGCCCACGCTCGCCACCTGCGGATGGCAGTAGGTGCAGCCCGGAATGTTGAGCCGGTCCATCGGGTGCGGATGCACTTCGGTGTTACCCAGCGCCTGCGCGATTGACTCGGCGGCGATCACACCTTCGTGGCTCGCCTTGTGTGCCAGCCACGGCCCCGGCGTCACGTCGCCGATGGCCCACACGCCCGGCACATTGGTGCGGCCATAGCCGTCGATGGCAATGATCCCGCGCTCGGCCTGCACGCCCAGCGCTTCGAGGCCGATGTTCTCGGTATTGGGCACGATGCCGACCGCCACGATCACATGGCTGAAGTCATGCTCGGCCGAAGCGCCGTCCCTGCCCTTGATCTTCGCCTTCACGCCCGCCGCGCTGGTGGTGATGCTTTCCACGCCTGCGCCCGTCAGGATCTTGATCCCCTGCTTGGTCAGCGACTTCTCGAGGAAGGCCGAAACGTCGGCGTCTTCCACCGGCACGATCCGGTCCATCATCTCGACGACCGTAACCTCCGCGCCCATGTCATTGTAGAAGCTCGCGAATTCGATCCCGATCGCGCCCGAGCCGATCACCAGCAGCTTGGTCGGCATCGCCGGCGGCACCATGGCGTGGCGGTACGTCCAGATGCGCTCGCCATCCGCCTTGGCAAACGGCAGATCGCGTGCCCGCGCGCCGGTCGCGACGATCACATGCTTGGCGGACAGCACCTCGGTGCCTTTCTCGCCGGTCACTTCAACCTGACCTGCAACCTTGAGCACGCCGGCGCCCATATGCACGGTGATCTTGTTCTTGCGCATCAGGTGCGTCACGCCCTGATTGAGCTGCTTGGCAACCCCGCGCGAGCGCTTCACCACGGCATCGATATCCGCGCGGATGTTGTCCGCCGCCAGACCATAGGATGCGGCGTGCTTCATCTGGTTGAACACTTCGGCCGAGCGCAGCAGCGCCTTGGTCGGAATGCAGCCCCAATTAAGGCAGATGCCGCCGAGCAGCTCGCGCTCCACGATGCCCACCTTGAGCCCCAGCTGCGCCCCGCGGATCGCCGCGACATAGCCGCCGGGGCCCGAGCCGAGAACGAGAAGATCGTATTGGTCAGCCACGAAAATGCTCCTTGATGTCGGCGTCCTGTTTAGCCCGCTCAGGCAGGCGCGCCGCTCTCAATATGATCAGGCGACGAGGGCCAGCGGCGCTTCGACCAGTGTCTTGAATGCCTGCATCAGCTGCGCGCCTTCCGCCCCGTCGATGGCGCGGTGGTCGAAGCTGCCGGTGGCGGACATCACGGTCGCGATCCCCAGCGCATCATCGATCACATAGGGCCGCTTCTCGCCCGCGCCGATGGCCATGATCATGCCCTGCGGCGGATTGATCACCGCCTCGAACTGCTTGATTCCGAACATGCCGAGGTTCGAAAGGCTGGCCGTGCCGCCCTGATACTCGTGCGGTGCCAACTTGCCCGCCTTCGCGCGCGAGGCAAGGTCGGCCATGTCCTTCTGGATCGTCGAGATCGACTTGACGTCGGCTCCCGTCACGATCGGCGTGATCAGGCCGCCCGGGATCGATACCGCGACGGCAATGTCAGCGCGCGAATAGCGGATCAGATTGTCGCCCGCGAAGCTGACATTGGCATCTGGCGCAAGGATCAGCGCCTTGCCGAGCGCCTTGATCAGCAGATCGTTGACCGAGAGCTTCACGCCCTGCCCGGTCAGCGCTGAGTTAAGCTCGGCACGCAGCTTGAGCAGCTTGTCGAGGCTGATATCGACGGTGAGGTAGTAGTGCGGCACCGTCGCCTTGGCTTCGGTCAGCCGGCGCGCGATGGTCTTGCGCATCGAGGAAAGCTTGACCGCCTCATGCGGGATGTCGGTGCTGAAGGGCGCGGGCGCTGCCGCCGCGACGGGAGCCGGTGCGGGCGCTGCAACCGGTGCAATAGACGGCGCTGCTGCCGGGGCAGCAACCACCGTCGGTCCGGCATCGAGGTCAGCCTTGATGATGCGGCCATGCGGGCCACTCCCCTTGACCTGCGTAAGGTCGATGCCCTTCTCGCCCGCAATGCGCTTGGCGAGCGGGCTTGCCACGACGCGATCACCGGTAGGCGCAGCGGCGACCGGAGCAGGTGCAGGCGCTGGAGCAGCAACAGGAGCCGGTGCAGGGGCAGCCGCCACCGGAGCGGGCGCAGGAGCAGCAGCAGGCGCCGCCGGAGCCGCATCACCCTCGTCCTCACCTGCAATCGTCGCGATCACGGTGCCGACCTTCACGCCCTCGGTGCCTTCGGCCACTTCGATCGCGACCACCGTGCCCTCGTCAACCGCCTCGAATTCCATCGTCGCCTTGTCGGTCTCGATCTCGGCCATGATGTCGCCCGAGGAAACCTTGTCGCCGACCTTGACCAGCCACTTGGCCAGCGTGCCTTCCTCCATGGTGGGTGACAGCGCGGGCATCTTGATCTGGATCGGCATGGGCAGCTCTTTTCCCTATCTGGTTACAAGGGCATGGTTCAGACTTGTGGCTTCGGTACAGATAGCCAAGCCGTTACAAGGCCGTGGCGCTTCCCTTGGCACATGGGCCGCCATTTCGCCACCCGCGCGAAGCGGGTCAAGTCTCTTGGCGCTTGCCCCGCATACGAATTAGGCCAATACGCATAACCCTGTCGAATGACCGGCAGTGCGAATGGCGCGTACAAGGGCGATATCGCAAGGGGGCAGGCATGGTTGGCACGACTAGCGAGGCAGAAGGCACGTCAGGCGCCGAAGCGCGCGCCAAACAGCGCGTCTATCTCGTCATCATGGACGATACCGAGGAAAGTGCCCGCGCCCTGCGCTTCGCCGCGCGCCGCGCCGTGCGCACCGGCGGCACGGTCCATATCCTCGCGCTCGTGCCCCGCCAGGAATTTGTAGTGTTCGGCAGTATCCAGGCAACCATCGAGGGCGAAGCCCGCGAGCGTGCCGAAGACCTTGCCCGCGCTGCCGCCGGCAGCCTTGCCGACGAGTCGGGTCTGCGCCCGGCTGTCGCGGTGCGCACCGGCAGTGGCCCGCAGGTCGTGCGCGAATACCTCGGCGAACATCCGGAAGTCTCCGCGCTCGTCCTCGGCGCGGCGGCAGACGGCAACCCCGGCCCGCTCGTCACCCACTTCACTTCGCAGATCGGCCAGCTGCCTTGCGTGCTGATGATCGTCCCCGGCGGGATCGACGAGCGCGGCATCGATTCGTTCAGTTAGGAAGCCTTACCGCTTGCGCCCCTGATGCCGGATATTGCGCGGCCTTCCGCGCGGCCCCTGCATGAAGCCTCCCGTCTTCTTCAGTCCGCCCTGCTGCGGCCTGCCCCCGCGCGGCTCGATCCGCCCGGCACCGTCCGGCAGATCGACCGGCTCGAACTTCAGCGCCCCCGTGAGCGGATTGGCCTCGGCAAGCCGCAGCTTGAGGATCATGCCCATCGCAAACTCTTCGCCGGTCTCCTCGCCGACCAGCACTTGCCGCTTCTCGTCATGGGCAAAGCGTTCGGCGCCCAGCGTCGAGATCGGCACCAGCCCGTCGCCGCCTAGCCCGATGATGGTCGCGAACAGGCCGAACTTCTGCACGCCAGTGATCCGGGTGTCGAACACCTCACCCACCCGGCCCGAAAGCCAGGCCGCCACATAGCGGTCGATCGTCTCGCGCTCGGCTTCCATCGCGCGGCGCTCGGCCTTGCTGATCGCATCGCTGATCCGCGCCAGATCGCTGCGGTCCCGGTCTGACAGCCCGGAGGTGCCCGGAATTTCGCGCGCTTCGGGGCGCGGCTGCTCCAGATGATAGGCATCGACCAGCGCACGGTGCACCAGAAGGTCCGAATAGCGCCGGATCGGCGAGGTGAAGTGCGCGTAGCTGCCGAGCGCCAGCCCGAAGTGCCCGGCATTGCGCGGCCCGTAATAGGCCTGCGTCTGGCTCCTCAGCACCGCCTCCATCACCAGCGCCTTCTCCGCCTCGTCGGTCACGTCCTTCAGCATGCGGTTGAACAGACCCGGCGTGATGACCTGCCCCAGCGCCAGCTTGCGCCCGAAGGTGGCGAGATAGTCCTTCAGCGCCACCAGCTTCTCGCGGCTCGGCGGCTCGTGGATGCGATAGACTACCGGCGCAACCTTGGCCTCAAGTGCCTTCGCCGCCGCGACGTTCGCCGCGATCATGAAGTCCTCGACCACACGGTGCGCATCGAGCCGTTCGCGCAAGGCGATCTCGGCAATCTTGCCCTTCTCGTCGAGCATCACGCGCCGCTCGGGCAATTCCAGCTCCAGCGGATCGCGGTTGCTGCGTGCCTTCTCCAGTAGCCGCCATGCCGCCCACAGGTTCTCAAGATGCGGCGCAGCTTCCCGCGCATCGATCCGCCGCTGCGCCTCTTCATACGCGATCACTTCGGCAATCCGCACCAGCGCCCGAGTGAAGCGCCACGCGGTGATGCGCCCTTCGGCATCGATCGTCAGATGGCAGGCCATCGCCGCGCGGTCCGCCCCCACCTTGAGCGAGCAGACATCCGAGCTCAGCACATGCGGCAGCATCGGCACCACCCGGTCGGGGAAATAGACCGAGTTGCCGCGCTTCCTCGCCTCGCGGTCCACCGCGCCGCCCGGACGGACATAGAAGCTCACGTCCGCAATCGCGACGACCGCGCGGAAGCCGCCCTCGCCATCAGACTCGGCCCAGATCGCATCATCATGGTCGCGCGCGTCTGTCGGGTCGATCGCCACGATGGGCAGGTCGCGCAAGTCCTCGCGGGCACCTTCGGAAAGCGCCATCTTCGCCGCCAGCGCCGCCTCGTCCTGCGCTTCCTGCGGGAAGACGAAGGGAATGCCATGCTTGTGGATCGCGATCAGGCTGAACGCACGCGGCGCCAGCGGATCGCCCAGCACTTCGGTCACCTTGAGCCCCGCACGCGGGCTCTTGCTGACCGGCTCGCCCAGCACAAGCTGCCCTTCCGCCGCCCCGCCCAAGTCCGCGATAGCCACAGCATTGCGCACACGTTTGTCCACAGGCGCAAGCCACGGCTTGCCCGCCCCGTCAAACTCGACAACGCCCAGCACCTGCTCGGTCCGTGTCGGCAGCTTCTTCATCACATGGGCGATGAGGCCCCGGCCCGCTTCCTCGGTCCGCGCCAGCACCCGGTCACCCACCTTGAGCGCGGCTTGCGCGCTCTTGCCCTTGCCGCGCGGTTCGATGATCCTGAGGCGCGGCGGTGGCGCTCCGTCGTCAGGCTGCCAGCTGTCCGGGATCGCCAGCGGCTGCCCGTCCTCGATTTCCAGCACCCGCAGCACCGTCACCCGCGGCACCCCGCCGAGCCGGTGGAACGCACTGCGGTTGCCGTCGATCAGCCCTTCCTCGGCCATGTCTTTGAGCAGCGCCTTGAGCGCGATCTTCTCGGTGCCCTTGAGCCCGAACGCCTTGGCTATCTCACGCTTGCCCGCCGGCTCCTCGCTCGCGGTGATGAAATCCAGCACTTGCTGCCGCGTGGGAAGACCGTCCGGCCCGTTCGGTGTCTGCTTGCGAATTGCCATCACAGACCTCTGAGCGCTGCGCGGCGCAATAGCAAGGTCAGGGCTTGGCTGCAGCTTCCGGCAGATAGGCCCCGCCCGGCACGGCAGAAGCCACCGGGCTTTCCGAACCGTCTGCAGCCACCGTGCTCACCCCAAAGAACCAGTCATCTCCGCGCACGCCATCGAGCCGCAGATGGGTCTCAGCGGTTTCTGCCACCGGCTTGGCGTCCCAGCCCGCGGCATCAGTCCGCCGCTGCCACACCCGGTAACGCGCCGCACCGGGAACCGCCGTCCAATCCACATCAGTATAGGTCTGCACCGCCGCCGTAACCTTGGCCACCGGCGGCATCGGCACGGCGGCCAGCTTGGCCAGCGCTCGCACGTTGAGCTTCGTCACCTTGGCAAGATAGGAAAAATCCATCGCCTCGATCGTATCGCCAAATGTCCTTCCGCTCTCGGTCCGCACATTCTGGTGCTGCCGCTCGTAATTCTCGACCGCCACGGTGAAGCGCACCGCCGGATAGCCCATGGCCTGAAACGGCAGATGATCGCCGCCGCGCCCCATACGGTCCGCGCGCCACACTTGCCGCACCGCCAGCCCGCTGTCACCCAGCCCCGCCAGCCAACGTGACAAGTTGCGCGAAGGGCTGTCATTCTCCCCGCCGATGGAGCGCAAGGCATCACGCGCCCGCTCGCTCGCATCATCGCGCGGCCCTTCGGAGAACACGCGCACATGGGCGCCGTCCACCAGTCCGTCGCTCCCACGCGAATTGCCGACGATATCGTTGTTCAGCACGGCCTTCACCGTCCAGCCCTGCGCCCTGGCATAATCCGCCAGCAGCTTGCCTCCATAGAGCCCCTGCTCCTCGCCCGAGAGCACGGCGTAGACGATCGTCCCCGCAAACTTCTGCTTCGAAAGCACCCGCGCCGCTTCCAGCACCAGCGCCGTGCCCGAACCATCGTCATTGGCCCCCGGCGCAATGCCCGTCGCATCCAGCGGATCGGAATTGCGGCTGTCGATATGCCCCTGCACGATCACGACCTCATTGGGCCGCTCGGTCCCGCGCTGGATCGCCACGACATCGACAAGCCGTGTCGGCATCGGTACGCGCTCGCCCTGCACCGTGGTTTCGGGCAGCACGATTTCGAGGCAGCCACCGCATGCTGCAGCGGACTTGCGAAACTCGGCTTCCGCCCAGCGCCGCGCCGCGCCGATCCCGCGCTTGGGATCGTCCTGAGATGACAGAGTATGGCGCGTCCCGAACGCGACAAGCCGCGCGATATCGGCCTCAAGCCGGGCTTGCGAGACGGCTTCGTCCGGCGCTGCGAAAACGGCAGTGGGCAGAGCAAGGAGAGCGAGCGTCAGGAGCTTCTTCATACCCAAACTCATACCCGACCAACCGTTCGTGTCGAGCGAAGTCGAGACACCGGGCGCCGCCCCTGCCCCAAAGGTCAATAGGCCCGCGCGACCAGAATCCGCTCCACCGCCGGCTCGCCGGTGAACGGGCAGAGCCCTTCCGCGAGCGCTGCATCCATCGGCGTGTTGCGGATCGTCAGCTTCAGCGCCTTCAGCTGCTCCACCACCTTGTCGAGCGCCGCGCCGGTGGGCCGCGACCAGCTGAGCTCCACCCAGCCCGGAAAGTCCTTGTCTTCCGAGAAGAACGCGGCGAGGCCCGCAAGATCGCTGATCCCGCGCTCGATCTGCGCATCGCGCCTTGCGCGGGCTTCCTCAAACAGCGCGCTCTGAATCGCCTCCAGTTCGCTCATCGCCGCAGCGACAAAGTCGTCCTGCGCCATGCCGACGAAATTGGCCTTGCCGTCCTCGCGCCACAGCTTGTCACGGCGCAGCACCGAAACCTGCTGCCCTTCCGCGTCGCGCCCGCCGATCTCGAGGATAAGCGGCACGCCCTTCTTCACCCAACCCCAGCGCTTGGCCGTCGCCTTGCCCGGCCGCTTGTCGAGCAGCACACGCACCTTCTCGTCAAACACCGTCAAGGCCGCCAGCTTCGCGCGCAGTCCGGCGCAATATTCCAGCAGCGCCGCATCGCCATCGTTGTCGCGCAGCATCGGCAAGATCACGATCTGCTGCGGCGCGATTCGCGGCGGGGTGCGCAGGCCATCATCATCGCCATGCGTCATGATGACGCCGCCGATCATGCGGGTCGAGGTACCCCACGATGTGGTGTGGCACAGCGCCTGCTGGCCTTCCTTGTCCTGATAACGAATGCCCGCCGCCGCGGAGAACGTCGTGCCCAGATAGTGGGAAGTGCCTGCCTGCAGCGCCTTGCCATCCTGCATCATCGCTTCGATCGAGAACGTCTCGACCGCTCCGGGGAAGCGTTCGTTTTCGGGCTTCGGCCCCGCAACGACCGGCATCGCCAGCACGTCTTCGGCAAAGCTGCGGTACATTTCGAGCGCCCGCAGCGTCTCGGCCATCGCGTCCGCCTCGTCGGCATGGGCGGTATGGCCTTCCTGCCAGAGGAACTCGCTCGTGCGCAGGAACATGCGCGTGCGCATCTCCCAGCGCACCACGTTGGCCCACTGGTTCGTCAGCAGCGGCAGATCACGCCATGACTGGATCCAGCGCGCCATCGCGGCGCCGATCACCGTCTCGGAGGTCGGCCGCACAATCAGCGGTTCTTCCAGCTTCGCGTCGGGATCGAGCACCAGCCCGCCCTTGCCATCCCCGATCAGCCGGTGATGCGTGACGACCGCCATTTCCTTGGCAAAGCCTTCAACGTGCTCGGCCTCGCGCGCGAAATACGAAAGCGGGATGAACAGCGGGAAGTAGCAGTTTTCGACGCCCGCTTCCTTGATGCGTTCGTCCATCAGCTTCTGGATGCGTTCCCAGATGCCATAGCCCCACGGCTTGATCACCATGCAGCCGCGCACCCCCGATTCCTCGGCAAGTTCGGCTTCGGCGATCACCGCCTGATACCACTGGGCGAAGTCATCCTGCCGGGTGATGGGCAGGGCGTGCTTGATCGATGCTGTCTGGCTCATGCTCGCCGGTTAGGCGGCTCGAGGGATTCGGGCAATCCTCGTATCGCGAGGATTGCCCGACCTTGCTCAGCTGGCGAGCTGGTCCAGCTTCTTTTGCATGTCAGCCATCTGCTTGCGCAGCGCGGCGAGCTCATCGTCAACCGGCGCCGTCGCGGCCTTCTCGGCCTCGGCCGCCTGAACGGCCCCGGGCACGAAGGCTGCGGTGGCGGCCTTGAACAGCTCCATGTTGCGCTGCGCGATCTGGGCCAGCGGATTGGCGCCGATGCTGTCCTCGATCGCCTTTCTCAGCTTGGCCTGGTTCTCGCGGAAGTGCTCCATCGAGGCTTCAAGATAGCTGGGAAGAAGCGCCTGCATGGAGTTTCCATACATGGCAATCAGCTGGCGCAGGAAGCTCGTCGGCAGCATCTGCTCGCCGCTGGCTTCTTCTTCCATGATGATCTGTGTCAGGATCGTGTGCGTCAGATCGGCACCGGTCTTGGCATCCAAGACTTTGAATTCAATGTTTTCCTTGACCATCTGCGCGAGGTGGTCAAGCGTGATATAGCTGGAGGTGCGCGTGTTGTAGAGCCGCCGGTTGGCGTACTTCTTGATTATGACGGTATCGCCGTCCTTAGCTGCGTTTGCCATTTTCTTGTGCGCCCTGTTGGGATTATGCAGCAGCGTTTAGCAGATGCGGTATGTGCAGCGCAATAAATCTTGGGCGGATAACAACAATTCATTCGCTGCGGTCAAATCGACGTCCGAGCAGCGTGAGCAGTTCGTATTGCGACAATCCGCTCGCGGCAGCGGCCTCAGGCAGCACGTAATCCAGCCCCAGCCAATCGCCTTCTCCGCAGTTTTCTGCGGTAGAGAGGTCAACGATTGTCATATCCATCGAAACACGCCCGAGTACGGGCAAGCGCCGACCTTGCCACAGCACATGCCCGCGGCCAGACCAGCACCGCAGGTAGCCGTCGGCGTAACCCACAGAAATCACGCCCACTCGCATCGGCCCCGGCGCAACGAACGTCGCGTTGTACCCGACCGATTCGCCGGCAGTCAGGTCCCGCACCTGGATCACCGCAGCTTCCGGCCAGGCCACTTGCGCGATCTGCCCGGCGAGCTCGCCGCGCGGCACCCCGCCATAGAGCGCAAGGCCCGGTCGGGTCAGATCGAAGTGATAATCACCCCCCAGCGCGATCCCGGCGCTGTTGCACAAACTGTAGTGCTGCGCCTGCACAGCATTCCTTACCTCGCGGAACCGCGCGAGCTGCGCCGCATTCTGCGCACAATCCTCGTCCGCGCTCGCCAGATGGCTCATGCACGTCTCGATCTCCAGCGCGCCAACCGCTTCGTCGCCGATCTCGCCCATGGAAAGGCCGAGCCGGTTCATTCCGGTATCAACCATCAGGTCGCAAGGGCCGCCACCGGTATCCAGCCAGCGCCGCACCTGCGCGAGCGAATTGAGCACCGGCCGCACGCCCAGCGCCCGCGCATAGGCCGCTTCGGCATCGGTCATCGGCCCATGCAGTACGGAAACCTGCGCCGCGGGCACAAACCGCACCGCCTCCGCCGCTTCCTGCCAATGCGCAACGAACCAGTCGCGGCATCCCGCCGCCGCCAGCACCGGCACCGCCGCCGTGACGCCCAGCCCGTAGCAGTCAGCCTTGATCGCCGCCCCGGTCCGCGCCGCGCCGGACAGCGAATCAAGCGCGCGCCAGTTCGCAGCCAGCGCCGCGCTGTCGAGCCGCAGCCGCAGCGCAGCGTGAGGCGGCGGCACTGCGTCAGGCATCATCGTGGGCAAAGTCCTTCGGCGGACCGCCCTTCAGGCCCCAGATACCGACAAGGAACGCCACCAGCACCACCACCCACGTGTACCACAACCCGGCATAGGGATCGCCGGTCTTGGCCACGATCAGCGCCGAGATCAGCGGCAGGAACCCGCCGAGATAGCCCGTGCCGATGTGATAAGGGATCGACATCGAGCTGTAGCGGATGCGCGCGGGGAACATCTCCGCCAGCACCGAAGCCGCCGGGCCATAAGTCGCCCCCGTCAGCGCCATCAGCACGACAAGGCCCAGTACGATCACCGCGCTGCGACCGAAGTCCGGCTTCACCTTGGCAAAGTCATACCCCGCATCGCCCAGCATGGCCTGCAACACCTTGCCGCGCGCCGCGCTCTTCTCGGCCCAGGGATAGACCTCCAGCGCAGCCGGCTTGGCACCGATGGTCATGGCCAGCACCGGCCCTTCGCCCAGCGTATAGCGCACGCCCGAAGCGGAGAGATCCGCCAGCAGCTTGCCGCAATTGGTCGCCTGCTCCGCCGCGAACGGATTGTAGCCGCAATCGGGCCCGCTCACCGCCACCGGCTCGCGCCGCGCCATATCTGCAAGGCCCGGGTTGGCCGCCGCGCCGATCATCCAGAACACCGGGAAGACCAGCACCAGCATGGCAAGATAGCCAAGCACGATCGGCAGCTTGCGCCCGACCTTGTCCGAAACATAGCCGAACAATACGCTGAACGGCATGCCGATCACACAGGCGAGCCCCACGATCAGTTCGGCGGTCATGTCGTCGACCCGCATCGGCCCCTTGAGGAACGACAGGCCGGTAAACATCGCGGTGTAGAAAATCACGGTGAGCCCTGCCGCCACCGCAAACAGCGCCACGAACAGGCGCTTGGCATTGCCGGGATAAGTCATGCTCTCGATGAAGGGATTGCCGGCGATCTCGCCGCTGTCCTTCATCGCCTTGAACACCGGGCTTTCCGAAAGCTTGAGCCGCATCCACAGCGAAACCGCGAGCAGGGCAAGGCTCAGCAGGAACGGCACGCGCCAGCCCCAGGCTTCCCAGATCTCCTTGCTCATCACGCCCTTGCACACCAGCACCACGGCAAGGCTCAGCACGAAGCCGCCCACCACGCTCGACTGGATGAAGCTGGTGAAGAACCCCCGCCGCTCCGGCCCGGCATGCTCCGCCACATAGACCGCCGCGCCGCCATACTCCCCGCCAAGCGCCAGCCCCTGCAGCACGCGCAGCAGGATAACGAGCGCAGGCGCCACATAGCCGATCTGCGAAGCCGGCGGGATGAGCCCGACGCCTGCCGTGGCAATGCCCATGAGCGTCACGGTGACGAGGAACGTGTACTTGCGCCCGAGCTTGTCGCCCAGATAGCCGAACAGCACCGCGCCCAACGGGCGGAAGCCGAAGCCCACCGCGAAGACGAGCCAGAACAGCAGCATTTCCAGCGTTGCATTGCCGGTGGGGAAGAAGGCCTTGGACAGGATCGCGCCCAATGTGCCGTAGATGAAGAAGTCGTACCACTCGAACACGGTGCCGACCGACGAGGCCGCGACCACGAGGCGGATTTCCGCGGCGGTCGGTTCGGGTGCGCCATTCACCTCATGCATGCCCAGATTTTTCCCATCCCCGTCCGGAGCGCTTCACGAGTGCCCGTCACATTGCCTTGAAGGGATGGGCTGTAGCGAAGCCGAAGCCGCCGGGAAAGTGCGCCAGGTCAAAGAAAATCGCCCATTATCATCATTGCGAGGGGCAAGCCGGCCCTGGGCATTCCACCTTCAGCCCAGTGCCGCCAGCGCGGCATCCCACGCCAGCATGATCGCGCCGTGGCGCGCCGGGTATCCGAGTGCCGGCTCGACGAGCGCGATACCCGGCCAATCCGGCATGGCGCCGGTCCCGGCCAGCCAGTCCGCCAGCGCCGCGCGGGCCTCGGCAATCTGCTCCCGGCTGCGCCCTTTTGCTGCGCTGGCAAAGGCAAAGGCGGCGGCCTGTCCGATGGCACAGGCATGCGGGCGCAGGCCAAGTCCGCTGATCCTGCCGTCGGCATCGACCGCCAGACCCAGCGCCAGCGTGCTGCCGCAGCGCCGCGAACGCGCCTCTCCGCGAAGGGAAAGGCGCTCGTCCCACGGAAAATCGGCCAGCGCAGTCGCCGCGCCCAGGATTTCCGGCGTGTAGAGCGTGCGGGCCGGCGCGGTCATTCGCCGTTCGCCGCCTTGCTGAGCCGCCGTTGCACCTCGCGCCGCGCCGCCTTTCTGGCCGCGTTGCGCGCCGCCGTCTCGAGCTCGTTCTCCTTGTCGGCCTCCGCCTTCTTTGCCGCCTTGGCGGCTTCCTCACGGCGGCCGTCGATGATCGTCATCAGTTCCTCGCTCGCGGCATTGAGGAACGGATAGGTCCGCGCCGCGGTGATCCACGTCGGCCGGCCATCGGGGCCCCAGACAATGTCATACCCGAACACCAGCAGCGAGAAGCCGAGGACCATGATGACAAAGCCCTTGATCGCGCCGAAACCGAAACCGAGCACCCGGTCGATCGGCCCCAGCACCGAATTGCGGCTCGCGCTGCCGATCGAGGACGCGAGCATTTTCGCGGCGAAGTAGGGCACGATGGTCAGGATTCCGAAGGCCAGCACCCCCGCGCCGGTCTCGTTCTTGAGAGTGGGCGCCAGCAGGTGCGTCAGCGGCTCGTGGCCATAGCGTATGGCAAACAGCCCCACGCACCACGCGAGGAGCGAAAGCACTTCCTCGACAAAGCCGCGAAAGAACCCGCCGATCGCGCAGACCGCAACGATCAGGAAAACAACATAATCGAAGCCGGTCATGGTCGCGAAATCTAGGAGCCGCCCATCACCCGGTCAACAAGGTTCGGCAAAAGGGTGATCGGCGCATAATGGATCCCCGGCACGTTCTCCTGCGCGCCGGAGGGGCCATGCGCCTTGTCGAAGCCCAGCTTGGCCGCCTCGCGCAGGCGGATCGAGGCATGCGCCACGGGCCGCACTTCACCGGCGAGCGAAATCTCCCCAAACCATGCCGAAGCGCCCGACAAGGGCCGGTCCGAAAGCGCCGAGATCAGCGCCGCAGCCACCGCAAGATCGGCTGCCGGATCAGTCAGCCGATACCCTCCAGCGACATTGAGGTATACTTCCGCGCTGGAAAAGTTGAGCCCGCAGCGCGCTTCCAGCACCGCGAGCAGCATGGCAAGCCGCCCTGAGTCCCAGCCCACCACCGCGCGGCGCGGCGTCGCCCCGCTTTGCAGCCGCACCGTCAAGGCCTGGATCTCGACCAGCACCGGCCGCGTGCCTTCCAGCGCCGGAAACACCGCACTCCCCGGCACCGGGCTCTCGCGCCCCGAAAGGAACAGCAGCGAAGGGTTGCCCACTTCCTCAAGCCCCGCCCCGGCCATGGCAAACACGCCGATCTCGTCCACCGCGCCGAAGCGGTTCTTGAGCGCGCGCAGGATGCGGTACTGGTGGCTGCGCTCGCCTTCGAAGCTCATCACCACATCCACCATGTGCTCCAGCACGCGCGGGCCCGCGATCGTGCCGTCCTTGGTCACATGCCCCACCAGCACCAGCGCCGCGCCACTCGCCTTGGCATAACGGATCAGTTCGAATGCACAGCCGCGCACCTGGCTCACCGTCCCCGGCGCGCCTTCGATCTGATCCGAATACATCGTCTGGATCGAATCGATCACCACCAGCGCCGGCGGGTCCATCGTGTTCAGCGTGGTGAGGATATCGCGCACCGAAGTCGCTGCGGCGAGCCGGATCGGCGCCCCGCCGAGGCCGAGCCGGTCCGCGCGCAGCCGCACCTGATCCGCCGCTTCCTCACCGCTGATATAGACCGCATCGCCGCCCGCCGTAGCGACCCGCGCCGCTGCCTGCAGCAGCAAGGTCGATTTGCCGATCCCCGGATCGCCGCCCATCAGGATCGCCGAACCCGGCACCAGCCCGCCGCCCAAAGCTCGGTCGAACTCGGCCAGCCCCGTCTTGCGCCGCTCGGGCAGCTTCACCGGCTGATCAAGCGCAACAAAAGCTACTAGCCGCCCGCCACTGGAGAGATCATGCTTGGAGGAAAACACCGTCTCCGGCGCATCCTCCTGCAAGGTGCTCCATTCCCCGCAATCGGGGCACTGCCCTTGCCAGCGGGGCGAAACCCCGCCGCAAGCCTGGCAGACATATCGGCGTTTGGGTTTGGCCATGCCACAGGCCTAATGCGAACATAGCGGGAACGCAAGTCCCGCTACGCAGCTAGACTCGTTTTCAGATTGATTGAATCGCGAGGGATTCCCAAGCGTCGCTGTTTCTGATTCAACCTGCTGGCTGG
>NZ_JAIEPN010000015.1 GCF_019748365.1 Novosphingobium sp.
AAGGACCAGATCGAAGCCTATATCGAACTCAAGTGGCCCGAAGTGATGCGCTGGGAAACCACGCCCTCGGCCGTCGAGTTCGACATGTACTACAGCGCCTGATTTTTCAGCGCTTGGTCAGAAAGAGGCGTCCGGGAAACCGGGCGCCTTTTTCGTTTTGGGGGTTTCGGAAGGAAGAGTGCCTCCGGGATGCAAGGGCCAGCGGCCCTTGCATCCCGTCAGTCGGTGGGAGTTTCTACGCTTGCGTCATTCGGGCGGGGGTCTGGCCGGCGGGCGCAGCGTTTGGGGCTCTGGATTCCCGCCTACGCGGGAATGACGAGGTTGGGGGTGGGGCCTGAGCCTGTTGGATTTGGCGGCGCGGCGGTGCGGTGATTGGGCAGGTGGGGTGATCGCGCGACCGGTGCGGCGCCTGCACTGGCGCTGCGGGAGGGGCGTCGTGTTCCGCCGGGGTGCGAGTGGCCGGATGGGCAGAAGAGGTCCGGCGCAGCCTTCTTGTCGATCATGGCCCGGGACCGGGGTAGCGGCTCGCGTGCGTGCCGGTCTTTGCTCGCATTCGGCCAGATGCCGATGGGAGCCATGATCTGCGTGCTGGCGCGGTAATGTGCCTGGCCAAGGACTTGGGGGAGACCGCCCCACCTTGAACCCGCAGCCCGCACCGGTCGCGTTGGCGTTTCACGGCCAAAGGAGCGAGGGCAAGGCCGGCCTAGCCTGCTCCCGATCTGGGCGGGACGTATAACCCATTTGGTTCGTTTTGTCAAGGGTGGTGTTGGGCAAGGTGTCTCGACTTCGCTCGACACGAACGGTGGGCGGATTTTTGGGTTTTCATACCAAGCTTCGTCATTCCCGCGCAGGCGGGAATCCAGGGCGGCTGGCGCTGCGTGTGCGGCTCTGGATTCCCGCCTTCGCGGGAATGACGAGGTTTTTGATATTGCGAGAGGTTTCGTCACCCCGGGCTTGACCCGGGGTCCCGCTTGGATTGCGAGCGCGGTGGTTGCGGCGAGAAGCGGGAGGAGGGCAGCGGAGAGAGAAATTTGCGCCCGCTGTAACCTTTTCCACAGCACCCTCGCGACTCGGGACGAACCGAGATTGCTTCCCGATGAACGGAAGCCCCCCGGACTCCTCGAATCGCTTCAAATCCTTAGTCATGCTGCACATGCACAAGACCATAATCGCAGCATGTGTCGCCCTCCTGTCGCTCTTCGCGCTGCCGTCTGCGGCGCAGGCCCGGCTCCAGTGCGTGACGTATGCGCGGCAGGTTTCGGAAGTGCAGCTCAGCGGCAATGCGCGGGATTGGTGGGGCCATGCCGAGGGCCGTTATGAGCGCGGCCAGACGCCCAAGGTTGGCGCGGTGCTTGCCTTCGCCGGCACCCGCGCGATGCCCTATGGCCACGTTGCCGTCGTCAACAAGGTGGTCGATAGCCGACACATCCTGATAAACCACGCCAACTGGTCGCGCCCGGGCATGGTCGAGCGCGGCGTGATGGCGGTGGATGTGTCCGCCGCCGGCGACTGGAGCGAAGTGCGCGTGTGGTATGCGCCGACCCGCTCGCTGGGCCTGCGCCCGAGCGCGGCCAAGGGCTTCATCTATCCGCGCACGATCACGGCGAGCGCCGGGGCCTCCGCCAACGCTGGCTGATGCTGTTTTGCGGGTAGGCAAGCCTGCCGCGATTTGCCAACACGCCGTTCCATGATCAGGCCACTTCTTGCCGCAGCCACCTTGCTGTGCGCCCTCCCCGCGTTCGCGCAGCCCGCTCCCGATCCGATGCCTGCCGCAGCGAAGGCGATCATCGATCACTACCACATGCAGAACATTCCCCACGAAGGGCCGTGGTTCCTGCAAACCTTCAAGAGCGACGACGTGATCGAAGGCGCGCTGGCGGAGCGCTACAGGGGCAAGCGCTGGGCCTATACGGCGATCTATGCGGTGTTCACCCGCAGCGATTTTTCCGCGATGCACCGGCTCGCCACCGACGAACTCTGGCATTTCTACGGCGGCAGCCCGGCGCAGATCCTGCTGCTCTATCCCGATGGTCGCGGCGAAGTGAAGATCTGGGGCAGCGACGTACTAAAGGGCGAGGAGCCGCAGATCATGGTGCCCCGCGGCACGTGGATGGGCGCGCGGCCGATCGGCGATCCCAAGGTGGCCTACAGCTTCGGTGCCAACACGCTTTCGCCCGGCTTTGAATATGCCGATTACGAACCCGGCTACCGCGACGAGCTCGCCGCGCTCTACCCGAAGTTCGCGCGCGAGATCACCGAACTGACCCGCGATGAATCCGCCCATCGCCCCGCCGGATCGGGCACCAAGCCGGCGCTCGTGCCGCCGGTCGCGGTCGAGGAACTGGTCGGCCGCACGTCGCCGCAGCGCTCGGACGCGATCAGCGTCGCGCGCTTCACGCTGCAGAAGGGCGCGGCCATTCCGATGACGGTGACGCGCGAAGGCACGGAAGTCATGGTCGTCAGCGCAGGCAAGGGCCGCGTCACCATCGGCGGCAAGGTGCAGGAAGTCGCCCAGGGTTCGGTCGTGCTGCTGCCGCCGCGCGTGCCGCACCGGATCGATGCCGATACGCGGCTGGAGTTCACGGTAAGCGTCGCGCCCGCCTGGCAGGCATCCGACATGACGATCCTGCCGGAGAAGCCCTAGGACGCCCGGCGCAGCACCGCCGCCTCCTCGCGCTCGGCGAGCAGGCCCCGCGCCTCCTCCGCCGGCAGCGCGGCCCAGAACAGGTAGCCCTGCACCAGTTCGCAGCCCGCCGCCTGCACCAGCAGGCGCTGCACTTCGGTCTCGACGCCTTCGGCCACGACTTTCATCCGCAGCGTCTTGCCCAGCGTGGTGATTGCGCAGAGGATCGAGTGGGCATCGCGGTCGCGCTCGATGTTGGAGACGAAGGAGCGGTCGATCTTGATCCGGTCGAACTGGAACGAGCGCAAGTACGAGAGCGAGGAATAGCCGATCCCGAAATCGTCGAGCGCGACGCGGATGCCCATGCGGTTCAGCTCGCGCAGCACGCCGATCACATGCGCGCTGCGATCGAGCATGACGCCCTCGGTCACTTCGAAGACGAGGCGCTGCGGGTCCATGCCGGTTTCTTCAAGCAGGCCCGCCAGCATGGGGAGGAAATCGCCCGCCATGATCTGGAGCGGCGAAAGATTGACCGAAATGTCGCAGTCCGGCCAGCTGCGGCATTCGGTGAAGACATGGCGCAGCACCCAGGTGCCGAGCGGGATCATCAGGCCGCCCTGTTCGGCGATGGGCACGAAGAGGTCCGGACGAATCTCGCCGCGTTCGGGATGGTTCCACCTGAGCAGCGCCTCGAAGCCGCTGACCGCGCCGGTGCCGGTCTCGACCACCGGCTGATAGGCGACCGAAAGCTCGCCGCGGGTGATCGCGAGGCGCAGTTCCATTTCCATCTCGCGGCGCAGTTTGACGCTGGCATCCATGTCCGGCGTGAAGCGGCGGTAGCGTCCGCGCCCGCGCTGCTTGGCACGGTAGAGCGCGATATCGGCACGGCGCAGCAGTTCGCCCGGGTCCTCGCTCTGTTCGGGCCCCCAGCTGATCCCGCAGGAGACCGAGACTTCGAGCGTGTTGCCCGAAATGATGAAAGGCTTGCGCATGAGCTGCATGATCTTGCTGCCCAGCCGGTCCGCCGCGCGCGCGCCGTCGCCACTGGCGTGGAGCAGCACGAATTCATCGCCGCCGAACCGCGCGATGAATGCCTCGCGCGGCAGCGCCTCGCGCAGGCGGTGGGCGACCATGCGAACGAGCTCGTCGCCCACGTGATGGCCCATCGTATCGTTGACCAGCTTGAACCCGTCGATGTCGATATAGGCGACGAACAGGTTGCCCTGCGCCTCGCCCTCGATGAATTCGGTGAGCAGGGTGCGCAGGCGCTGCATGTAGTAAACGCGGTTGGGCAGTCCGGTCATCGCATCGTGGAGCGCGTTGTGCTGGGCTTGCGCTTCGCTGGCCTTGAGCTCGTTGGCGGTCATGCGCATGCGCCTGACAATCACTGCACCGCCCGCGACGACGCCGAGGAAGAACAGGATGAACGTGGCGAGCACCGGCGCGGTGCGCTGGACGATCTTCGGGCCGGGCACTTTGGCGGTCCACGTGATCCAGCCGATGTGGTCGTTGAACGCCGTGCTTAGCGGAACGGCATTGGCACCGCCGATCCGCGCCTGGTCCGGCACGAAGCTCAGATCGCGCAGCACGAGGTCGCTGCTCATCTTGGCGAGGATCGAGCCATCGAGATAGCGCAGGGTGGCCACATAGTTGGGCTCGCGGCGGAGCAGGCTGTAATCGTTGTCGGGAACGATCGAGATGACCGAGAGGAAGGCCGGACGGCCGTTGCGCAACACCGGAGTCGCCGCCCAACGGTTGAGCGGCTGGCCCGAAGACGCGACCGGCCAATCGACATCGGCAAGCTTCTTGATGCTGGCGATGCGCCCACCCAGCGGCACGTTGTGTCTGGCCCGCTGGATCAGGTCCTCGACGTGCCAGCGCACTTCCTGATAGCCCGTATCGCCCGCCATCGGCCGCCCTTGCGCCCAGCCGTGAACCAGCGAACCATCGGGCCGGACGAGGAACATCGCATCGGTCTCGAGGTTGTTCCACACGAAATCGCCGAGGAAATGGTTTGCCCAGACTTCGTTGTCCGAAAGGACGGCGTTGCGCATGGCATCGTCCCAGGTCAGCTGCACCTTCTGTGCCGCGACGATCGAGCTGCCAAGTTGGTCGAGATAGCGGGTCACGAGCACGCGCTCGTCCTCGCGCGCCAGTTCATCGGCAATGCGGGTCGATCGGGAGAAGACTGCGACCAGCAGCGCGGACAGGGCGATCAGCGCGAGGAACGTCGCGAGCGCGATCCAGCCGGTGCGCAGATTGCGCACCGACGATCGCGCAGCGGAACCGCGAGTGATGTTGTCCAAGCCCATCGAGCCGGGCTTAGCGGCAGGATGGAAAGAAACGGTTAGCGCGCGTTACGCACTACAAGGCTCCATACCGGAAACCTGGCGAGATTCCCGGAGCTCTAAACGGTTAGCATGGCCTTTCCGGCCAAACGCCGCGCAGCGCTCGCGCGGCTGGCCAAATGCGTTGCAATTGCGAACCGGACCCGCCATCGTCAGAAAAAGCAGCTCACCCTTTGCCAATCCAACAAACTTGGGAGAACACCGATGCGCGAGCATCTTCAGCACTACATCAACGGCGCCTGGACCCCCAGCGAAGGCGGCAAGCGCCACGAAGTGATCAACCCGGCAACCGAGGAAGCCTGCGCCGCCATTACGCTGGGCAGCCAGGCCGATGTCGACAAGGCGGTGGCCGCTGCCAAGGCCGCGTTCCCCGCCTTTGCCGCCACGCCGGTGGAAGAGCGCAAGGCGCTGCTGGTGCGCATTCTCGAAGAGTACAAGAAGCGCATCCCCGATTTCGCCAAGGTCATCAGCGAGGAAATGGGCGCGCCGGTCAGTTTTGCCGGCACCGCGCAAGTGGGCGCGGGGATCGGCTACATTCTCGGTACGCTCGAAGCACTGGACGATTTCGTGTGGGAACACCCGGTTCCCGGCGCCAATGCCCGCTTCGTGCATGAACCGATCGGCGTGGTTGCGGCGATCACGCCGTGGAACTGGCCGCTCAACCAGATCTGCGCGAAGATCGCCCCCTGCATCGCCGCTGGCAACACGATCGTGCTCAAGCCTTCGGAAGAGTGCCCCTCGAACGCGGTGATCATCGCCGAGGTCATGCATGCCGCAGGCGTGCCCGCCGGTGTGTTCAACCTCGTGCAGGGTGACGGCCCGGGCGTCGGCGTCGCGCTGACGGTCCATCCCGATGTCGACATGGTGAGCTTCACCGGCTCGACCCGCGCCGGCATCCAGATCGCCAAGAACGCGGCCGATACGGTCAAGCGCGTGCATCAGGAACTCGGCGGCAAATCGCCCAACCTCATCCTCGAGGATGCGGACTTTGCCGCAACGCTGCCCGGCACGCTGCAGGGCGTGGTCGCCAACACCGGCCAGAGCTGCATTGCCCCCACCCGCCTGCTGGTGCCAAAGTCGCGCAAGGAAGAAGCCGAGACTTTCGTGAAGAACTACTTCGCGGCGGTGAAGGTCGGCAGCCCCGAAGAGGAGGGCATGCACATCGGCCCCGTGGTCAACAAGGCGCAGTGGACCAAGATCCAGTCGCTGATCGACACTTCGATCACCGAGGGTGCCTCGCTGCTCGAAGGCGGCCCGGGCCTGCCCGACAACGTCAACCGCGGCTACTACATCCGCCCGACGGTGTTTTCGGACGTGACGCCGGACATGACGATCTTCCGCGAGGAGACCTTCGGCCCCGTTGCCACGATCACCACCTATGACGGCCTCGAGGACGGCATCGAGCTGGCCAACCGCACGGCTTACGGGCTTTCGGCGGTCGTTACCGGCGATGTCGAGACGGCCAAGGGCATCGTGGGCCGCCTGCGCGCGGGCCTCGTTGCGGTCAACCAGTGGGGCGGTGTCAAGGGCGGCGCCTTCGGTGGCTACAAGCAATCGGGCAACGGCCGCGAAGGCGGTGCCTATGGCCTCAGGGACTTCATGGAACTGAAGACCATCGCCGGGGCGTGAGTCCCCGGCATCGGGCTTGAAACAGGACCCCGCGCCGCACCCGTGGCGCGGGGTTTCGTTTTTCTTAGTAGTCCTTGCTCGCCTTCAAGTTGAGGCCCTCGTCACCGATCGTGGAAACGGTGCCGAGCAGCACCAGCCAGCGCGTGATGCGGAACTCGACGGTCGTGGCGCTGTAGCCGCGCCCGTCGGTGATCAGTTCGACGAAGACGCGCCGGCCAAGGTACTTGCCCACGGCAATCGACGTACTGCGACCGACAGCGGCATCGGCGCTGATGATGCGCAGCCTATCGAGCCCGATGGCATTGCGCACCTTGTTGATCGGATCGAGCCCCCCGCCGCTGCGGAAGCTGGCGAGCGCCGAGGCGAGCTGCACGGCCTCGGGCGCGGAAATCTGGGTGATCGAGGTACCGAACAGCATGCGGCTCAAAAGCTCTTCCTCGGGCAAGGCGGGGACAGAGCTGAATGCGATCTGCGGTTTCGAGCCCGAACCGCTGATCGCGATCTTGGCGCTGACCCCGTTGGCATCGCCTTCCGCCACAATATCGAGCTGGGGATCGACCGGCACTTCCCCGACAAAGCGGATCCGCCCGCGGGTGAGATCGAAGCGCCGCCCGGCAAATTCATAGCCACCGCGCACCAGATCGGCAGACCCGAAAATCTGGGGATTGGCCGTATCGCCGCGAAGCCGGACATCGGCGCCCCATTCGCTTTCAAGGCCGAGCCCACGCACATCGATGCGGTTCGCGCCGGCAGCGTCAATCAGATACTTCCATGGCGTGTAAGGCAGACGTGGCGGGGCGGCATCGGCGCGCTGGTTGAGCTCATGCGTGGTCATCGCGGGCAGCGCTTCGGTCACCGTCGCGCGGCCCAGCGTCCAGCGCGCGCGGTCGATGTGGACGCGGCCGGCGATTGTCCCGCCGATCCCGTCGGAGAGGAGGCGCAGCGGGCCGGTGACCGTTGCGGACATGTCATCGCGGTTGATCAGCAGCGCATTCGTTGCCGCCAGCCTGAGATCGAGCCCGACGCCGCGTGTGGCAAGGTTGGAAAGGTCGACCGTACCGCTACCGCTGACCGTGCCCCCGCCCGGCGTGTTGCCGCTGAAATGCGCGAGGCTGAGCCGCGCATCGGCAAAGCTGCCGAGTGCTTCGACCTCGCGCACGTCGGAGCCGGTGAGGTTCGACTGGACGCGCAGCGCCCGCGTGGCGACCGCACCAGTGATCACCGGATGATCGATGGAGCCCGCAACCCGCGCCGCAGCACCGAGCGGGCCGGTAAGGTCGATCACTTCGATGGCTGCGAGCCGCCAGAGCGATTCGGCTGGACCGCTGTAGCGCAGCTCGGCCTTGAGCGTGCCGCCGCGCAGCCGCTCGAGCATGGTGCCGCCGCGCGGGAGATCGGAGACCAGCGCCTGTACCCGCCCGCGCAGAACCGCCCCCTCGCGCGCCACCGCGCGGACCTGCAGCGCCGCCGGGTTGAGATCGGCCACAAGCGCAAGGTCAAGCGGCCTGGATGTCAGGACAAGGCCCGAACGGGTGAGCCCTTTCACCTCCACCGCGGCATGGCCGGACGGCGCGCCGAGGTGGTCGTTCTCGTAATCGATCACACCGGAAGCGAGCCCCCCGAGGCCGAGATCGGGCAGCACGATATCGAGCACCGAAAGCGGCATGCGCGAAAGCATGAGCTTGAGCCGGGTTGCGCCGCCCAGCACGTGGCCGCTGGCAACCACGCTGCCGCGCCCGAAATCGATCTGGGTCGGCTGCAGCCGCCAACCGGCTGCCAGCCCCCCGCCCGCATCGTCCGGCTCGCGTTCCAGCACGGCGCGGCGCGGCATCGAAATGGCGCGGCCGGCATAGTCACCCGCAACGAAGCCGACGATCCTGTCCGGCGAGAAGGCCGCGGTGCCCTGCAGCGCAAAACTTGTGCCGCGCCGACCGGCGATCGAGGCGGTCACGCTACCCGAACCGTTGACGAGCGCGGCATCGGCAGCAAGCCTTCCGATGAAGAGCTTGCCGGCGCTGATCCCTTCGGCCTTGAGCGAAGCCTGGAGCGTGGTGTCCCCGCCTTCCATGCGCCCATCGGCGGTGATCTGGGCATTGCCGACGGCGATCGGGTTCTCCCCGCCGAAGCGGGCACCGCGCGCCGTGATCGCGGCCTTGAGCGCCTGCCCGGCTCCATCCGGCGCAAGGTCGATCGTGCCCGTCACGCCGCCACCGGCGAGGGCAAGGCTGCCCGTCGCACCCTGCTTGCCGATATCGATGCTGCCGGTGATCCGGGTCTGGTAGACGGTGAACTGCTCGATCCCGAGGTGAACCGGCGCGTCCTTGGGCGCTGTGACCATCACAAGCCCGCTGAACAGCCCGAGCCGCGAATCCCCCTTGGTTTCGATTCGGAAGCCGTCGCCTTCAGGACTGAGCGCAAGGTGCACATCCCTGAGGCTTGCCGACGGGAGCGGATTGGCGAGCACGAGCGTGGCGCGCGGGCCATCCTTGGCGAGCGCTGCATCGAAGGTGAACGGCCCATATTCGAGGTGGCGGCCCTGTCCGGCCAATGTTGTCACGCCGTTCGCCTGAGTCCAGCTATGCAGCGCCATGGTCAGCTTGGCCGAGGTCAGTTCGCCCCGCCGCACGATCAGCGGCTGCCTGCCGCCAAGCGTGAGCGATGCGCGGGCGCGGACATTCCCGCCGGTGAGGTTGGCGAGCGTGGCATTGTCGATCCGCGCCAGCCGCCCCGCACCATCAGCCGTGAGCAGCCACGGCTGGCCCGCCCCGAAGCTGAACGCGATGCGCGCCTCGCCATCGGCCAGCCCGAGATCGGGCAGCGCGATGCCGCGCACCGTGACCGGGCCGGACAGCGCGAAGCGGCTGCGCGCAAGATCCCCGTCAAGCGAAACCCGCGCCGAAGCGCCCTTCAGCACCAGGTCGAGCCGATCCGACTTGAGCTTGCCGCCCGCCAGCACGAGATCGCCCGTGAGCCGCGCGCCCGGCAGGCGCGGATCGACCATGGCCTGCCCGGTCTTCATCCGCTGGGCCGTGAGCGCCAGCGGCAGGCGCAGGCGCTTGCCATCCCAATAGGCCGTGCCCGCGGTGCGCAGGCCCTCGGCCAGCACCGTGCCGCTGCGCAGGCGCGCGGCGCGCAAGTCGTGGATGATCGCGAGCGCGGTGAAGCGGCCATCGACCGTCGCATCGAGCCGCGCGCCCTGCAGTTCGGTGCCCGTGCCAGCCAGCAGAAGCTCCGGCCGGGCAAGCATGGCGCGGACCTTCACGGCTTCGGCGCGGTTGTTCACAAGGTCGAGCCCGCCCTCTGCCTTGGCCCTTAGCGCAGCGCCGCCGACGAACAGGCGCCCGCGCAGCACCCCGGCATTGGCGGTTCCGGCGGCCATGATGGACACGGCATCCCCGGCGGTGCGGCGGGCTGCAGCACCGAACAAGTCGCCCGGAAAGACCTGCCCCGCCAGCTTGTATCGTCCGCCGCGGTTCTCGAGCTCGAATGCGGCGAGCTTGCGCCCATTGTCGGTCGCCGCGCCCCAGCCATGCCACTCCTGGAAGGTGCCCTTGCCGCCCGCACGCGCGGCGATATCGCGCTTGACGCCGGTGAGCGCGGCCAGCAGGCCGTCCTTGGGTGCATTGTAGATGAGATCGAGCGCGAAGCGGTTGCGGTCAGGCTCGCTGTCGAGCCGCAGGCGCAACCGGTCGCGCCCGCCGAGCCGTCCGCCGAGGCTGACGAGCGCCCGCCCGCGCCGGATATCGGTGTGCGCGGCAAAGTCGATCCGCCGCCGTTCACCCGCTACCCCGCGCTCGATGGCGAGGTTCTCGGCGGCGAGCTTGCCGATCCTGATATCGAAATCGGGCAGGATCGGCTCGTTCGGGTCGCCCGGCCTGAGGCGGGGCGCGCGCAGGAGCGTGCCGCGTTTGAGGATCAGCGCGCGGATATCGAGGCCCTTGAACAGCCCGGAGCGCGGATCGAGCCCGAACCAGGCAAGCGGACGCCAATCCAGTGTTGCTTCCGGCACGACCATGAAGCGGCCCTCCGGATCGCTCAGCACAACTTCATGCAGGCTCATCGCGCCGAACAAGGTGCCATCGATCCGCCCGATGCGGACGCGCAGGCCCGAACCCGGCACGATCGCGGCGATACGGTCCGCCACGAAACGGTGGCCAAGCGAGGAATCGAGCACGACGACCGCGCCGCCCATCGCGAGCAGGAACAGCAGCGCGGCAAGGAACAGCCCGCGGCCCCAGCCGAGCAGCCGCCGCAGAGGCCCCTTGCGAGGGGGCGGGGACGGCGCGGGCGCGGTGTCCTCGGGCGTCGAAGTGCCGGCCATCAGAACGCCTGCCCCAGCGACACGTAGACGCCGATGCGGGGATCACCCTTTTGCGGATTGAGCGGCGTGCCCAGATCGATGCGGATCGGACCGAACCCTGTCTGATAGCGCAAGCCAAGACCGACGCCGACCTTGAGCCCGTTGATCGTGGGTGATGCGGTAGTGCCCACGGTGCCGGCATCGACGAAAGGCACCACGCTCACCGCGCCGCCCATCAGGCCGGTCTTGACGCGGGCTTCGAGCGAGAACTCCGACAGGCTGCGCCCACCGCTGGGATTGCCGAGCGCATCGCGCGGGCCGACTGCCTGGTAGGTGAAGCCGCGAACCGACGCGCCGCCACCGGCATAGAGCCGCCGCGATGGTGCGATGGAATTCACGTCGACGCCGGGGATAGTGCCGAAGCGCACGCGCTCGGCAAGCACGACGCGGCTGGTGATCGGCTGGTAGGCGCTCGCATCGAACTGCGCGCGCACATAGCTTGAGCGGATACCGTTCTGCACCGAGATTTCCGGGCTGAGCCGGATCGACACGCGCACGCCGCGCTTTGGATCGAGCAGATCGTTGCTGCCGTCATAGGCTCCGCGCAGCGGCAGCGCGCCGATGAAATAGGTGGTGCGGGTTGAACCCGGCGCGGCCGGCAGTTCGCTCGTTGCCAGCAGTTCGATGCCGCCCGACCACACCCAGGACTTCTGGAAGATCAGCGTGGTCTGCTTCTCGAAAGTGGTCGAGAACGAGAGGGTGCGGGCGTTGTACGCATCGGTGCGCCGGGTCTGGGCGTAGAGATCGGCGGTCAGCACCTGATCACGGCCGAGGAAGTTGTTGCGGCGATAAGTCGCGCCCGCCAGCTGTTCGCGCGTCCCCACGACGCCGCGGAAGCGCACGAGACCTTCGGGCGGGAAGAAATTGCGGTTCTCCCAGCTCGCCTCGACGCGCAGGCCCTCGCCGCTCGAATAGCCGATGAGCCCGGCAATCGTGCGCTGCGGGGCCTTGGACAGGGTGATGTCGACATCAGCGACGCCCGGCTGCGGATCGGCCGCCGGTGTGACTTCGCGCGGGGTGATCGTGACCGCCGAGACGAGGCCAGTTGCCAGAATTGCCTGCCGGAGATCGTCGACGCGCGACTTGCGGAAGGGCTCGCCGGGGCGGAACCGGGCGATGCGCGACAAGTGGCGCGAGGAGAGGTAATCGGGCAGCGAGCTGTGGATCTGCCCCATGACATATTGCCCGCCGCTGGTGACGGGCAGAGCAAGATCGCCGGTCCGATCGGCATGATCGATCGTGAGATCGGGCTCGCCCACTTTGGCAAAGGCATGTCCGCCTTCGCCAAGCGCCGTGATCAGGTGGTCGCGCTCGGCAACGATGCGGTCGGCATTGACCGGATCGCCCGGCGCCAGCGCGAACGCGCGGGTGAGCGCTGCCGCATCGCGCGCGGCGGCAATATCGCCTAGGCTGATGCGCGAGAACGTATAGCGCGGCCCGGGGCGCACATCGAAGCGCACGCCGACTTTCCTGAGATCGATCGCCGGCCCCGGTCCGCTGCCTTCGGCGGGCGCGGCATAGCCGGTCGTGCTCTGGAAGACCTCGGCATCATAATAGCCATAGACCCGCAGCACTTGCTGCAGAAGGTCGGTATCCTGCCGGGCGCGCCGGGTGAGCTGCGCGAGGTTGTCTTCCTCGTTGCCGAACTTTCGCAGCGCGGCGAGCGTGCCGAAGCGGGTGGTCACGGCTTCGCGCTCGGGCAGCGTCTCGACGTCAGGCGGAAAGGCGAGCGCGAGCTGCGGGGTAATCGGAATCACGCTGGCACCGGGAATCTGGCCGATCCCGCGCCCGCTGCCCGGATCGGCGTCGGTCGCCAGCGCGTCGCCCGCGGCTTTGGCCTGCTCGGCCGCTTCCCCTATATCCGCATCGGGCGTGAGCAGCTCGATCGGCGGCAACTCAGCGGCGTCGGGCCAGGCCAGCGTGATCGCCGGGATGCCGGTCAGCGGCGCAATCGCATCGGGGGAGAGCAGCGTGCTCGGATCGGGCACGGCGACCCTGGCGGCATCGGTCTGGTTCGCCCAGGCCTTGGGATCGTCCATCGCGGAATCGGGGATCAGGTCCTCGAGCGCCTGATCTGCTTCACGCGACTGGGCGTGCGCCAATTGCGGCAGGATGGCGAGCAAAAGGGCCGGCAGGATCGCCCGCCAGAGCTCAGATGTGGCGGTACTGCGCCTGTGCGGCGGCAAGACCGTCCTTGCCGGTATCGTCCGCGATTCGCCGGTCCGCACCCCTTGCGGTCGCAGCGCGATCGATCGCGCGGGCCTGCTCATCGGGGTCAAAGCGTTCCCATCCTTCGCGACCCAGCCGTTCGAGCGGCCGGTAGCGGACCTTGTACTGCATCCGCGCCGATCCTTCGACCCAATATCCAAGATAGACAAAGGGAAGACCGATCCGGGCGGCATGGAGGATGTGGTCCAGAATGATGAAATTGCCAAGCCCCCGCCGCTCGGCATGATCGGGTTCGTAGAAGCTGTAGATCATCGACAGCCCGTCGCCCTGACGGTCGGTCAGGCAGGCGCCGACGAGCTTGCCGGGCTTCCCGTCGACACCCGGTTCCCGGTATTCGATGATGAAGGTGCTGACGGGCGTGTGCTCGACCATGTCGGCAAAGTCCATCTCGTCCATCGAGGCCATCCCGCCACCGGGATGGCGCGCCGCGAGATAACGCTGCAGCAGCTCGAATTGTTCCGGCGTCGACCACGGCTTGCAGGCAGTGACGACGAGATCGCTGTTGCGCTTTAGGTTCTTGCGCTGGGTGGCCGAGGGCACGAATTCGCCGGCCACGACACGCACCGAGATGCAGGCGGAGCAATCGATGCAGCTGGGGCGATAGGCTACCGTCTGGCTGCGGCGAAAGCCGATGCGGCCCAGCGCATCGTTGAGCTCGTCGGCATTGGGGCCCTTGAGCTCCGTGAACACCTTACGCTCCGTCTTCCCCGGCAGATAGGGGCACGGCATCGGGCTGGTCACGAAGAAGCGGGGAAAGCGGACGGGCGCAGTCACGGCCTGGGCGGTATCCTCTTCCGCGCCCCGGACCATCCGGAAGCGCTGTCAGAGGCAACATGCCTCACACGGACGATTGGTGAAAGAGCCATTAACCACCAAAGGTAGTTAATTGGCAGGGATTTCACGCGGGCCTTGTGGACAGTGCGGTGAACGTACCGAAACGGGATGCGAGGGGCCGCAAGTGTGACGAAAGAGGCTTAACCGAGCTCCACCTGCGTCACATCATAGCCCTTGGCGCGCAGACTCGCGACCAGAAGATCGATCTGCTCGCGGTCGCGCGCCTCGCATTCGATCTCCGCGGTAAGCCCCTTGGCCGGCAGCGAAGTGAAGATGCGGTTGTGCCAGACCTCGAGGATGTTGACCTGGTGGCGGTTGAAATCCTCGACCACCTTGAACAGCGCGCCTGGGCGGTCCTGCAAGGTGAGCCTGAGGCGGGCCAGACGCCCGGAGCGGGCGAGATCGCGCAGCAGCACGTTGGCGAGCAGGCGCGTGTCGATATTGCCGCCGCAGAGCACGAGGCCGATCTTGCGCCCGGCAAAGCGCTTGCGATGCGTCATCACCGCGGCGAGGCCCGCCGCGCCCGCGCCTTCGACCACGGTCTTTTCGATCTGCAGCAGCACCGCGACCGCAGTTTCCAGCGCCGGCTCGCTCACCAGCACGATATCGTCGGCAATCTTCTTGAGCACGGCGGAGGTGAACGTGCCCGGTTCCTTCACCGCGATGCCCTCAGCGATGGTATCGCCGCCGCAGGGCAGGTCCAGCCCCTTGAGCTTGGCATACATCGAGGGGAACAGCGTGGCCTGCACGCCGACCAGCCCGATCGAGGGCTTGAGCCCGCGCGCGGCAGTGCCCATGCCGCTGAACAGCCCGCCGCCGCCGATGGGGACGACGAGGGTCTCGAGCTCCGGCACATCCTCGAGCATTTCGAGCGCCACGGTGCCCTGCCCGGCAGCAACCTGCGGATCGTCGAAGGGATGGACGAAGGTCATCCCGCGCTCGGCTTCGAGCAGCCGCGCATGGGCATAGGCCTCGTCGAAAGTCTCGCCCTCCAGCACGACGGTGCCGCCGACGCTTTCGGTCTGCATGATCTTCACGGTCGGCGTGGTGCGCGGCATCACGATGGTGACGGGCATGCCGAGCCGCGTGCCGTGATAGGAAAGACCCTGCGCGTGGTTGCCCGCCGATGCCGCGATCACGCCCTTCGCACGCTGCTCGTCCGAAAGCTGGAGCAGCGCATTCAAGGCGCCGCGCTCCTTGTAGGCGGCGGTGAATTGCAGGTTCTCGAACTTCAGCCAGATCTCCGCGCCGGTAATCTCACTCAGCGTCTTGCTGTGCAGCGTGGGCGTGCGCACGACCTGTCCGGCGATCCGCGCAGCGGCAGCGCGCACATCGTCGAGAGTCAGCAGCGGGGCGGCGGTTGTCGTCGTAGTCATCGGCTACGGCCCCTAATCGAAACCTGCCCTGAAGGGAACCTTCGTCGCGATCAGCGCCGGCGGCGCGGCAAATTGAACATCTGCAGCAGGGCCAGCACGGCGACAATCGCGATCGTATCGGCAATCCAGTCCCGGATATCGCAATCGCGGTGAAGCGCGGGGATCGCCTGCAACACCTCAACCAGCGCGCCGAGGAACGAGAGCCGCTCGGCCAGATGTACTCTGGGAAAACGCGGAAAGGCGAAGGCGCCCAGCAGCGCGAGCGTGCCGAAGGCCAGCATGTGCTGCGCCTTGTCGCTCAATTCAGGAAAGTCTGCGGCGTTGGGCAAGAGGGCCAGCGTGACCGCACCGGTCAGGCACAGCCAGAATGCAGGTGCGGCGAGCGCGGCGAATCCGGAGACGCGAGGCATGGGCAGCGGGCTAGCCCGCGGTGCTATCGCGCGGCAAGCACGTTTGCGCGCAGGTGGGGCGATTCTGGCTGGCAGCACGCGGCAAAGCGGCTAGAAAGCCGGGTATGACCGAACCGACCTCCACACCGCTCAACGTCTCGTTCCTTGGCCTTGGCGTGATGGGCGGGGCCATGGCCCGCCACCTCGGCACCGCCGGCCACCAGCTCACCATCTACAACCGCACCGCGGCCCGCGCCGAGGCGTGGCAGGCCGCGCATCCGGGGCTTGCCTCGCGTGTTGCCGCAAGCCCGGCGGAAGCGGCAGAGGGTGCCGACGTGGTGATCACCTGCGTCGGCAACGACGATGATCTCTCGGATGTGGTGCTTAGCCCCACCGGTGTCTTCAGCACCCTGCGCCGGGGCGCCCTGTTCATCGATCATACCACCGTTTCCGCGCGAATTGCCCGCCAGATCGCGGTCGAGGGCCGCGACAAGGAGCTGCTCTGCGTCGATGCCCCCGTCACCGGCGGGCAATCCGGCGCGGAAGCCGGCACGCTTTCGATCATGTGCGGCGGCAGCGAGAAGGCAGTCGACGCGGCGCGCGGCGTGCTGACCGCCTATGCCAAACGCGTGGTCCACGTCGGCAAGCCGGGTGCGGGGCAGACCGCCAAGATGGCCAACCAGATGTGCATCGCGGGCGCCATCGCGGGCCTTGCCGAAGCGATCCGCTTTGCGCAGGCGGCCCGGCTGGACCTCGACAAAGTGTTCGAGGCGATCTCGGGCGGCGCCGCGCAATCGTGGCAGATGGACAACCGCTGGCACACGATGGCGAAGGACGAATTCGACTTCGGCTTCGCGGTCGACTGGATGCGCAAGGACCTCGGCCTTGCCATCGAGGAAGCGCGCGGCGTGGGGGCGAGCGTACCCACCACCGCACTGATCGACCAGTTCTATGCCGATGTGCAGGCGCTGGGCGGCGGACGGCAGGATACGAGCGCGCTGATCCGAAGGCTGCCGCGGCGGGGGAACGGCTGATGGGGGGCCTGTTCCGCCGCCGAGCCGCGTACCGCAACACACCCTCCCCCGACCCCTCCCGCAAGCGGGAGGGGAGATACTCGCGCTGGCTACTCCCTTCCCGCTTGCGGGAGGGGCTGGGGGTGGGCGTGTTGGTGCTGGCAGCCCTCGCCGCATCCCAGCAGGCCCACGCCGACACCCTCGTCGACAACGTACAAGGCCAGACCATCGGCGCCGACGGCCATGTCGAGCGGTTCAAGGCCATGTTGATGGACGATGCCGGCGTGGTGAAGGCGCTGATCCACGAGGGCGAGAAGACGCCGAAAAAGGGTTTCCAGTACCGCGTCGACGGCAAGGGGCGGATCATGCTGCCCGGCCTGATCGACGCGCATGTCCATGTGATGAGCACCGGCTTTGCCGCGCTGACCCTCGATCTATCGGAAACGAACAGCCTCGCCGAAGCTCTGGAGAAGATCGCCGCCTATGCCAAGGCGCATCCGGACCGGCCCTGGCTGATCGGGCGCGGCTGGAATCAGGAGCGCTGGAAGCTCGGCCGCTTCCCGACGGCAGCGGAGCTTGATGCCGTCGTAAGCGATCGCCCTGTCTGGCTCGGTCGCGCCGATGGCCATGCGGGATGGGCCAATAGCGCCGCGCTCAAGGCCGGCGGGGTAACAATGGCAAGCCAGTCCCCCTCGGGCGGCGAAATCATCCGCCTTGCCGACGGCAGCCCGGCGGGCGTGCTGGTGGACAATGCCGCCGATCTCGTCGCAAGCCATGTGCCCGCGCCGACCCCGCGCGATTATGACGCCGCCCTCGCGCTCGCCCAGCGGGACTTCTATCGCCGCGGCCTCACGGCCGTGGCTGACATGGGCACCGAAATGGCGGACTGGCAGACCTTCCGCCGCGCGGGCGATGCCAACACGCTATACGTGCGGATCATGGCCTATGGTTCGGGGATCGACAGCACGGTGCAGATCGGCGGCCCCGGGCCCTCGCCGTGGCTCTATGCCGACCGGCTGCGCCTCAATGGCGTGAAGCTTTACATGGACGGCGCGCTCGGCTCGCGGGGGGCCTGGCTCAAGGCGCCCTACCACGACAAGCCCGATACGCGCGGCCTGCCCCGCCTCACCCAGACGCAACTGGGCAATCTGATGAGCCGGGCGGCGATGGACAACTTCCAGATCGCCGTCCACGCCATCGGCGACGAGGCCAATGCGGTCCTGCTCGGCGCGATGGAAGACCTTGCGCAGACCTACAAGGGCGATCGCCGCTGGCGGATCGAGCACGCGCAAGTGATCGATCCCGCCGATTGGCCTATCGCGGAACGTGTGGCGAAATCGGTTGGCCTCATCGCCTCGATGCAGCCGGTGCACCAGACCTCGGACCGCCTGATGGCCGAAGCCCGCCTCGGACCGAACCGGCTGACCGGCGCCTATGCCTGGGCCTCGGCCAAGGCGCATGGCGCGGTGCTGGCGTTCGGCTCGGATGTGCCGGTCGAGCTACCCGATCCGTGGACCGGCTTTGCCGCCGCGATCAGCCGCATCGATGAAAGCGGCCAGCCTGCAGGCGGCTGGCAGGTGCAGGAGCGCGTCAGCCGCGAGACGGCGCTGGCCGGATACACGTCCGATGCCGCTTACGCCGGTTTTGCCGAGAAGCGCTTCGGCCGCCTTGCGCCCGGACAGCGCGCTGATTTCATCTTCGTCGATACCGATCCGATGACCGCTGCGCCCGAAGCGATCCGCAAGACCAAGGTGCTCGAAACATGGGTCGGCGGCGGCAAGGTGTGGGACGCGGCGAAGCCCGAAGGCGGCGCGGTGGGCGCTGAGCCGGTCAAGAAGTAAGGACCCTGGCAATGGCCGAACTGATCCTGCATCATTACCCGGAATCGCCGTTCTCGGAGAAAGTGCGCGCGATCCTTGGCGCCAAGGACCTTGCATGGCGTTCGCTGCAAGTCTCGATGGTCATGCCGCGCCCGGCGACCATTGCCCTCACCGGCGGCTACCGGCGCATTCCGGTGCTGCAGGTCGGCGCGGACGTCTATTGTGATACCGCGCTGATCGCCGAGCATCTGGATGATCTGGGCACTGGCCCCACGCTCTATCCGATGGGGCAGGTGCTGGCTGCACAGACGCTGGCGCGCTGGGTCGATACCGAACTGTTCTGGGCCGCCGTCACGTTGCGCTTCCTGCCTGAAAACATGGGCAATTTCTTCACCGATCCCGCCACCGCGCAAGCCTTCGCCGAAGACCGCGCCAACTTCGCACAGGGCGCGCAAGTGCGCCGCGTGCCGGTCGACGAAGCGCAGGCCCGCTACGCCCGTTTCCTTGCCGAGATGGAGACCCAGCTTGGCGATGGCCGGCCCTATCTGTTCGGCGCGGACTGGAGTATTGCCGATTTCTCGGTCTACCACATGCTGTGGTTCATCCACGCCGGAGGCGGGATGGCAGACCGGCTCGCGGCGCGCGCCCACGTGAGCACGTGGATGGAGCGCATGCGGAGGTTTGGCGAACACGCCGGCGAGGCCATCTCGGCCGACGATGCGCTGGCCATCGCTCATGCGGCCGACCCGCTGCCGGTAGAGCAGGCAAGCGACCTCCCCGCAATCCCGCCCGGCACCGAAGTCAACGTCGCGCCGGTCGACTACGGCGTGATGCCCAGCCACGGCACCTTGCTGCGCTGCGATACCAATGTCATCGTGATCCGCCGCGAACACGCGCTGACCGGCGCCGTCAACGTCCATTTTCCGCGCCACGGCTTCGGCGTGACGCGATACTGACTGTCAGGCCCCCGCGGCTTCGGCCTTGGCCTTTTCCTCGGCGTCCTTCTTCTCGGCAAAGCGCATGACGACGAGCGTGCCTTCGAAGAGGATCATCAAGGGAATCGCGAGCATGAGCTGGCTCAGCACATCGGGCGGGGTGATCACCGCCGCGAGCGCGGTGATGCCGACGATCACGTAGCGCCGCGCCGCGACGAGCTGCCCGCGCGTCACAATCCCGGCGCGGTTGAGCAGCATCAGCAGCACGGGGAGCAGGAAGCTGATCCCGAAGGCGAAGATGAACTGCATCACGAGGTTGAGGTATTCCTCGATCCCCGGCAGCGCTTCGAGCTGGAGCCCTCCGCGATCGCCCTGAAAGCCGATGAACCACTTGAACGCGGTGGGCATCACGAAGAAATAGGCAAGGCATGCGCCCGCCGTGAACAGCACCGGCGTGGCCAGCAGGAACGGCAGGAACGCCTTCTTCTCCCGCGCATAGAGCCCGGGCGCGATGAACGCCCAGAGCTGGTTGGCAATCACCGGGAAGCAGACGAGAAACGCAGCGAAGAGCGAGACCTTGAGATCGACGAAGAACGCCGAATAGAGCTTGGTGTAGATCAGCTTGCCCTGCCCCGCCGGAAAGGCATGGACCAGCGGCTGGACCAGAATGGCAAGGATGCGGTCCGCAAAATAGAAGCAGGCGGCAAAGGCGATGACGAGCGCATAGACGCAGCGCAGCAGGCGGGTGCGCAGCTCGAGCAGGTGATCGAGCAGCGGGGCCTGGGTCTCGTCGATATCACTGACCATCATGCTGCGCCCCCGTTTGCACCCTCTGCAGGCCCTCGCGCGCGGGCGGGCCGTTCCGAGATGGGCAGCATTTCGCCGACGGGCGCGGGCAGCGGCTCGGTCGGCGCGACGGCCGCAACTTCAGGATCGATCGGCGCAGGCAGCGGGGTCATCAAGGGCGGCGGATCGTTCTGGTCGGCAGTCGCATCGGTGCTTTGGCCAGCGGCGGGATCAGGCGTGGGATGTGCGGCCATGATCGCAGCGTTCTGCTCCTTCCACTTGCGCTCCATCTCTTCCATCTCCGCCTCGCGGATCATGGTTTCGATACCGGCGCGGAAGTGGCCGGAAACGCGGCGGATCTTGCCGATCCACCGCCCGGCGGTGCGCAGTGCGAGCGGCAGGTCCTTGGGACCGATGACGATGATCGCCACGATCACGACGAGGAGCATCTCGTCTGGCGCAATGCCGAACATCGTTTCAGGCCTGAGGTGTCAGCAGGATCAGGCGGCGGGGCCGGAGCCGGTCTGCTCAGGCTGGACAGCCGGCTGCGCCGGGGCCACAGGCTGCTGCTGGATCTGCGCCGGCGGCTGGACGAGCGGCGTCTCCGCCCCCTCGCTCATGCCCTGCTTGAAGCTTTTGATACCCTTGCCGAAATCGCCCATCATCTCGGAAATGCGGCCACGGCCGAAGAGGATGAGGACGACCAGCGCCAGAATGATCAGATGCGGAAGGGACAGAGCGCCCATGGGTAATCTCCTTTATGCCCCTGCAGATAGGACATCTCGCACGAAACTGCCAGCAAGCTCACGCAGATTCGTCAAGCTCGGATGCACCAACGTCTTCCCCGTCCGGTTCTTCATCCGGCTCACCGGCGAACACCGCCTCGACCGGATCGAGCAAGCCTGCCGCACGCAGTTCCTCGATCCCCGGCAGATCGCGGCGCGATTCGAGGCCGAAATGGGCGAGGAACGCGGGGGTTGTCGCGTAGATCGTCGGGCGGCCCGGGCCTTCGCGGCGGCCCGCAACCTTGATCCAGCCCGCTTCCATCAGCACGTCGAGCGTGCCCTTGGCGGTCTGCACGCCGCGGATCGCCTCGATCTCGGCGCGGCTGACGGGTTCGTGATAGGCGATGATCGCCAGCGCCTCGGTCGCCGCGCGCGAAAGCCGGCGCACGTCCTCGCGCTCGCGGCGCAGGAGATGCGCGAGATCGGGCGAGGTCTGGAAGTGCCAGCGGTCCCCGCGCAGGACGAGTTCGATACCGCGCCCGGCATAGTGTGCGGCCAAGGCGACGAGTGCCGCCTCCACACCTTCCGCGCCGCCAAGATGGCGCGACAGCTCTTCCGCCGTCATCGGCGCTTCGGCTGCGAACAGCGCCGCCTCGACCGCGCGTTCGACTTCGTTCATGCGGCAGTCCGCCGCAGGAGGAGCGGGGCGAAAGTCGCGTCCTGCGCGAGTTCGACCTTGCCCTGCTTGGCAAGCTCCAGCGCCGCCACGAAGCTGGAGGCGAGCGCCGAACGGGCAAGGCGCGGATCGGCGCTGTCGTCTTGCGGCGGAAGGAAGCTGGTGAGTGCGGTCCAGTCGATCGCCATCCCGATCAGCGCCTCGACCCGCGCGATGGCGGCTTCCAGCGTCATCACCGGGCGCGCGCGCACCATGTGGACCACCGGGCGGTTGCGATGCTGGACGTGGCCATAGGCCTGCATCAGCGCAAAGAGATCGCAGTGCCAGCGCACCTGCCGATCGACGAGCAGGCCCTCCGGCGCACCGCGCGCGAAAACATCGCGGCCGAGCCGGTCCCGCGCCATGAGCCGCGCGCCGGCCTCGCGCATCGCGCCGAGGCGCTGGAGGCGCAGCTGCAGGCGCAGCGCGAGTTCCTCGGGGCTCGGCTGCACTTCGGGATCGCGCGGCAGGAGCAGGAGCGACTTGAGCCACGCAAGCCAGGCCGCCATGACGAGGTAGTCCGCCGCCAGTTCCAGCCGCTGCGCCCCCGCGCGCTCGACGAAGCCGAGATACTGATCCACCAGCGCGAGGATCGAAATCTTGCGCAAGTCCACCTTCTGCCGCCGCGCCAGATCGAGCAGGAGGTGGAGCGGCCCTTCCCAGCCATCGATGGTGAGCGTCAGCGTGTCGGCCGCATCGGCACGCGCCTCGGGCGGGACATCGAGCGGGGTGTCGTCCCAGTCGTCGCCAACAAGCGGCGCGGCAAGGGCGGTTTCCTCCATCACGCGGCGAGGGCCAGCAGCCTGTCGCGCGTCTCGGTGCGCTCGGCCTGCCGTGCGAGATCAACCGGCGCGCTGAAATCACCGGTTGCGGCGAGCGCGCGTTCGAGCCGGGCGGCGGTTTCGGCGGACATCGGCGCGAGCGCCTGCGCGATGCCGACCATGTCATCCATCTTTGCCCAGCAATTGAGCGCGATGTCGCAGCCCGCAGCCTGCGCGCGCGCCGCCCGGTCAGGCACTGCGCCGCCGAGCGCCTGCATGTCGAGATCGTCGGTAAGGAGCAGGCCCTCGAAGCCGATGCGGGTGCGGATCACGTCGCGGATCACGGTGGACGAGAGTGTGGCCGGGTTCTCGTCGTCCCAAGCGATGTAGCGCACGTGGGCCGTCATGCCGATCAGGCTGTCCTTGAGGCTGCGGAAGGGGGCGATGTCGGTTTCAAGCTCAGCATCGCCTGCGGTGACGGTGGGCAGTTCCTTGTGGCTGTCCACCCCGGCGCGGCCATGGCCGGGGATATGCTTGATCACGCCGGCCACGCCTGCGCGCGCGAGGCCTTCGAGCATGGCGCGGCCAAGTGCCGCGACGCGCAGCGGCTCATGCCCCAAGGCGCGGTCGCCGATCACATCGTGCGCGCCTTCCTGCCGCACATCGAGCAGCGGCAGGCAATCGACGCTGATCCCTGCTTCAGCCAGATCGAGCCCCAGCGCTTCTGCATGCGCCCGTGCCGCTTCGATCGCGCTGATCGGGGCGCGTTCGTAGAGCCGGTCGAACGCCGCGCCGGGGGGATAGGCGGCCCAAACCGGCGGCTTCATTCGCGCGACACGGCCGCCTTCCTGATCGATGCAGATGAAGGTGCGCTCCCGCCCATGGAGCGCGCGCAGTTCGTCGGTCAGCGCGCGGAGCTGCGTGCGGCTTTCGACATTGCGGCCAAACAGGATGTAGCCCGCCGGATCACAATCGCGGAAGAAAGCGCGCTCGTCTTCGCTGAGTGTGAGGCCCGACAGGCCGAAGATCGCGGGGAGCATGGGGCAAGGGTTTGCGCAAAGCCCGCCCCCGGCGCAAGGCCGGGAGCTGCGGATCGCGGGGGAAAAACGCTAGTTCAGCGCTTCACCTGGCACTTGAGGCCACCCGCCTGCAGCTTGGCGCAAAGCGCATTGGCGGCGGCGAGATCGCCCGCCACGGCCTGCAGGCGGAACACGGTCGCCATGTCGGCCTTGCCTTCGACCACGCGGTGCGAGAGGCCGGATAGCGCGTCGTGAGCCGCGACGAGCTTGGACCATGCCATTTCGGCCGATGCCGCTGTCGAGAATGCGCCGACCTGCACGCCAACGCCGCCTGATGCAGGGGCCGCCGGTGCCGATGCAGACGCCGCTACCGAGGGCTTTGGCGTGGAGGCAGGTGTCGCTGCAGGGGCCGCAGCACTGCCGGCGAGGTTGGCGACGGGCTTCTCGCCCTCGCTCACCTTGAAGCTGGCATCGCCGGTGCCTTCGAAGGTCTTGCCGCCGGGATCCTTGGGCGCGATCTTGTAGGGCTCCTTTTCGGCGGCGATCAGGCTGCCATCGGCGGCGGCATTGCCGGCGTTCCGATGCGAGACCCAGTAGATCCCGCCAACCAACGCCGCCAGCAGCAGGGCCGCCAGCACGCCGAAGCCGATCATGCGGCTGTTGCCTTCCGCCGGCTCGTCGAAATCGACGTCATCGGCGCTTTCGAGCCAGGGCAGGCGTTCCTCGTCGCCTAGGGCGAGGCGATCGCCCTGGCCGCTTATCGCGTCATGCGCCTCGTCTGCCGCGTGCTCGGCCGCTTCCCCCCATGCCGCCGGATTGATCGGCATGCCGGTGTTCTCGTCCCCTTCGCCGGTCCCCTCGGCTCCGCTGATAACCATCGCGTCAAAGCTCCTCGGCGGCCTCTACGCCCAGCAAGGCCAAACCGTTCTTTACCACTTGCCCGATTTGTGAGGCGAGGAAAAGCCGCGCCGAGGTCAGCGCCGCATCCTGTGCCACAATGAAGCGCTTGTCCGGCCGGTCGTTCCCGACGTTCCAGTAGGCGTGGAACCCGGCAGCGAGGTCATAGAGGAAGAACGCCACCCGATGCGGCTCGCGCGCGGCGGCGGCACTTTCGACCACACGCGGGAACTGCGCGGCAAGTTTGACGAGGCCCAGTTCCTCCGTGCCGAGCAGCGCGACATGCTCCGGCGCGGGCGCAAAGCCTTCCGCCGCCCCCTTGCGCAAGGTGGAATGGATGCGCGCGTGGGCATACTGGACATAGAACACCGGATTGTCCTTCGAGGCTTCGACCACCTTGTCGAAATCGAAGTCCATCTGCGCATCGGGCTTGCGGGTGAGCATGGTGAAGCGCACCACGTCCTTGCCGACCATTTCTACGACATCGGCGAGCGTGACGAAATTGCCTGCGCGCTTCGACATCTTGAACGGCTGGCCGCCCTTCATCAGCTGGACCATCTGGACCAGCTTGATCTCGAAGGGCTTGGGCGCGGCCCCGTCGGCGCTGGTCAGCGCGGCGACGGCGGCCTTGATCCGCTTGACCGTCCCGGCATGGTCCGCGCCCCAGATATCGACGAGCGCGTCCGCCGCCTGCGCCTTCTGGAAGTGATAGGCAAGGTCGGCGCCGAAATAGGTCCAGGCGCCGTTCGATTTCTTGATCGGGCGGTCCTGATCGTCGCCGAACCTGGTCGACCGGAACAGCGGCAGTGCCACCGGCTCCCAGTCCTCGGGCGTCTTGCCCTTGGGCGCTTCAAGCTCGCCGTCATAGACAAGGTCATGCGCGCGCAGCCATGCTTCAGCCGCATCGACCTTGCCCGAGGCCTGAAGTTCGGCTTCGGAAGAGAACAGGTCGTGATGGATGCCCAGCGTGGCGAGATCGGCACGGATCATGTCCATCATCGCGGCGACGGCGCGCGTGCGGAACAGCACGAGCCAGCCTGCCTCGGGCGCCTTTGCATACTTGTCACCGAATTCGGCGGCGAGTGCCTGCCCGACCGGCACGAGATATTCGCCCGGATAGAGCCCTTCGGGCACCGCGCCGACATCCTCGCCCAGCGCCTCGCGGTACCGCAGGTGGACCGAGCGGGCGAGCACATCGACCTGCGCGCCGGCATCGTTGACGTAGTATTCGCGCGTGACCCGGTGCCCCGCAAACTCGAGCAGGCTGGCGAGCGCATCGCCCACCACCGCGCCGCGGCAGTGGCCCATATGCATCGGGCCGGTGGGGTTGGCCGAGACGTATTCGACGTTGACCATCGTGCCGCCGCCCACGGCCGAGCGACCATAATCGCCAGCCCTTGCGGCGATCAGCGCCAGCTCGGCCAGCCACGCGCTGTCCGCCAGCCGCAGGTTGATGAAGCCCGGCCCGGCAATCTCCGCTGAAGCGACGCGCGGCTCCTTGGCCAGTTCCTCGACCAGCAGCGCGGCGAGCGCGCGTGGATTGGTGCCGGCGGGTTTGGCCAGCACCATCGCGGCGTTCGTCGAGATATCGCCGTGGCTCGCCTCACGCGGCGGCTCGCAGGTCACCCCGCTTCGCGCGAGGCCCTCGGGCAGCGAACCGGCGGCGACGAGCGCATCGAGCGCGCGGTCGATCACACCGGCAAAATCGGCGAAGAGGGGAAGAGCGGCGGGTTTTGCAGTCTCGGTCATGAGCGCGCCGTTAGCCCAAGCGCGCGCAAGAGGGAATGCCTAGCCTAGCGCGTGGCGTTGTACGCCAGTTGCGTTTCGGTCAGCTGGAAGCCAACGACGAGCTCGAAGCTCGCCTTGGCAAGCGCGGTGCGCACTTCGGGCAGCGCGAGCGGATCGGTGGCGGCGTCCGCCTGACCGGCCTTGCGCTTCTTGTTGAGCAGCTTGCGCACGTTCGCGGGCAGCGTTGCCTCGGAGCGGTCAACGGTCGAGCCGGCACGGGCGGTGGCCTGCGCGCGGTCCTGCCCATCGGCGAAATCGAGCGTGACCGAGCCGAGCCGCTTGGCAATCACGACATTGCCGCCGCGCATCACGGCCGAGAAATACGGGAGCACCACCCGGCGCGCGCCGCGCGTATCGCTGCGGCGGGCGAAGACATCGAAGGTCGCCTGGGTGGAAAGCTCGGTCTGGCCCTTGGCATCATCGCAGGTGCTGCGCAGGTTGGTGATCGACGCGGTCAAGTCAATCGCGCCCGCATCGGTACGGCCCGGCGCGGTGAACAGCGTGATATCGCCGGTCATGTCGGGAATTTCGACCAGCGGGCACGGGCTGCGCAGCGCGGTGACGCCGACGCTGTCGTCCACCACCAGTTCGCCGCCGCCGCTCTTGCAGGCGCCCAGCGTACCCATGAGGGCCAGCGCAGCCAGCGGAGCGAGACGCCGGAAGGAAGCAGGACGAAAGGCGGACGGGGTCATTCAGGCATCCTCGGGCAGCGTAGAGCGCATCCTCTAGCCACCGCATTCCTGCGGCGCAATGCTGCTTACCCCTCGCGGCGGCTTTGCGTGAGAGCGCCCCCCTGCTAAGGTCGCCCGTGATGACCACCACCGCACCGACTTCACCCGCCCCCGCGCAGACCGGCAATACCCCGAACGGCCTTGCCCCGCTCAAGCTGCTGATCGCCGCCCCGCGCGGTTTCTGCGCCGGGGTAGACCGCGCGATCGAGATCGTCGAGCGCGCGCTCGACCGGTTCGGCGAGCCGGTCTACGTTCGCCACGAAATCGTCCACAACCGCTTCGTGGTCGAAGGGCTCAAGGCCAAGGGCGCGGTCTTTGTCGAAGAACTCGATGAAGTGCCCGATGGCAAGCCCGTGGTCTTTTCCGCGCATGGTGCGCCCAAGGTGGTGCCCGCCGCCGCCACCGAGCGCGGGCTCGACTGGCTGGATGCAACCTGCCCGCTCGTCAGCAAGGTCCACCGCCAGGCCGAACGGCATGTCACGGCGGGGCGGCACATCCTTTTCGTCGGACACAAGGGCCATCCGGAAGTGATCGGCACGATGGGCCAGGTGCCCGATGGCTCGATCACGCTGGTGGAGACGCTGGAGGATGTGGAAGCGCTGGATTTCCCGGCCGGCACGCCGCTCGCCTTCCTGACCCAGACGACGCTTTCGGTCGACGACACGCGCGAGATCGTGGCCGCGCTGCGGACGCGCTTTCCCGAGATCGCGGGGCCCCGCGCCGAGGATATCTGCTACGCCACATCGAACCGGCAGGCGGCGGTGAAGGCGATCGCCGAGCGCTGCGATCTGCTGCTGGTGATCGGCGCGCCCAACAGTTCCAATTCGCTGCGCCTTGTCGAAGTGGCCGAGCGCGAGGGGACACCGGCGCGGCTGATCCAGCGTGGAGCCGAGATCGATCCGGCATGGCTGGCGAATGTCGAGACGCTTGGCCTCACCGCCGGGGCGTCTGCACCCGAAGTGCTGGTGCGGGAAGTGGTCGAGCGGCTGCGCGAATGGCGCGCGGTGGAAGAGGAAACCGTGACCACCACGGTCGAGAACATGGTGTTCAAGCTGCCGCGCCAGCTGACGGACTGAAGCAGGCTCCATGGCAGTCTACACCCACCTCGGCGCGGAGGAGATGTCCGCGCTGATCGCTCGCTTTGATGTCGGCACGCTGGTTTCGGCCAAGGGAATCGCCGAGGGTGTTTCCAACAGCAACTGGCTGCTGGAAACCACGGGTCGCGATGGAGCAGGTGCGCGCTTCATCCTGACGATGTATGAGTTCCGTATCGAGCTTGCGGACCTGCCCTATTTCCTCTCGCTGCTCGATCATCTGGCGGCAAAGGGCTGCCCGGTGCCGCGCACGATCCACGATCGGGAGGGGAACCTCTATGTGACGCGCCCCGGCCCGAGTGGCGACAAGGCGCTCGCGCTGATCGAGTATCTGCCGGGGGTTTCGGTGAGCACGCCGACAGCCGGGCAGGCGCGCGCGGTGGGCGCGGAGCTGGCGCGGCTGCATCTGGCGGCGGCTGATTTCCCCGGCGTTCGTGCCAATGACATGGGCGTGGCGGAATGGCAGCGGCTGGCCGCAGCCTGCGGTGCGGACGGCCTTGCGCGGATCAATCCGGAACTGGCCCGGATCGTGGCGGACGAATTGCCACGCCTTGCCGCCGATTGGCCGCAGGGCCTGCCCTCCGGCGTCATCCACGCCGACCTGTTTCCGGACAACGTGCTGATGCTGGGCAACAAGGTGACGGGCCTGATCGACTTCTACTTCGCCTGCAACGATATCATCGCCTACGATCTCGCCGTCACTCATGTCGCGTGGTGCTTCGACAAGGACGACCGGTTCTGTGCCGATATCTCGGCAGCGCTGATCGAAGGCTATGAAAGCGTCCGCCCGCTGAGCGCCGAGGAGCGCGCCGCGCTGCCGCTGCTGGGCCAGGGCGCGGCGATGCGCTTTGCCATGAGCCGCGCGTGGGACTGGCTCAACACCCCGGCAGACGCGCTCGTCACGCCCAAGGATCCGATGGGGCCGGCCCGGCGGCTGGGGTTCTACAAGGCAAACCCGGACGTCTTCGCGTGAAGCACGTGCAAATGTTCACCGACGGGGCCTGCAAGGGCAATCCCGGCAAGGGCGGCTGGGGCGCGCTGCTGCGCATGGGCGAGGCCGAGAAGGAACTTTCGGGCAGCGAGCGCGAAACGACCAACAACCGCATGGAACTGATGGCGGCGATCAAGGGGCTTGAGGCGCTGAAGCAGCCTTGCAAGGTCACACTCCACACAGACAGCCGCTACGTGCTCGACGGGATCACCAAATGGGTGTTCGGCTGGCAGAAGAAGGGCTGGAAGACCGCCGACAACAAGCCGGTGAAGAACGAGGACTTGTGGCGCGCGCTGATCGCTGCAGCGCGCCCGCACACGATCGAATGGGTCTGGGTGAAAGGCCACGACGGCCACCCGGAGAACGAGCGTGTCGACAAGCTCGCCAGTGACGCGGCCATAGCAGCCTGAGGGCGTGACGCCTCAGTCGTCGGTGGTGGTGTCGACCACTTCGGCGCCGGGGCCGTTCTTCAGCACCGACTCGATGGCGTTCTTCGCGCTGGCCTTCGACTTGTAGCCCTCGGTCCAGAAAATCGTCTCGGCGTTATGGCAGAAATAGGCGACGAACTCGCCCGCCTTGTTCTTCCGGATCTCGAAACGGTGCGCCATGGCTTTAACTCTCCCTGGTAAGACTACCTAAACCGTCTTTACCACGCGGTGACCTTGTTGGGAGTCCGAAATGCCGCCTAGGCCGTGAAACGCGCGGGCGAGTAGAACGACGCGTCGAGGCCTTGCGTCATTGCGTCGCGCGGGAGGCCGAGCAGGAGCTGTGCGCCGAGCCGGGCGGCAGCCGGCGCGGTCTGGATGCCGATGCCGCCTTGGCCGACAAACCAGAACAGGCCCTCGCGCACGGGATCGAAGCCATAAACCGGCAGCCGGTCCGGCGCGAACGATCGCAGCCCGGCCCAGCGTCGTTCGAGCGCCCGCACTTTCCAGTCGACCGCCTGCTCCATCCGGTCGATCGCCATCGCGATGTCGAGCTCTTCGGGCGCCGCATCGCGCGGCACGTCGGGCGTCTCGTCGTGCGGGGAAAGCCAGAGGCGGTCACCCTGCGGGCGGAAGTAGAAATCCTCGTCGAAGCTCAGCGTGAGCGGGAGCGTCGGTGGCGGTGCCGGATCTATGCGCAGCTGAACCATCGAGCGGCGCTTTGGCTGGATCCCGAGCGGCGCTGCCCCGGCCAGCCCGGCCACGGTATCGGCCCAGGCGCCCGCCGCATTCACCAGCAGCGCAGCACGAGCCTCACCCTGTCCGGCCGCCCCGCTCCAGGCCAACGACCAGCTGCCGCCAGTGCGTTCGGCATGATCGAGCCGCGCGCGCACGCGCAGCACGCTGCCCGCCTTGCGCGCGGCGGCAAGGTAATGCTGGTGCATCGCGGCGACGTCGATATCGGCGCATTCCGGTTCCCACGCACCGATGATCCATTCAGGCCGCAGACCGGGCACGATCTGCTCAAGCCGCGCGCGGCCGATCAGTTCGACCCGCGCCCCGGCAGTTTCGAACGCTGCGAGGAAGCTTTCAGCCGTGGCGCGATGATCCTCGCGCCCGATATGCAGCCCGCCGCGCGCGCTCAGAAAACCGTGTTCGGCGAGCCATGGCCCCGAAGCGGACGTCAGCGGATAGATCTTCGGGCCGCCAAGCGTCTCGTGCCAGAACGCGGCCGAGCGGCCGGTGGTGTGATAGCCCGGCGTATCCTCCGCCTCGATCAGCAGCACGCGGGCATGCGGCGCGCACTCGGCAGCAAGGCTGGAGCCGGCCATGCCGGCGCCAACGATGGCGATATCAAAGACGTCCGCTGCGGTCATGGAGCTCAAGCCGTCTTTGCCGGAACCGCGCGATCGAGGAAGCTGGTGATCGCGGCCATGACCTGCCGACGGACCGGATCAGCCTCGCGCAGCAATTCGTGGCGCGCTTCGGCCCCCCACGCCACCAGTTCGCCGCGCGGAAGGCGATCGGCCGCCTGCTCGATGGCGGGCCACGAGACCAGCGCATCCTTCTTGGCGGCAAGCACCAGCACGGGCGCCGTGACGGCTTCGAGCACGCCCGGCGCGCGCAAGGCTTCGATCGAGGCCGCCGCGCGCTCTACCCAGCGCCAGCTGGCCGGGCCGATCTCGAGCGCAGGCCGCGCCGCGCGCCACCACAGCTCGTCCGAATAGCGGTCCGCATCGTGGGTCAGCAGGTCGATACGATCATCGCTGTCGGACCCGGGCTTCTCGCTGGCCTGCCATGCCATGCGCTCCGGGTTGCCGATCCAGCACATGATCTTTCCATAGATTTGCTGAACAAGCTGCGGAATCGCCGTGACGAATCCGAGCATGGGCGCGCTGAGCACAACGGCATCCGGGCTTGCCGCCCCCTCTGCCACGGCGCGCAAAACCAGATGTCCGCCCATCGAATGACCGACCAGAACATGGGGTCCGGGGGTGGTGCGCACCCAGTCCGCCCACAATGCGCGAAGGTCGGCAATCCAGATCGAGAAATCGGCAATGTCACCGACCAGCGGGTTTGCCGTCATGCGTCCGGAAGCCCCCTGCCCGCGCCAGTCGGCAGCACTCACATCCCAGCCTGCCGCAGACCATTCCGCCAGTGTTTCCAGATACTTCTCATAGAAATCGGCACGTCCGGGCATGAACAGGATCGACCCGCGCGGCGCCTTGTCTGCCGGCGGTTCGAAGCGGATGCGGCGAACCTCGTGACCATCGGGCAAGGCCCAGCGCCATTCCCGTGCGGAGGCGGGAATCGTCCGCCTGACATCGCAGGAACCGTCCATCCCTGAACTCAACCCGACACTCCTGTCACAACGCTGTCGCGGCATCCGCAAATGCGCGGAACTGCGGCGCTTGTTTGGTTACCGTTTGGTAAGTGATTGTCCCGTATGAGACCCCTCATGCAGGGAACTCACATCGTTTACGGACTGGTCGGGGCCTTGGCAATCGCACTCACGATTGCCGCGATCACCGATATTCGCCGCCGCCAGATCGACAACTGGCTGAATGCCGCCATTGCTGCGGGTGCGCCCCTGTTCTGGTGGGCATCGGGCCTGGCGCTTTGGCCGGGGGTCGCGCTCCAGCTTGGCCTCGCGGTGGTCACCTTCTTCGTCCTCGCCGGGCTCTTCGCGCTGAAGGCCATGGGCGGTGGCGACGTCAAGCTCCTCACGGCGCTGGCGCTGTGGATGCCGGTGCTGCTGTTCCTGAAGCTGCTGGTCATCATGGCGCTCGCAGGGGGCGTGCTGACCATCACGATGGGCATGTGGCACATCGCGCGGCGCCAGAAGGACAAGCTCAAGATCCCCTACGGCATCGCCATCGCGACCGCAGGACTCTGGATCATCACCACCACCGATTGGAGCGCTCTGAACGCCGTTGCGGCGGGCTGACGCTATCTTAACCATTTTGCCCGAATGATGCGGGCGGATTAACGGCAGGATTGAAGCCATGGACAGGAAGAAGCTGTTGCTGCTGGTAGGGGCGCTGATCGTGGCGATCGGCACGGCCTTTGCTGCCAGGAGCCTGTTTGCGGGCGCCGCATCGCCGCAGGCAGCTGCCGCCGCGAAGGTGCAGATGGGCGCCAAGGTGCTCGTCGCCAACCGCGCGCTCCCGGCCGGCACGATCATCACGGCAGACGCCATGGGCTATCAGCCCTGGCCGAAGGACCTTGTCCAGGACGTCTACTTCACCGAAGACAAGACCGACATGTC